>JAAWSV010000044.1 GCA_022801715.1 Oscillospiraceae bacterium
CCCAGCATCCGGGACGCCTCCTGTTTCAGCCGGGCGGTGCCCCCCACGTTGTAGGCGCTGTTGAGCTTCTTCACGTTCCAGTCCACGTCGATCAGCGTGTCCCGCGGGAGACTCACCGCGTTGATCCGCTTGTTCTTCCCGTCGATGGAGAGGAGGATGTTGGTGTCGCTGCCGCCGTTGTCGTCGTCCAGCCCGGAGACCAGAATGGTGAAGTAGAGGTCCTTACGGGTAAAGACAGGCTTTGAGGGCTTCGGGTCCTTTCCATCCTCCGGGTTCGTCTGATTCCCGCCGTCTTTGGGGGAAGCCGGGTCCTGCTCGACAATGGGGTCGGGGACGGTGGTTTTGGGCAGCTCCGGGGGGCGGACGATGGAGCGGATAAAGCCGTAGACCCCCGCGCCGAGGAACAGCAGGAGGCACAGCACCACAAGGGCGCGGCTGGTCTGCCGCCGGCGGCGTCTGCGCCTCCGGTTCTGGGGCGCGCTCTGGTGGGATACAGGTGGACGGGACATGGTCGGATGGCTCCTTTGAACAGGAATGAGCGAACAGTGCCCCCCTTGTTCCCCCAGCTCTCCCGCAAGGGGGTGTGCACGGGGCATAGGGAGGTGATTCTTGGCTATCATAGCACAAAAAGGAGGCGGATACAAGGATATTTGGAAACTGTCAATATTTGTTTTCGATTTGTTTACAAGTTGTAAACGATCCCAAAAGCGCCCGCCTTTTTGGTACGGCGCCGCCCCCTGTCCCCTCCGAAACAGTGTACCCCTACAGGCAGGGGTAAAGCCGCATCAGGAGATTGCGGATCTCCTCCAACAGGTCCCGCTGCTGCCGAAGGAGCCGGGCCAGACAGGCAGTCTGCTCCGCCTGTTGGCAGAGGCAGGACTGACAGGGGCAACTCTGACAGCCGCAGCCGGTGCAGGCGGCGGGGATGGGGTGGACATAGCGGCGCATAGACACATCAGTCCAAGGGGAGGTTCCGTCGGCGCCCCCGTCCGCCTCAGCGGTCTCCCCGGCCAGCTCCGTCTGAGTGCCGAGAACCGCGGTCTCGCCGGCCTCGTCGGCCTCAGGGACGGCAAAGACTGTGGAGACACTGGCGGCGGTACTGGTCTGGGCGGCGGTATTTTTTGTTTTACGTTTACAGGACATAGAAAAACCTCCATTTTTTCAGCGTTCTTGGCCCATACTATGCGCCAAAGCCAAAAGGGGTGCGGCAGCGGCAGAATTTTTACCCTTTTCCCCTCTTGCATATTGCTATGGACTGTGGTAAAGTGGAGAAGAATACAGCGCCGGCAGGCGCATGGAGGGATTGTTATGCACAACTTCAAACGTTTGTTCGCTGTTGGGACGCTGTGCCTCGTCTTGTCCCTGCTGCTGACCAGCCCCGTTCTGGCCCACGGACACCGGGGAGGACATCGCGGCGGCGGACACTGCGGCGGCTGGTCCACCGGCGGCTATGACAGCACCGCTTACGATACTGCCGACTATTCGGAGGAGAGCACCGACAGCGGCTACCCCTACGGCGAATACAACCGGCAGTGGATCTGCGGCGGCCGCTGGCAGACGGAGATCCCCGTCTGTGCTGTGGAGGGCTGCACCGCAGCCGGACGCCATCTCCACGACAGCATTCTCTACTGTGGCTACGCCCACGACGGCGGGTTCTGCAATGGTGCCTGCTGTGAGCTCTGCCCGGTGGAGGGCTGCGCCTTTGCAGGCCGCCATCTCCACGACGGCATGGTCTACTGCGGCGCCAGCCACACCGCAGGCTTCTGCGGCGGCGACTGCGCCATCTATCACCACGGCTATTGATCCAAAAGCCCCCGGCAGCCAAAGGCTGCCGGGGGCTTTTGCGGGGCGTTCTGCGGGGCGGTTTTGAGAGGCGGTATCAGGACTGCGGACCGGTACCGCGGTATTTTTTCCTTGTGGCGATGCCGCCCCGGATGTGGCGCTGGGCCTTGTTCTCATCCAGAACAGCCTTCACCTGAAGGTAGAGACTCCGATTGTACAGCGGCAAACGCTCGGCTAAATCCTTATGTACGGTAGATTTGCTGATGCCAAACTTCTGGGCGGCTGCCCGGACGGTAGCCTGATTCTCTATGATGTAGATGGCCAGTTCACAGGCCCGCTCCTCGATGTTTCCCTTCAATGCGACACACTCCCTATCCAGAGGTTACTGCACTATATGAGTTTTCCTCGGCAAAAATAACCGTCTGGCGGGACTTCGCCCCACTGAAATCCACCTGTGATGCGCTGAAAACGGACAGGGCGGGAGGCCAACAGCCTCCCGCCCTGTCTATACCTCTCCCTGAAGCTGGCGCAGACACCGGTTGAGGGCGGCGGTGTCCCGCTTCTCCTGAAGCCGCAGGGCGTACCACATGGCGCCCAGTGCCAGCTCCAAAAAGAGCAGGAGCAGAAAAGCGCCCCACACCGGCACGCCGGAGAACCAGTGAAGTCCCCAGCCGCCGGCGGCGAAGATCAGGTTGGCCAGCGCCGCCCAGAGGGCCGCGCGCTTCCACCCTCCCTCCTCCGGCCGCTCCCGCCCCGGGGGAAAGAGGGCGGTCTCTGCGCAGGCGAAGGCAAAGCAGGCCAGTATCATCTCCAGCAGCGTCAGCGTTTCCACTGTCCAGCAGCCCATCAGGACACCCACCAGACCCTTGACAAAGACGGCGGCGGAGAAGTACAGCCCCATGCGGTACTTGGTCTCCACACCCCAGAGGTAAAATCGGTTGAAATGTTCCATATGCGCTCCTTCCCTTGAACCTGTATCCATGACTGGTAAACACCTTTTTGTCGGTCCTTTTTCCGACATACGGAGGAAAATATCCCTGTCCGGCGTGAGGGATCCTCGCCCGCCTGATGTCTCCCGGCCATGGATGCAGGTTCTACAGCCCCAGACGTTCCCGCAGCAGCGGCGCGTAGCGGCGGGATACCATCAGCTTCTCCCCGGTGGCCAGGTCGGCCTGAATACGCCCGGCGCCACAGCTCTGCAGGCTCTTGATGTGGTGGAGGTTTACCACCGTGGACTTGTTGGCGCGAAAGAGCCCCACTGCGGCGAAGCGGCCCTCCAGCTCCCCCAAGCCCAAGGCGGTCTGGTAGATGGCGCCGGCGGTGCAGATAAAGGTTTTATCCTCCACTGTCTCAGCGTAGATCAGCTGGGACGGCGTCAGCAGGTGGAGGCGCCGCTCCTCGTCCCAGACGCACAGCCGCTGCAGCTCCGCCCGCAGCAGGGACAGCACCCGCAGCATCTCATCGTCCAGCGAGGCACAGCGCAGGACCACCTCGTTCTCCGCCGCGGGATCGTACTCCACTGTGATCTTCATGGCATCCCTCCCCTCCGCTGAGACCAGCATACCGGATTTTCCCCGCCTTGGCAAGGCCGGAACCCCCAAGAGGGTAAAAGAAGGGGGCAAGATGCACTTCGCGCTCGCTTGAAATCCTCAGGCTTCAGGCGAGTACTGGCTCAGCGCCTCCAGGCACAGGGTGCGGGCCGCCTCCTGGGCGGCCTTTGGGGCGAGGATGCGCATATCCCGGCCGAAGCCCAGCACCCAGCTGAGGAAGGTGGGGCTCAGCTCCACTGCGGCGCTGAAGATGATGCGCCCCTCCTCCCCCCGGCGGACGTGGGCCTCCCGGCCAAAGCGGTCCATGATCACGTTCAAAAGCCGCTCCGAGGCCTCCACCGTCACCATAACGCTCTCCCCGCGGTACATGTCGAAAATGCCCCGCACATACTCCGCTAGGTCAAACCCCTGGGGCAGAGGGTCCCGGGGCTCCTCGGAGACGGACAGGTCGCTGATCCGGTCCACCCGGTAGTTGACATAGCCCCGCTCCTCGTCGTAAGCCACCAGATAGTAGAACCGGTCCACGCACAGCGCCACCGGGTTCACCACATAGCGGCCGCCTGAGCGGCGGTAGGACCGCTCCCCCTCCACGGACCAGTCGAAGTAGCGGAAGGTGATCTTCCGGCCGGTATTGACGGCCTCGTTGATGCTGTCGATGTCGTAGTAGAGCTGTTCATTGGCGGTTTTGATCCGGTTCATCACATAGACCTGCCGCCGCAGGGAGGCCGCCTGGTGGCGGCTGACCAGAGTCTCCAGCTTTCCGATGAGCTGGAGGCTCTTCTTCTTTGTCAGGAAGGGGGAGGCCTGTACCACGTCCACCAGCAGCTTCAGCTCCGGCAGCTCAAAGGTCCGGCTGCCCAGGTGGAGATTGAAGGTCTTGTCCTTGGTGCGCACAATGTCCAGGCCGAAGAACTCCAGCAGCTCTAAATCGTCATAGACCGCCTTCCGCTCGGCGCTGATGCCCAGGCTCTCCAGATGAGCGATGATGTCCTTCACCGTCACCGTGTGGTCCTCGTCAGTCTGCTCTTTGAGGTACTGGGCGATATAGAGGAGCTTGAGCTTCTTATGCGCCATGGCAGCTCTCCGCGTAGGTGTCGATGAAGTCCAGGACCTCCTTGCGGCACCGCTCCCGGTCCTCCACGTAGCTGAAGCCGTGGTCCGCCCCCTCCACAATCACCGTCCGCTTCTCGCCCATGGCGGCGGCGTAGTTCTCGGCGGTCATGTCCGCGGGGACGAAGTTGTCCCCGGTGCCGTGGATGAAGAGCACCGGCAGGCGGCTGTTGGCCAGAGCCTGCGCGGAGGACACATCCTTGAGGCTGTACCCGGCGGTCAGGCGGCAGGCGATGTCCGTCAGGTGGAGCACCGGGAAGGCGGGCAGGTGGTACCACCGGCGGATGCAGTGGCGCAGCTCATCCCAGGGGGAGTTGTAGCCGCAGTCGGCAATCACGCCGGCTACGCTGGGGGGCAGGGGCAGCTCCGAGGCCATCATAACGGTGGCCGCGCCCATGGAGATGCCCTCCAAAAAGATAGGCAGTCGTCCCCCCAGCTTGGCATGGAGGAACCAGGCCCACTGCTGGCAGTCGTAGCGCTCCAGGACGCCGTAGCCGATATACCGGCCCTCACTGCGGCCGTGGGCGCGCTGATCAATGAGCAGGACACTGCACCTGTTCTCATAGAACAGGCGGAGCACCAAGGAGAAGTCCACCAGCCCCGAGGAGCGGAAGCCGTGGCAGAGGAGCACACAGGCCCTGGCGCGGGGGGCCTCCAGATAGGTGGCCCGCAGGCGCAGGCCGTCCCGGGAGTGGAGGGACAGCTCCTCGGTGTCCTGCTGGCTGAACCACTGGATCTCCCGGATGATCTCGTCGCTGTGCGCGTTCCACCGGCCGGTGGTGAGATAGTGCTCCCACTGCTCCGGCGTCCGGTCCCGGCGCAGTATGGCGGTGCGCAGACCGGCATAGGCCAGTCCGCCTGCGCCGGCCGCGGCGGCGGCGGTGGTAAGAAGCAGTGTCTTTTTGATATTTCGGCCCATCGTATCCTCCCTTTTCTGCGGCCAAGGCCGCGCCCCCCCGCGGCGGCGGGGGATTTTCATTGGTGTTTGGGATATTGTACCGCAAAGGGGACAGTATAGCAAGAGAAAATGGGGATTTTATGGTCGAAGCGCCGGTGAGGGGGCAAAAAAAGGGCGCCCCGGCAGAACAAACTGCCGGGGCGTCCCCGTCTGAAAACGGATCAGCCGCCAAGGTACGCCTCCCGCACCTTGTCACTGGCCATCAGCTCCGCGCCGGTGCCGCTGAGGGACACCGTGCCGGTCTCCAGCACGTAGGCCCGGTCGGCCACGGACAGCGCCGCCTGGGCGTTCTGCTCCACCAAGAGGATGGTGGTTCCCGCCTTGTGCAGCTCACGGATGATGTCAAAGATCTGCTCCACTAAAATCGGCGCCAGGCCCATGGAGGGCTCATCTAACATCAGCAGCTTGGGGCGGCTCATCAGCGCCCGGCCCATGGCCAGCATCTGCTGCTCGCCGCCGGAGAGGGTCCCCGCCACCTGCCGCCGCCGCTCCTCCAAGCGGGGGAATCGCTTGTACACGTCGGCAATGCCCCCGGCGATGGTGGAGCCCGGCTGGGTGAAGGCCCCCATCTCTAAATTGTCCTCCACAGTCATCTGGAGGAAGATCCGCCGCCCCTCGGGGCACTGGGCCAGCCCGTGCTCCACGATCTTGTGGGGGGGCACGCCCTTCAGGTCCTTCCCCTCAAACTCGATGGAGCCGGACCGGGGGTGGAGGAGGCCGGAGATGGTGTTCAGGACGGTGGACTTCCCGGCGCCGTTGGCGCCGATCAGTGTCACCACCTCCCCCTCGTTGACCTCGAAGGAGACGCCCTTCACCGCGTGGATGCTGCCGTAGTACACATGGATAGTATCAACTTTCAAAAGGGCCATAAATACAATGTCCTTCCCTTATAGTACCGCTATCGTTACCGTGCCGAAAGGCCGGTTTCGATATAGAGTCCGCAGCGAGTATAAAGCTCTTCTTGCTGACTTCTTCTTGCAAGAAGTCAGCAAGAAGAAGTCAGTCCTTTTTCTTTCCGAGGTACGCCTCCACCACCGCCGGGTTGGCCTGGATCTCCTCCGGGGTGCCCTTGGCGATGATGCGGCCGAAGTTCAGCACACAGATGCCCTCGCACACACCCATCACTAAATTCATGTCGTGCTCGATGAGCATAATGGCGATCTGGAAGGTGTCCCGGATCTTGCGGATGTTGTTCATCAGCTCCGCCGTCTCCGAGGGGTTCATCCCCGCCGCCGGCTCGTCCAAAAGCAGCAGACTGGGATTGGTTGCCAAGGCCCGGACGATCTCCAGACGCCGCTGGGCGCCGTAGGGCAGGGAGCCGGCCTGGTGCTTGGAGAGGTCCTGCATGTCGAAGATGGACAGCAGCTCCATAGCCCGCTCCTTGGCCACCCGCTCCTCCTTCCAGTAGCCGGGGAGGCGCAGGATGCCGCTGGCCATGCCGTAGCGCATCTGGTTGTGGAGGCCCACCTTCACGTTGTCCACCACGCTCAGGTTGTCAAAGAGACGGATGTTCTGGAAGGTCCGGGCGATGCCCGCCCGGTTCACCTGGGCGGTGGTCATGGAGTGGGTGTCGTGGCCGTCCAGGAGGATGGTGCCCCTTGTGGGCTGATAGACCTTGGTCAGGAGGTTAAAGACCGTGGTCTTCCCCGCGCCGTTGGGGCCGATGAGCCCGGCGATCTCCGTGCGGCCGATGGCCATGTTGAAGTCCGCCACGGCGGAGAGGCCGCCGAAGTCGATGCCCAGGTGGCGGCACTCCAAAATGGGGCTCTTGTCCGCGTCCCGCTCGGGGATGATGTTGGTGCTGGGCACCGGCACCAGCTTGGGTTTGGGATAGGCCTGCTGCTTACTCATGGTTCCCGCCTCCCTTCACAGTTTCCCCGTTCTTCTGAAACAGCTCCCGGAAGGTCCCGCGGACCTTCTCCATCACAGCGGCGAAGAACTGCTGCATGGTCGGGTTGTTGGTGGCCAGCATCACCAGGATCAGCACGATGGCGTAGGCCAGCATCCGGAAGTCCGCGAACTCGCGCAGGGCCTCCGGCAGGATGGTCAGCAGCGCCGCGGCGATGATGGAGCCCCGGATGTTGCCCATGCCGCCCAGCACCACGAACACCAGCACCAGAATGGAGGTATTGAAGTCAAACTTCTTGGCGGCAAGGCCGGTGTAGTTGAGGCCGTAGAGCACGCCGGCGGCTCCCGCCAGGGCAGCGGAGGTGACGAAGGCCATCAGCTTGTACTTGGTCACCGACAGCCCCACGCTCTCCGCGGCGATCCGGTTGTCCCGGAGGGCCAGAATTGCCCGGCCCGCCCGGCTGTCCACCAGATTCTGCACCACGAACAGCGTTACCAGCACCAGAAGGAACCCGGCGGTAAAGGTGGAGAGCTTGGCGACGCCCACGGCCCCCATGGGCCCCTTGATGAGGGGCACGCCCCCCTCGGCTAAGACAAGGCGGCTCCCCTCCAGGGCGGCGATGTGGACGCCCTTCTCGTCGATGCCCACGTAGAGGATGTTCATAATGTTCTTGACAATCTCCCCGAAGGCCAGGGTCACAATGGCCAGATAGTCCCCCCGGAGCCGCAGCACCGGCACGCCCACCAGCAGTCCGAAAAGGCCGGCGAAGGCGGCACCCACCACCATGGCGATCAATAGGCGCACCCAGCCCATGGGGATGGCGGCCTGGAGGGCCGTGGCGGCAACGATGCCGGTAAAGGCGCCGATGCTCATAAACCCGGCGTGGCCCAGGCTCAGTTCACCGGAGACACCCACCACTAAATTCAGCGACACCGCCATGACGATGTAGGCGCAGATGGGCACCAGCTGGCCCTGGAGGGAGGACTTGATATTGCCGCCGGCGTTCAGCGCTTGGACGATGGCGTAGGCGGCAATGACGATGGCATAGTTGATGAGGGATCTGCGCGTATTCCGGCGCAGGCGGCGTTTTTTCTCAGTTTTCATACCTGCCACCTCACACTTTCTCCTGAATCTGCTTGCCTAACAGGCCCGTGGGCTTCACCAGCAGTACCACGATCAGCACCGCGAACACGATGGCGTCGGCCAGCTCCTGGGAGAGGTAGGCCTGGGTGAAGATCTGGATCACGCCCAGGAGCAGTCCGCCGAGGAAGGCCCCGGGGATGGAGCCGATGCCCCCGAACACCGCGGCGGTGAAGGCCTTGATGCCGGGCATGGAGCCGGTGGTGGGCAGGAGGGTGTCGTAGGCGGAGCACATGAGCACCCCGGCGATGGCAGCCAGGGCGGAACCGATGGCAAAGGTCATGGAGATGGTGGCGTTGACGTTGATGCCCATGAGCTGGGCCGCGCCCTTGTCCTCGGAGCAGGCCCGCATGGCCTTGCCCATCTTGGTTCTGCCGGTGAAGGCGATGAGTCCCGCCATGATGGCCACGCAGGCCACTACCGTGACGATGGCCACATAGGTGATGCGCAGCTGACCATCAAAGAGGCTGATGCCGTTCTGCTCCCCCACCACGATGAAAGCGGGGAACTTCTTGGGGTCGCTGCCCCACCAGAGCAGGGCCGCGTTCTGGAGGAAGTAGCTGACGCCGATGGCGGTGATCAGCACCGCCAGGGAGGGGGCCTGCCGCAGGGGCTTGTAGGCCATCCGCTCAATGAGCATACCCAGTGCCGTGCACAGCGCCACCGCCAGCAGCACGCCGATGATGGGGGGCAGGTTGTAGGTACCCACGGCGAAGAAGCACACGTAGGCCCCCACCATGATCACGTCGCCGTGGGCGAAATTCAGCATCTTGGCGATGCCGTAGACCATGGTGTAGCCCAGGGCGATGATCGCGTAGATGCTGCCTAAGCTGAGGCCGCTGATCACATTGGAGAGAAAGGACATAGACACACCTCTTTTTACTCTTCTTTTTCGCACAATTCCAGCAATTTCAGGGGGGGATTGCCGGAGCCTCTCAAACAGACTGATACGGCAGAAAAAACCGCAACGGACAGGGAGGCTTTGCCGTTGTGGACTTTTCCGCCATATCAGATTCCACGCCTCTGAACAGGCCGGAGAGGAGGGCCGTCAGAGCGGCGGCCCTCCTCTTGGGATTCGCGCTTAGGAGAGATCGTTCCCCTAATTTACATATTGACGTAGGCACCGTTCTCGATCACCACGGCCACGGGCTCCTTGGAGACCTCGCCGTTGGTGTTCCAGACCATGCCGGAGCCGGTGAGGCCGTCCACACTGAAGCCGCTGTCGGTGAAGGCGGAGATCAGGGCGGCGCAGATGTCCTCGTGGCTCATACCGTCGCTGATGCCGGCCTTCTTGGCGGCCTCATAGATGGCGTAGACGCAGTCGTAGCCGTCGGCGGCAAACTGGTTGGGCTCCACACCGCCGGAGAGCTTCTTGTAGCTGTCAATGAAGGTGACCGTGCGCTCGTCGGTGGCGTAGGCGTTGAAGGGGGTCATCAGCATCAGGCCCTCGGCCAGGCTCAGATCAAAGCCCGCCATGGTCAGGATGCCATCCATGCCGTCCGCGCCAAAGAACTTGGGGGCGTAGCCGATGTCCTTGGCCTGCTTGAGGATGTTGGAGGCGGGGGTGTAGTAGATGGGCAGGAACACCAGCTCGGCGCCGGAGCTCTGGGCGTCGCGGACCTGCACGGAGAAGTCCACGTTTTCGTCGCTGGAGAAGGTGGAGACAGAGACCACCTCTAATCCCTGATTGGGGGCCTCGGCGGCGAAGGCCTCATAGATGCCGGTGGAATAGGGATCGGCGTTGTTGTAGATCACGGCGATCTTGGCGGCCATCTTGTTCTCAGCGATGTACTTAGCGGCGGTGACACCCTGGTTGGGGTCGGTGAAGCAGATCTGGAACACGTTGTCCCGGCCAGCGGTGACATCGGTGGAGGAGGCGGAGGGGGTCAGCTGGAAGTACCGGTCGGCGAAGGTCTCACCGGCCACGGCCACACAGGGGGCGGAGGTGGTGCAGCCGTAGATCACGTCCACCTCCCAGTCCTGAAGGCTGCGGTAGGCGTTGATGGCCTTCTCGTTGTCGCCCTCATCGTCCTCATACTTGTACTCAATCCTGATGTCGCTCTGCATGGCGTTGATCTCGTCCACGGCCACCTGGGCGCCCCAGTAGGTGGCGTTGCCGTAGATCGCCACACCGCCGGTGAGGGGGCCGATGCCGCCGATCTTCAGCGTCACGGCGCCGCCGGTGCTGTCGCCATCGATATTGCCGCCGGTGCTGCTCTGGTCGTTATTGCCGCCGGTGCCGCTGTTGGCGTTGTTGCCGCCATTGCCACAGGCGACCATGGCCAGCACCATTGCGGCGGCCATGAACAGGGCTAAAAACTTTTTCATACTGAACAAAACTCCTTTTCAAATGGGATGCGGCCCGCCTCCGCCAATCCACCGGAGACGGACAAGATGACACATTTCGCGTCTGGTCTATGATAAGTCCTCATTATAACAAAGTCAATGGTCAATCTATCCGCAATTTTTCACAACACCCCGGCCGGATTTGGTATCATTCCACATAAACCGGCCTGTTTGCGGAAAATAAATCACCGCATTACAAGTTTTTCCCCCTGTTTACCCCGCGGCCGCCGGCTGGTTTCTGCTTTTTAGCCATGATAACTTATCATATAAATGTGACGGAAATTCATAGCTGCCCCCCCTGCTCCATCGGCTCTATGGACAGTATCGGACCTTCCGCCGGCAGTACCCGCACCGCCGGCGGAAGGCCCGTTTGCCACAGCTATCACAAAGGGGGAGCTCCCGCGCCGCGGGACGGTCTAATCGACCTCAAAAGCGTACCGCCCGTCCCCGCTGAGGTGAATCCCCTTGATCCGCCCCACGCTGTCCAGCTCCAGGAAGCACAGCGCAACATACTGCTCCGGTCCGCCCTGGGCCAAGGCCAGACAGGCCTTCCCGCGGCCGTAGGGGAGGCCCTCCGTGCTCTCCGTCAGGTGGGCCAGGCGGGCGAAGTAGCAGCTCTCCGGCGTCAGCGCCGCCTCCACATCCTTCAGGAGGGCCACCACGCTCTCCGCCCCGTGGATCTGGCCCTCAGCCCGGTCGGAGTCATAGACGCACTCGCTGTGAAGAATGGGCCGGAGCCGGTTCGCGTTCCCCTCCTCGAAGAACCAGCGCAGCGCCAGCAGGTCGCTTTGCTCGTCGTAGACGATGCCGCCGGCCCAGTCCCCCGCCGCCGCGTCGCCGCTGAGGACGCACAGCGCGGACACCGCCGCGCCGACCTTCACCAGGTCCCGCTGCTCCTCGGCCACCAGCTCCGCTGTGTGGCACAGCTCCACATCCCCCAGCGCCGTCTCCACCGTGGCCCGGACGAAGGTGGTCATGAGCTCCATGCCCATGTAGGTCTCCCCCACCCGCACATCCTTCACCACACCGAAGAGCCGCGTCAGATTCCGCTCCTCCTCCGGGACAGCCTCCCCGGCATAGCCGCAGGCAAAGAGGCCCCCCTTCCCCAGCAGGACTCCCTCCTCCACCTGCCGGGGCGTCTCCGCCGCCTCGGCGGGCAGATAGGTGATCTCCCTGGGGAACCCGGCCATGTTCAGCCGCAGGGCCGTCCCCGGCCAGATCCCGGGCAGCACGTCGGCGTTGACGATCTCCACCACCGCCGCCGCCCCGGAGCTTCCGGTGACCAGCAGACGCCGGCTCAGTTCGTCGTAGTGCGCCGGGGTCAGATCGTCCGCCGCCTCGCAGGCCCACAGGCAGTCCGACGCCCCATGGGTGTCCATCCCCAAGAGTTCCGACTCCCCGGTCTCGCTGTCCTGGCGCAAGCGCACATTTACAATGGCGTCCCCCAGACGGCAGCGGCAGTACTCGCCGCCATAGCCGGGAATCCGCTGCCCCTCCACGCTGGCCAAGGTCGCCAGCCGGAAGGTGTCCTCCGGCTTGGCCACCAGCTCGCTCAGCCCAAAATTCTCAAAAAAAGCTGACATGGTGTACTCCTTATCTTTGTCTTAAAGAGGGGACTACGTCCCCCCTTTAGATTCCCCCCACCAGTGACGTCGGTCACTGGTGGGCGCGCCCAAGGCGCGCGGGTCGAGGTATTTTTCCGAAAAGCGCGGTTTCCGGAAAAATGATTTTACTTTATTTTGTTTGCACAGCAAACAAAACCACGGGGGGCCTTGCCCCCCTTTGGATTCCCCCTGTTTGTGGGGTTATATGGGGAGGTTGTGCAGTTTTAAGAAGGACAGCTTGTCCCAGTAGCCCCGCTGGAAGCGGATCTTCTCGTCTACTACCTGAAAGAAACCGCAGCCCCGGAGGCCTAAGGAATCCCGCCACTCTAAGATGGCCCACTGTCCGTCCTCGAACAGGTTCTCTACGATGCAGACCATCTCTGCGGCAGAAAACTCGTCCTGAAACATCCTTTTGATATTCTCCCGGCCCGCTACCGGCTCATTGGCCACCTGATGATTGATCGCGTCCTCGTGGTACAGTCCGGCGATGGTCTCCATATCTCCCGCGTTAAACGCCGCTACCCAACATTCCACAACCTCTCTTGGTCTCAGTATAAAGTCTCCTCATCTTCCCGCGGTCCTTCCAAGGCCGCGAGGGGCCTGTCTATTGCGCTTGGTACTCCTGGTATACTGCGCCTTCCAGATCTTTCCACTGGAATACCCCGTTTTCCAAGGTCATATAGCTGTGCCGGCTGCCCCCCTTGGGGATGGAGACGGAGCCTGGGTTCATGTAAACATAGCTGCCGTGGGGCGTACAGGCGGGGACATGGGTGTGTCCGTTGAGCAGCACCGTCCCCTCCCGCATGGGCGGCAGGTACCTCTCATTCCACAGGTGCCCGTGCGTGGCGTAGAGGACCACGCCGTCGGCCTCCAGGAGGGCGTAGTCGGCCATAATGGGGAACTCCAGCACCATCTGGTCCACCTCGCTGTCGCAGTTTCCCCGCACCGCCACAATCCGATCCTTGATGCCGTTGAGCATGTCATAGGCCTTGGGGCAGTCGTACTCCTCCGGCAGAGCGTTCCGGGGTCCGTGGTAGAGCAGGTCCCCCAGCAGCAGCACCTGATCCGGCTTTTCCGCCTCAATCCGGGCCATCAGCTGGGCACAGTAGTGGGCGGAGCCGTGGATATCGGAAGCAATCAGCAGTTTCATAGGGTGTATTCTCCTTATTGAAGCGTTAATTTTAACCATTTTGGGCTATTGTACCACAGCCCGCCCCGCCGCGCAAGAGAGGAGCCCATCTCCCCTCAAAATTTTAATAGATATTTTTCATAAAAAGTATTGACAACAGAAAAACTTTATAGTATATTATGTTCAGAAAGGGTGAGTCCAATGTACTAATCCATTCGCATAGGACACCGAGCTCCCGCCGAAGGAAGGCAGCCGATCCCACCACCCGATGTACAGGGGCCTGCGGCAGAGACCGGGGCAAAAGATGATCGCGGACATGCGTTTTGGGCAGCGGAGCGGAAGGTGTATAAGGAATCTAACGAAAGTGAGGTAACCATGGATGTTAGATAATAAGGATTTTGAGGAATGACCCTCAACTGGATTTGCGTTGTAGGCGCAGGGCAGTTGAGGGTCATTCCTATTTTTGCGCCCGATGGAAGCGGTGTTTTTGTGTGCCTGATCAGGCACATTATTTTTTTGCCCCCGGACTTTTGCACTGTCCGAAGCGAGGGCTTCTGGCGACAGCCCCCATCTATAGCGCGTTTCACCAGCGCCCGCTGCCGCTCTGCCCCCCTCTCCCGACACCAAGGATGCTCCGATAGCCCCTTCGCAGGGCGCGGAGCCCCGACTCACCGCCCCCCTTCTCCCTCCCGGACCACGCCCCCAAAAGCCTTGGTACTGCGCCGCAATCCCCCCTGCCACGGCGTCAAAAAAACAAAAAACCCTTGACTTTCTCCCCCAAACGCCGTATTGTAAAACCATTAAGTCAATAAAAAGGAGCCTCCCCCCATGGAAACAAACAACAAGCGCGTAGCGCTGATTGCATTCTATAACACCAAGGCCTTGGGCGTCCGCTACTTGGAGACAGCCCTGCACAAAGGCGGCTACGACGTGGATCTGATCTTCTACAAATCCTTCAACAGCGTCCACCCCTCCAAAACCACCCAGCAGGAGCTGAACCTGCTGGTTCAGCGGGTCCGCTCCTTCAACCCCCTCTTCGTGGGCCTCTCCGTGATGTCCTCCATGTACTTGGATACCGTCGAGCTGGTGATCGACGCTCTCACCAAAAACCTTGATCTGCCCTTGGCTTTCGGCGGAGCCTTTGCCTCCATGTTCCCCCAGCGGTTCCTCCGCCGGGAGGGACGGGACTTCGCCATCCGTACCGACGGCGAGCACGCCATCTGCGCCCTGTCCGACGCCCTTCGCACCGGCGGCGACTACAGCGCCATCCCCTCCCTCTGCTACCTGCGGGACGGCCAGCCAGTGGTCAATGAGATCGGCCATATGGAGGCGGACATTGACGCCTACGGCCTCCCCGCCATCCACAGTGAGAGGGCCTGCTTCATTGAGCATGACAAGGTCGTCGAGGGGGACCCCCAGCTCGGCACCCTCAGCTACGAGGTCATCGCCTCCCGCGGCTGCCCCTTCACCTGTTCCTACTGCTGCTGTGTCAACTTGGCCCGGCTTTTGCCCCAAGGGGTGAAGCACGTGCGCACCCGGTCGGTGCAGAGCGTGATGGAGGAGCTAAAAATCGCCAAAAAGGTCTGCAAAAAGCTGGTATTTGTCCACTTCTACGACGAGATCTTTCCCAACCTCCCTGGCTGGGTGGACGAGTTTGTGGAGGAGTACAAAAAGCACATCAACCTGCCCTTCACCATCTGGTCCCACCCCAAGATGGTGGACGAGGAGGTGCTGCGCAAGCTCAAGAGCGTGGGCCTCACCGAGGTGATCATGGGCATCCAGTCCGGCTCTCCCCACATCCGCAAGGATGTGTTCCATCGCTACGAGACCAACGAGGACATCATCGAGGCCACCCGGATCATCCATGACACCGGCGTGTTCTGGGCCAGCTACGACTTCATGCTCCGCCACCCCTTTGAGAGCTTGGAGGACCTCCAGCAGACCTACTGGCTGGTGAAGAAGATGCACGGCCCCTTCGAGCTCCAGCTCCACGGCCTGAACTTCCTCCCCGGCACGGACATCGTACCCATGGCCATCGAGCAGGGACACTTCACCGCCGAGGAGATGGACGCGGTGATGTACGCCTCCATGGAGGACCAGTTCGGCGCCTACTGGAAGCGGGAGAACGAGCCGGACAGCAAGATGTGGTACGCCATGATCTACTGCCTCCAGTTCCCCTCCACACGGAAAAAGGTGGAGCAGTGGGAGTCCGATCCCGCCGCCCACCGCGCCGAGATCGACGCGCTGTACACCAAGGCCCAGCAGCTGGCCCGGCGGCGGTACTACTACAAGAAGGCCCGGGTGGTCTTAAAGAGCAAGCTCCATTTGGGGTGAGCTTTGCCCTGCCGCCGCAGGCGTTCAGGTTAAAAATAATTCACATTCTCTATTGACAAACCACATGCCGAGTGATATATTTATAACGCAATAAGTTAAAAATATATCACTCGGAGGAATGGGATATGCGCTCGAAGGTTACATTAAAGGAGCTCGTAGGAACCAAGATCATTTATGCGGTACTTCTGGTCTGCTACTACTGGATGTGGGCCAGACGGGATTGGCACAGCTATTATGAGACCATCCAGAACATGGTGGTTATATTTACCATTGTATTTTTCCTGCTGCAAGCAAGCCGTGTCCACAAGTACAGCAAGGAGGAAAAGGACGAGCTGGCGATTCAAAATCTGCGCAGAACAGACGCAATTGGATTAAAAATCATGATCGCGGCCACGGTGTTCATCGCCTTTGCCTGCGCCGTCAGGGCCATAGATGGTCCGACAGCGGGCTATGCGCTGGTGGGCACGATACTGGTATTGGCTGTGGTTCGATTCATCATATTTTGTGTGATGGACAGCAAAGGTGTCTGAGGCCGCCCCCTCCGCTGTGATTTGATCCACGGTATTCTGCGCGCCGGACAGTAAGGGAGTCTGATAATGGCCCTGAAAACGAAGGTCAAGGAATATCGGGAAAAAGAGGGATTAAAGCAGAGCGAGCTGGCGGAATTGGTACACGCACGGCGTGAAACCATTGTTCATCTGGAAAACGGAAGGTATAACCCGTCGCTGAAGCTGGCCATGGATATCGCCAAGGTATTCCATGTGTCGGTGGAGGATCTGTTCACCTTTACAGAGGATTGATCCCTGACAATCACCGTCCCGGTAACGCAAGTTACCGGGGCTGCTTGCTTTTTCCATAAAAAGGAAAACTGCCGCGTCGGGCGGCGGAAACAGCGGGATTTACGGATACCATCCGGTACTCGGACTATGAAACGGGAGAGCTTATCACGATGAATAACACGGCGGGAAAATACTACACCGCCACCGCTGTCGCCGCCCGGGCCTCCCAGAGTGAGCCGTCCACGCCGGCGGCCACCGACGATCCCGACACCGCCTGCTACGCCGACGCGGACGATCTGAAAGCGGTGAGCTGGGCCGTGAGTGAGAGGATTGTCCAAGGTATGGGCGACGGCACCTTCACCCCCGATAAAACCTGTACACGGAGGAAGATTGTGACTTTCCTCTACCGCGCCACGGGTGAGTAAATCCGGTAGAATGCCGCCGGATCGGCTGGGCGTTTTAGAGAAATATAGTATAAAACAGGCCGCCTTTTCAGAAAAAAGGCAGCCTGTTTTACGCTTTTTATTCAGTTCCAAGAAGGCGAAGGGCAGAGCGGCGCCGGCCCTACAGATCAATTGTCTCCCCGTTCAACGCCGCGCCGGTGAGACGGTCGTTTTCATATACAAGTTTCAATGAGAAGAAAGGCTGGTCCTCCTCGAGGAGGCGGAAAAAGAACTTGTCCCCCTCCCAGATGGGGAGATCAAAGACCTTCTCCTTGGGGACCCACTCCAGATTCCCCTCGTCGCAGTCCTTCAGCGTGCCGATGTAGCGGTCAGCGGTGTAGAGGTACATGTATTCGGTCTCCCAGCCGGAGGCCACGAAGGTGACAACCCCCCGGAAACGGTAGCTGGTCAGCGTCAGCCCGGTCTCCTCCCAGACCTCCCGGAGCAGGCATTCGTCGGGGCTCTCGTCGCGCTCGAATTTTCCGCCGACGCCGATCCATTTGTCTTGGTTTACGTCGTGGAGTTTTTTGACGCGGTGGAGCATTAAATATTCCTGGTTTTCGTTTTCAATGTAACATAAGGTACAGTTTTTCATAGAACAAAAACACCTCACAAAAAGTATCACCATTATATCGGAGATCGGATAACTTGTAAAGATAACTTGTGCCCAACTATACCAATCACACACCGGCGGTTTATTGGTGCTATTTTTGGATTGGTCTGAAATTTGCGGTGCCCGGTGGGCGGTTTCTCCTAATTTCTCCGTCAGCGTTGAAACTGAAGTGCCCTTGTGGTATAATAGCTCCTATATAGATTTGATGGGTTGGGCTGGACCTTTTTTCTGTCTCTTGGCGGAGACAGAAAACGGGCTGTATTGTGCCATATTGACCTCGTTTTTGCTGCGTTTGGCGTTATTCTTGGTTGAAAAGCTGGAGAGGAGGGCGGCTGATGGGGGTGGGGACGGTGACCATTGATCTGCATGGAATGAGCTGTTATCAGGCCCAGATTGCCGTCGATGGGGCGCTAAGGCGGGCTAAACGGGATACTTATCGGATTGAGCTGGTGCATGGCTACCATGGGGGATCGGCCCTGCGGGATATGGTGCGGCGGACGTATAAAAACCACCCCAAGGTCAGGCGGATCGACATCGGCTTGAACCCCGGCGTCACGGAGCTGGTGCTGCGGGAATATTGAGCTGAGGGGCACATATTGAGTATTATGAATATGTCTGAAAAAGTTCGGGATTTTTGGGCGGGGCGACGGGCGGAACGGCCGGGATCAGGCGATGGGATGGTATGGATTTCTTGCATCCTGGTATAAAACAGCCCTCTGGAACCCCCTCAGAATGGGAAAAAACGCGAAAAAACGGCGAAAAACACCAAAAAAACGTTAGTGAGTTGCACGGAAAAGAGGAGACGCTATGAGTTATCAGACGGCACTGTTCGATTTGGACGGCACCCTTTTGGACACCATCGAGGATTTGAAGGACGCGGTGAACCACGAGCTGGCGGAGGAGGGGGATCCCCCGCGGAGCTTGGAGGAGATCACCCGGTTTGTGGGCAACGGGCTTCGGAATCTGATGCTCCGCTCGCTCCCCGACGGGCGGAGCGAGGAGGAGATCGACCGGCGCACCGCCAGCATGAAGGCCTACTACTCCGCCCACAGCCGCGTAAAGACCAGGCCCTACCCCGGCATGGCGAAGCTGCTGCGGGAGCTCCGTGCCGCCGGCGTGGCGGTGGCGGTGGTGTCCAACAAGGCGGACAGCGTGGTGAAGGACCTGTGCGAGGGCTACTTCCCCGGCGGCGTGGACGCGGCGGTGGGCGAGATCGCCGGACTGCCCCGGAAGCCGGCGCCGGACACCGTGGAGCTGGCCCTCCGGCAGATGGGCCGGGGGAAGGAGGGCGCCGTGTACATCGGGGACTCGGAGGTGGACGTGGCCACCGCCCGGAATGCCGGGCTCCCCTGCCTCTCCGTCACCTGGGGGTTTCGGCCCCGGTCGGTACTGGAGGAGGCCGGGGCGGCGGTGCTGATTGACACGGCGGCGGAGCTGCGGCAGGCCATTCTTGGGGAGGACTGAGACGTGGAGGAGATAGGGCGGGAGGCTGTGATTACCCGGCGGATGGTGGACGAGCTGGACCAGGGGGAGCTGCTGGCCCTAACCCGGCGGCACGCGGAGCTCTTGGGAGAGCGGTTCCCCAAGCGGGCGGAGGATTTTTACGCCCCGGAGATCACCGATCTGCCCCACCTTCTCCGGCAGCTCTGCCGGATGGACCCGGAGGGGTTCCGGGAGATGGTGGGGAAACAGTGCCGGCGGGACTACCTCGCCGGGCGGCTCTGGGCGGCGGTGCTGCTCGCCCACGGCGGGACGCTGCCGGAGGAGGCGCTGCGGCGGCTGGAGCAGACCCTGCCCAAGGCCCTGCTGAAGGTAGAGGAAAAGGAGCTGAACGGGCCGGAGGGGCCCTATATTGAGATCCGGGAGCACCCGGGGGACGTGGACTCCGCCCTGTTCTGGGAGGTCAGCGAGGCCGCCCGGCAGCTCTGGACGGGGCAGGACTACCACTACCGGCGGACCCGGTGCGGCCAGCTCTCCAGGGCGCTGGAGCTGCGGGAGAAGTGGCTGGGCTGTTCCCACACCGACAGCGCGGGGCGGCTCTATAAGATGGGCTGGACGCCCTTGGATGTGACGCTCTCCTACCTCCTCGGGGCGGTGGACAGCACCTATTTCGCCCCGGTGGACCCGGACTGCGCCGCCGAGGCCGCCCGGCGGGACCCGCTGACGGCGGAAAAGCTGCTGGACCCGGACTGCTATCGGGCTTGGTTTAAGGAGGAGTTCCACCCCTCCTATTATATGGACATGGCCCGGGCTTGGGGGGAGCTGCTGTACCTCCACGCCGGGTGGACGGACACGGCGCCGCTGGAGCAGGGGCACCGGCTGAAAAAAGTGGCCGGGTGGTACCGGGAAATTTTGGAGCGGCTGGGGGACCCCCTCTGGGCGCAAAAGGTGCTGGAGAAGGACCTGACGGCGGCGGGGCTGCTGCCCGGTCCGGCGGCGCTAAACTATGAGGGCGCCAAGCTGGCGAAGAAACAGCGTCTGGCGCTGGTGCAGGCGATGGTGTGCCAGTACCTGTGGCGGTTTGACGACCTGCGCGCTGCTGCGGCGGCGGTCAGCGGAGAGGCCCTCACTGGACTGCTCTGGGGCGTCTATGCGGGGGACCGGTTGACTCGGGCGTTTCTGCTGGATGGGCAGGGGGACGCCTGTGGCGAGGACGGCGGGGCGCTGAAGCTCTCGCCGGAGGACCGGGTGGGTATAGTGACCCCGGAGGAGCTGACGAGGGAACAGCTGGGACTTTGGAAGAAGCGGCTGAAGGCGGCGGGGGCAAAGCCCCTGATCCGCCAGCTCTCCCTGCCGGCGGAGGCGCCGGATTTCGGGGCGTTTGAGGACGTGGTGACGAGGAATATCACCGTCTTTACCGCCGCGGGAAAGTGGGGCATGGACATGCCCCATCAGCCCAGCCACTGCCGGGCGGACCTGCTGGACCCCCTCCACGGCTATGGGGCGCGGATCTGGTTTGAGCGGATCTGGAGCGGGTCGGAGTACAGCTGCGACGAGGCGGCTGTCCGGGGGGTGTGCTTCTATCGGATGGACGGCGCGGCCTTCCGGGACTATCTGCCCCGGCGGGCGCTGGTGCCCCCGGAGGCGGTGCCCCGGCGGTTCGCCGTGCTGGCTGGGGCCGCCTTCCGGCAGGTGTCCGGATTGAAGTGAGATTTTTTTGAGGAGGAGAGACGGCTATGATCAAGCACGTTGTGATGTGGAAATTCCGTCAGGGGACGGAGGAGGAGATGGGGGAGTTTTTAAGCCGCTTGGGCGGGCTCTACGGGGTGATCCCCCAGATCAAGGCCCAGGAGATCGGCGTGGACTGCGCCGGCGGGGGGAACTACAGCGCGGTGCTCACGTCCGTGTTTGAGAGTATAGAGGACCTGAACGCCTACAAGAGCGACCCCCGGCATGTGGAGGTCTCCGCGCTGTGCAAGGCCATTCGGGAGGACCGGGTGGCGGTGGACTATCCCTTGGATTGACCGGCATTTACCGCTTTTTTTTGACAGACAGAGGAGG
>JAAWSV010000007.1 GCA_022801715.1 Oscillospiraceae bacterium
AGCTTGTTCATAGTGGAACCTCCGTAAAACCTTACATTTTGTAACCAATCCTGACTGACAGTTGCCATTCATTTTTTGATTACTGTTTTACGGACACCCGCCGCAATCTGCGGCGGGTCTGTTTTTCACTCTTTTCACTTAATGAATGATTTTTGTTTACTTGAGGCCTGCGGGTCGCAAACTCTGGTGCGGGATTTTTGTTAGTGCGGGCTTCGGGGGATACAGCCGTTTCGCTCTACCGCAGCAGCGGCAGGCTGCCGGTGAGGTGATCGACCTGCTTTCGCTCCCCGCAGAGGGCCAAACCTATGTAGCGCAGCGCCGTCTCCGGGGTGCGGCCCATTCTCTCAATGTACTCCTTGTAGGTGCGGCATCCTTGGGATAGGTCGGTGAAGTCCACGGCGGTGAGTCCGGCCACCTCCGCCTGCCGGCGCAGGGTCCGCAGCTGCTCCTCGTCGGCGGCGAGAATGGGGATGGGGAAGGTGATGATCCCCCGGTGTACACCGCCCTCTTGGTCGAGGACATCGGCGCCTACCATGTCCGGGCGGAGCCTGCCCAGTGTGACGCTCAGGACGGCGGCTGTGTTGGCGGCCATGCCGATGGGCAGAGCGGGGGAGAGGAGGATAACGCATTTTTCAGCACGCATAGGATACTCCTTTTGGCCTGCGCCTGTTCCGGCAAGCGGGCCTCATTTTTTTGCCGGCTCCTGCCGGTAGCTTCCGGGGGAGCAGCCGATCAGGGCGCGGAACAGATTGGTGAGGTGGCTCTGATCGGCAAAGCCGGCGCGGATGGCCGCCTCCGCCGGGGGGACGCCTTGGCGGAGGAGCTGTCCCGCCTCGGCCACCCGCAGAGCCTTTAGATAGCGGTGGGGAGTGACCTGCTTCTCCGCGGCGAAGGAGCGCAGAAGAACGGACTGGCTCACCCCCACCTGCCGGCAGACCTCTGGCAGTGTCACCCGCCGGTGAAGGTTCTCTGTGAGATACTGGCAGGCGGCGGAGACCTCCGGCCGGATCGACGCCTCCGCCAGCACACCCAAGGTGCGGGTGTCCAGCAGACGGGACATGGCCTCCTGCCACTGCTCCATCCGCCGGCTGCTGCCGCTTAGGATCATGCGGTGGAGCAGGGAGAGGGCGTCGAAGAGCTCCGGACTGCCGGCGGTGGGGCACAGCCGGGGGAGGGGACCTCCGGTGAGGGCGGCCATCCGCTCGGCGGGGATGTGGAGAGCCCGGTAGCGCAGGGGGACATGCCCCTCCTGCGCGCAGCTGTGGGTATCGCCGGGGTTGAAGAGGAGAAGCTGACCTTCCCGGACAGTGAGCGTCTCTCCACGGCAGGTGAGGCGGCGGGTACCGCCGTCCATCAGTCCCACCACGTAATAGGGGTGGAAGTGAGGCGGGAAGGACTGGGAGAGGCCGTCGAAGGTCAGGGCCTCCACACCCAGCAGGGAGTCGCGATAGGCGATCTTGTGCTCCATAGAACTGCCTCCTTTGCCGAGAGTATACTTGGTTTCATGCCGTTTGTCTTGCAAAATACCGTCAAAAAAGGGGGCAGGCACCCCCATAGAAGATCGAAAAGCCCTCGGCAGAGTTTCACCGCTGGCAAGAGGCAAACCCCTATACCTCCCCTCAAGGGGAGGTATAGGGGCGAGGCACAGAGCGCGGCGACTATTCCTCCGTAAAATGCACATGGTTGAAGATGTGCTCCTCACAGAAGCAGTGGTAGCCGGCGCAGCGGGAGCAGTAGCGGAAGGACATGTTGGGGTACTCCGCGTCGGTCTTGCCGCAGACGGAGCAGCGGTGGTTGAAGGCCTTGGGAGCTTGGCTGGCCTTCACGGTCTGCCGGAAGCGGACGGCCTGTCTGCCGGTGCGGACCCGTTCCCGCTGGACCTTCCGGCTGAAGTAAGGGTAGAAGAACAGCACAAAATTCAGGAGGGCCACAATGGGGGCCATCACGCCGCCCCAGTTATGTCGGCCGGCGGCGCGGAGGATGTCATAGGCCAGCAGGAGCAGATCGGCCCAGGCTACCCACTTCATCTTCACCGGAATGATGAAAAAGAGGCGTATAACCGTCTCCGGAATCAGCACCGCGCAGGCCAAGAACATGGCCAAGTTCACGTAGTGGGTGCCCATGATATAGTCTCCGCCGCCGGTGAGGTAGAGGATGATGGAGGCGAGAATGGTCAGCACCGCACCGCTGAGGTAGTAGATGGTAAACTTGGGCGTGCCCCAGTAGTCCTCCAGGATGCTGCCGATCCAGTAGTAGAAGTAGAGGAAGAGGGCGAAATTGATGACATTGCTGGAGAAGATGCTGGAATACCCGTAGGGCGACACGAAGACAAAGGTGACCAGCCGCCACACCTCGCCCTTCAGTACGCCCGCCGTGGAGTAGGCCAGCAGGGAGTAGGAAACGCCGGCGGTGACTAAGTTCAGCGCGTAGAAGATGACGGTGCCGATGATGATGTAGCGCATGAGATTGGGGATGCCCCAGTAGGGGTGCCTGCCGCAGAAGCGGTCCAGGGCGTCGTAGAGCTTTCTCAAGGGTAGATCCTCCTTGCGGGTGCTTTTTCTTATCAGTTCAGTTTACCCGAAACAGGCGGGAAAATTATCACAGAAATGTAAATTATCTCCGTTTTGGAGGGAGAGAGCAGGCGGTCCGCGTCAGTCGGGGCAGATCATCCCGTTTACAAAGCGCATGTTATCAGAGGCCAGGACCTTTCGGACATACTTCCACTTCGTGCCTCGCGGCTTCTTATAGAACCGCAGGAAGTGCAGCAGAAGGCCGCAGAGCGCCTCCCGATCCCCCTCCCGGCCCTCCTCCGGGAGATACCGGTGGACATAGCCGCTCTGGGAGGTGCGGGCGTCAAAATAGAGGTCATAGCCGCCCTCCCGGATATCGCACTGCATGATCGTGGCCCCCTGACAGCGGAGCAGCAGACTGGTGAACTCCCCGGCCTGGGCCCTTGTCAGAAGGCTTTGCAGGATCTCCGGATAGCTGTCCCGGTCCTTGGTCTCGATGGTTTGAGAGAAGCGGCTCCCGTCCGGGCGCCAAGCGAAGATCTGCGCGGGGCGGGAGGGGATATATTTCAGGGGGGTGAAGCCGGTGGTGTCAATGGAGAGTATGCGGCCCTCCTCTGCCAGAAAGTTGTAGAGATAGGTGTAGGGCTGCTCCGCCGCGATGTAGTCGCTGTCACCGTCGGTCACGTGCTGGAACTGATCCAGCGCGAGGGCCTCTGCCTTCAGCTCCCGGGCGTACTTTACCGGGATGACCCAGCAGGCGAACTGGTTGGACTGGTTAAGGTCTGCGCCGTGGGCGGTTAGGCTCAGCAGGGGGTTGGAGCTGATCCCCGTGTACCACAGGTTGTCCCGGAGGACCGGTGACAGGCTGCGGGATAGGGAGTGCTCCGGCTCGTGCCGCAGACTATCGCCGTTGAGATAGCTGTAGCGCCGGATCAGGTCCTCTTTCGCTTTTTTCAGGGATATGTTGCACTGGTAATTTTTCAGCTCCTCGGGGTCTGTCATATACCACATAGCTGCGGCCTCCTGTTCAAATCACTCCTGCGTACACAGGGCGGCGAATCGCTCATAGTAGGGTACAAGGAAGTCAAAGCCCCCCTCGACCCGCTCCAATAGGGCGGGGGTGAAGACCAGCTCGTCATAGGGCCGGTCGCAGCAGAGGCTCAGGCTCTTGCGGCTGATCCAAGGCTCCAAAATGGGGGAGGGGGCGGTCTTTTTTCTGGCGTACTCCGGTCCCTCCAGGTGGAAATCCTCCTGTCGCTGGAGCTTCCGGGCCAAGTCCTCCATGGGCCGGGGATTGGCGGCAGTCTCCCGGCGGAAGCGCTCCATGGTCTGGGCGGTGGCGCTGTAGAAGCCCATGCCGTAGGAGCAGAGCTCCGGGGAGATCTCGAAGTAGAACACGGGACGGCAGGTCCAGGCCTCGCTCTCCACCCGCAGGGAGAGCCAGAGGTGGTCCTTGTAGGGTCCCCGTCCAAAGAGCCGCCGGGCGTCCCGATAGATCCGGGAGACGTGGAGGTTCAGCCCCAGCTTGGGATAGCGGTCCGCCATGTAGGCGTAAAGGGCCTCCCCTAAGGCCTTCATGGGGCGCTGGACGTGGGAGAGGTAGGTTTGTTTGTTCTCCTCGAACCAAGCCCTGTCGTTGTTGAAGCGGATATTCCAGAGGAAATCCACTGTGTCCTGCGTAAAACCGGTAAACATAGGTGCTCCTTTGCCGTCCTCCGGAAGGTTTAGGGGTGGTGGCCCCAAGGAGAGGACAACCCTATTATACCGCGCCGCGGAATTTTTTCAACGCTGACTTGCGGCAAGTCTCCCTTCCTGCGCCCTCCCGACGAAAACTATAGGGCCCCGCCGGCGTCAGCCCCCCTTCTCCGCCTGTATAGGTCTTTACAACCCTGCGGAGACCCGCTATAATAGGTGCCTACAGAAAAGACACTGTGATAAAGGAGACCATTCTATGAGAAAAACAAAGATTGTCTGTACCATCGGCCCGGCCTGCGAGTCGGAGGAGGTCCTTACTGCCATGTGTGAGGCGGGCATGAACGTGGCCCGCCTGAACTTCTCCCACGGTACCCATCCCGAGCAGCAGAAGAAGGTCGATCTCATCAAGAAGGTCCGGGAGAAGCTCCACCTGCCCATCGCCATCATGCTGGACACCAAGGGTCCGGAGTACCGCATCCGCACCTTCCAGAGCGGGAAGATCACCCTCCGCGAGGGGGACCGATTCGCCTTCACCACCGAGCAGATTGTGGGTGACGAGCACCGTGTGGCCGTCAGCTACGCGGGACTGGTCCAGGATTTGGCTGTGGGGGACAAGATCCTCCTCAACAACGGCCTCCTCTCCTTTGAGGTGGAGGAGCTTACCGCCACCGACGCCATCTGCCGCGTTCTGGTGGGGGGCGAGACCTCCAACAACAAGAGCATGAGCTTTCCCAACAAGGTCTTAAACCAGGTCTACCTCAGCGAGCAGGACAAGGCGGACATCCTCTTTGGCATCCACAACGGCGTGGACTACATCGCCTGCTCCTTCGTCTCCCGCCGGGAGGATCTGGAGGACATCCAGCGGTTTTTGGACGAGAACGGCGCGGGAAACATCGGCCTCATCGCCAAGATCGAGAATCAGTCCGGCATCGACAACATCGAGGACATCTGCGCCGCCTGTGAGGGTATCATGATTGGCCGGGGGGATCTGGGGGTGGAGGTTCCCTTTGAGCAGCTTCCCGCCATCCAGAAGCAGCTGATTACCAAGTGCCGTCTCTTGGGCAAGCGGGTGATCACCGCCACGGAGATGCTGGAGTCCATGATCCAGAATGCCCGCCCCACCCGCGCGGAGATCTCCGACGTGGCCAACGCGGTGTACGACGGCTCCTCCGCCATCATGCTCTCCGGCGAGACCGCCGTGGGCAGGTATCCGGCGGAGACGGTGGCCACCATGTCCCGGATTGCCGAGGAGACGGAGAACTCCATCAACTACAAAAAGCGCCTCAACAACAGCGATTTCACCATCAAGGACACCGTGGACGCCATCTCCCACGCCACCTGCGGCGTGGCGGTGGACATCGGAGCCAAGGCCATTGTGGCCTGCTCCCTCTCCGGGATGACCGTGCGCATGGTCTCCCGCTTCCGCCCGCCGGTGGATATCATCGGCCTCACCACCAACGAGCGCACCTGGAGGCTCCTGGCCCTCAGCTGGGGCGTCACACCGATGATGTGCGACGAGTTCGCCTCCACAGATGTGCTGTTCTACACCGCCCAGCAGGTGGCCAAGGAGATCCTGCACTTGGAGAAGGGGGACAAGATCGTCATCACCGGCGGCGTGACCAATGGCCGCTCGGGGAACACGAACCTTCTGAAGGTGGAGCAGATATAGGGTCAAGGGCCGTCATCAGGGCGTCATCCTTCGGGATGGCGCCCTTTTTCCGCTCCTAAAGCTACCGGCAAAAAAATTTCCGCATCCCCCTTGACAACTGTGTATATAGCGTATATACTGTAACTATCGAATATGTACAGTTCGAAAATGAGGTACCTTATGGAGATTTACATCAGCAACAGCAGCGGCGTACCCATCTACGCCCAGATCACCGACCAGATCCGCGGTAAGATTCTCTCCGGGGAGCTGCGGGAGGGGGAGATGCTGCCCAGCATCCGGTTTTTGGCCAAGGAGCTGCGCATCAGCGTCATCACCACCAAGCGGGCCTATGAGGACTTGGAGCAGGCGGGATTTCTCTACACTCTGCCCGGCAAGGGCTGCTTCGTGGCGGCCCAGGACCCGGCCATCCACCGGGAGGAGGCCCTGCGGAAGGTGGAGGAGCATCTGCAAAACGCCATTGACGCCGCCCGGGCCGGGGGCGTGTCCGCCGGGGAGGTCCGCGACACACTGGAGGTGCTCTTGGATGGGGAGTACAGCAAGTAAGGAGATACCACTATGGAAAATCTGATTGAGGTCCATGGCCTCTGTAAGCGCTACAAGGGCTTTGCCTTAGAGAACGTTGACCTGACAGTCCCCGCCGGGACCATTGTGGGTCTGATCGGGGAGAACGGGGCGGGGAAGACCACCACCCTCAAGTCCATTCTGCACGTGATCCGCCCCGACGGCGGGACCATCCGCCTTCTGGGGGGCGACCCTGACGCGGAGGCCTCCCGCTCGGAGGTGGGCGTGGTGTTTGAGGACGCCTACTTCTACGGTGGCCTCAGCGCCCGGCAGATCGACCGCATCATGTCCGGCATCCACCGGAGCTGGGACAGCGGATTGTTTTTCGACTACTGCCGCCGCTTTGAGCTGGAGGAGAAGAAGCCGGTGAAGGATTTCAGCCGGGGTATGCGGATAAAAATGAGCTTGGCCACCGCCCTGTCCCACCGCCCCCGCCTGCTGGTCCTGGATGAGGCCACCAGCGGGCTGGACCCGGTGGTCCGGGGGGAGCTGCTGGACCTGTTTTTGGAGTTCATTCAGGACGAGGCGCACAGTATCCTCCTCTCCAGCCACATCACCGGCGACCTGGAGCGGGTGGCGGACCAGATCGCCTACATCCACCAAGGCCGCCTGCTGTTCCAGAGGGACAAGGATGAGCTGCTGGAGGACACCGCCATTCTCCGCTGCGCCGCCGGGGAGATCGACCGCCTCCCAAAGGAGCTGGTGCTGGCCCGGCACAGCGGGCCCATGGGCGCTGCCGCTTTGGTGCAGCACCCGGAGAAGGTCCGCCGCTACCTGCCCGCAGCGGTGCTGGACCGGGCGAGGATCGACGAGATGATGCAGTTTATTGCAGGGAGGGACGCCCAATGAGGGGACTGATTTACAAGGATTTTGATACATTGATGGAGGTCTATAAGAAGAATCTGCTGCTGGTGGCGGTCCTGTATGGCTTCATGACTGTTGCCATGAAGAATGACTTCTTCCTCTACTTCAGCATCTGGATGATGGGGTTCTATGGCCTCACCGCCTTCTCCTTGGATACCCAGTGCGGCTGGGACCGGTACGCCCGGACCCTGCCCATTCAGGACTGGAAGATCGTGGCCGCCAAGTTTGTTACCGGTCTCCTCTATATAGGCATCGCTGTGGCCTACAGCATCGTCATGGGCGTGGTCAGCCGGATTGTCAACGGCACCTTGGCCCACAGCTGGGGGGAGCTGCTGGCCACCGTCGGACTGATAACCGCCATAGTTGTCGCCTCCACCAGCATAATGTACTTTTTGGCCGTCAAGTTCAGTCCGGAGAAGGCCCGGACCTACTTTATGATTGTGTTTATGGCCATCTTTGCCGGCTTCTTTCTGCTGGACAGGGCGGGGATTCTCGAGGATTTTCCCGTGGAACGGCTTCAGACCTTCGGCCTGTGGCTGGAGGGGAATGCGGCACTGGCGGTGCTGCTGGCGCTTCTCGCCGCCGCTGTGGTGCTGCTGGTTATGCTGGCGGCGGCCTGCGGGGTGTATCGGCGCAAGGAGTTTTAGGAATTTCGCTTGAAATCTGCGGGCCCCAGACGCTCGGTGTTTTGCCGCTGAGGCGGCAAACGCGGCGGGATGGGGAGCGGAAGGGAAAACAGACTGACGGGTATCCGTCGGTCTGTTTTTGTCGGCTGTCAAAAGGTCAATCGTCCGCCGGCAGGTGACAAATTTCGTTCCGCAGCTAAAATTTACCGCGGGATGGCCAAAGCACAGCTTTGACATCCTGCTGTTTCCTGAAAAAAGAGGTGGAAAACAGGGAGAAAATACGCTATAATACATTCCATCGTCATAGAACACAAGGAGGAGATACACAGATGAGAAAGCAGAGAGTGCTGTCCTTGGTCTTGGCCTTGGTGATGGCCCTGAGCCTCTCCCTATGCGTCAGTGCCGATGAGAGCGGCGATCTGACCGGTGCGGTGGTGGTTATCCACACCGGGGATGTCCACGGGTCTATAGAGGGCTACGCCAAGGTGGCCGCCATGAAGAGCACCTATGAGGCGGCGGGGGCCTATGTGCTGCTCCTCGACGCCGGCGGCTTCGCCTCAGGGAGCCCCTACGTCCGCCATTCCAGTGGTGTGTCCGCGGTGGAGCTGATGAACGCCGCCGGCTACGTCGCCGCCGCGGTGGGGGAGAACGAGCTGAGTTATGGACAGGAGAAGCTGCAGGCGCTGACTGATCTGTCCAATTTCCCCCTGCTCTCCGCCAGCGTGATGAAGGGGGAGCCCCTTCTCCCCACCCATCAGATTTTTGAGGCTCCGGACGGCCTGAAAATCGGCGTTTTCGGTCTCACCGCCCCGGAGATTGCCCACACCCTGAGCCCCAGTGCCGGAGAGGGCCTTACCTTCCTCACTGGCAGCGCCTTGGTCCGCGCGGCCAAAAACGAGGCTGCCGCCCTGCGGGAGGCCGGCTGTGAGCTGGTGATCTGCCTGAGCCACTTGGGCCTGCAGGGGGACGACGGGGCCCTGAGCCTTTTGAGGCAGGCGGAGGGCATTGACCTGATGATCGACGGCCACGCCCACACCACCCTGGAGGAGGTGAAGAAGGCCACCGGCGGCACCTGTATGGTGGGCGAAACCGCCCTCACCGCCGCCGGCAGCAGCTTTGCCGAGGTGGGCGTGGCGGTGTACATGGACGGGGAGATCGTCGCCCGGTCCCTGCCCTTGGACACCATCGCTGTCTCCGACGAGGCGGTGGCCGCCAAGGCTGCGGCCATTACAGACGAGGTGGACCGCTGGCTGGGCGAGACCATCGACAGCGCCCCCGCCCGCTTGGTCGGCGGGGCGGAGGCCCGGCGGGGGGAGACCAACTTGGGCGACCTTGTCTGTGATGCCATGCTGGTCTGGACTGAAGAGTTCGGCGGTGAAGTAATAGGGGAAATGGTGGATGCGGCCCTCCTCAGTGGCGGCGTTCTCCGGGACAGCATTGCTGCCGGGGAGGTCTGCTATGCCGACATCGCCGCTGCCTTGACTCCTGGCGAGACCTTGTGCACCATCCGTGTTACCGGTGCGGCCCTGATGGAGGCGTTGGAGTCTATGACTGCCGCCGCGCCCAAGGAGAGCTCCTCCTTCCCTCAGACAGCGAGAATGGACTTTGCCCTGAACATGTTGGAGCCCTTTGAGAGCGCTGGCTACTACCCCAATACCGAACAGTTGAAGCCCGCCGCCATCCATCGTGTGACCGTCACTGCGGTGGGCTATAAGGAGTTCGACCCTGAGGCCATCTACACTGTTGCCATCAATAGCAGCCTCAGGCCCGCGGCCTTCGCCCCTTTTGAGCGGAGCCGGATCAACTTGGGCGAACCCTTGGAGGATGTGTTAGCTATCTGCGGCATCGGGGCGCTGGACCCCGGCAGCTACGCGGAGAGCGCCGGGCGCATGAAACTGGTGGGTTATCAGGACGTCACCAGCGACAAGTGGTACGCCTCGGCGGTGAACTATGTCAGCACCACGGGCCTGATGCAGGGCTCCGCCGGCCTGTTCCGCCCCGGTGAGGCCATGAACCGGGCCATGCTGGTGACGGTGCTCTACCGTATGGCCGGCTCCCCGGCGGTGGAGGGGACCTCCCCCTTCACCGATGTGCCGGCGGGCAAGTGGTACACCGATGCGGTGCTCTGGGCCAGCAAAAATGGCATCGTCCAAGGCCAGACCGCCGACACCTTCGCCCCCAACGCCAGCATCACCCGCCAGCAGCTGGCCACCTTCCTCTACCGCTACGCCCAGGCGAAGCCCGTCCAGTCCAACCTCTCCGCTTTCACCGACGCCGGCCAGGTGAGCGCCTACGCCGCTGACCCTTTGGCTTGGGCGGTGGAGAACGGCTTCGTCGGCGGTACCACCCCCACCACCTTGGCCCCCCGCGACACCGCCTCCCGCGCCATGGTTGCCGCGGTGCTCATGCGGTATCAGCAGGGACAGGCGGAATAGGCATAGGATTTTGTACAGAGGAGGACAAACTGTGGGTACAGCGCGGGATATCTTCGGCGGCAGTTTTGCCGAAATCCACATCCGGCGGGGGGAAACCACCGTGGACTTGGGGGGCATGACCCCGGAGCGGGTGACGGATCTGCGGATCTACTCCGGCAAGAAAAATGATCTCTCCCTCCTCTCCGACTACCCCAATGTTACCCGGCTCTTCCTTCAGGGGGACTTCACCAGCATCGACGCGGCAGGCGGCCTGCGCCAGCTGAGCCGCCTGTGCCTCTACCCCTCCGGGCCGGTGGACTGCGCCGCCCTGTCGGGCCTGTCCCTGAGGGAGCTGGTGATCTGCCGCCACATGGCGGAGCACATCGAGGCCCTCTTTTCTCCCGCACTGCGCCTGCTGGAGATCGGTGCGCTGCGCCGGCTCAGTGACCTGTCCTTTCTTGAGGAGGCGGGGAGCGTCGAGAAGCTCTATCTCCACGGCCTCCCCGCTGTGGAGGCCCTGCCGGACTTCGCCGCCCTCCCGAGCCTCTATGCCTTAAAGCTCTATGAGCTCCACAGGCTCAGCGACTTGGAGAGCCTTACCCGATCCCAGATCCGCTATTTAGCGGCCTCCCTGATCGCGGACAAAGTCACCGGCACCAAGCTGGCAGGGACGCTGCTGGCCATGCCCAAGCTGGAGCGGGCGGACCTGACCTTCGTGGATCGCTCCGGCTCCCGGCGATACACCGTTCTGGAAAACCAGCTGCGCAAAGCCGGCAGGCTTGACCTTCTGGCGGCGGGCATGGACTATCAGGCTTGGGAGCGGCTGTAGAAAAAAACGACCCAAAAGGAGACGGGAAACCGTCTCCTTTTTATCGCAAAACACGGTTGACAAATCCGGGAAAAGCCGTACAATACATATGACACCTGTCAAGACACCTATATGAAAATGGAAAAGAGAGGGCTTCTCCCATGGACAAAATGCAGACGTTTCTCCAGCGAAAAAACATTGTCATCTCCGCCAGACGGTACGGGATCGACGCCTTGGGGGCCATGGCCCAGGGCCTGTTCTGCTCCCTGCTCATCGGCACCATCATTCAAACCTTGGGCCAGCAGTTTGGCATCCCCTTCCTGACAGACGCCGGAACCTTTGCCAAGGCCATGTCGGCTCCGGCCATGGCCATCGCCATCGGCTACGCCCTCCAAGCGCCGCCTCTGGTGCTGTTCTCCTTGGCGGCGGTGGGACAGGCGGCCAACGCCATGGGCGGCGCCGGCGGCCCCTTGGCGGTGCTGTTCATTGCCATCATCGCCGCGGAGCTGGGCAAGGTGGTTTCCAAGGAGACCAAGGTGGACATCTTGGTGACCCCCTCGGTGACGATACTCTCCGGTGTGGCGCTGGCCTACCTGATCGCGCCTCCCATCGGCGCTCTGGCGGACAGCTTTGGCACCCTGATCAACCGTACCACCATGCTCCAGCCCTTCTGGATGGGCATTGCCGTCTCGGTGCTGGTGGGAATCGCCCTGACGCTCCCCATCTCCTCCGCGGCCATCTGCCACACCTTGGGCTTGGTGGGGCTGGCGGGGGGCGCCGCCGTGGCGGGCTGCTGTGCCCAGATGGTGGGCTTCGCCGTCATGTCCTTCCGGGAGAACCGCTGGGGCGGTCTTGTGAGCCAGGGCTTGGGTACCTCCATGCTCCAGATGGGCAACATCATAAAGAACCCCCGGATCTGGATTCCCCCCACGCTGGCCTCCGCCATCACCGGCCCCATCGCCACCTGCCTCTTCCGTCTGGAGATGAATGGCGAGGCGGTAAATGCCGGCATGGGTACCTGCGGCCTCTGCGGGCAGATCGGCATCTGGACCGGCTGGCTCGCCCCCAGCGAGACGGCCATCAGCAAGGTGGGCGCCGCGGCGGTGAGCCCCACGGCTATGCACTGGGCGGGCCTGTTTCTGGTGTGCTTCATCCTCCCCGCCGTGCTGTCCGTCATCTTCTGTGAGCTTCTGCGGAAGATCGGCTGGATCAAGGAGGGCGATTTGACCCTGAGCTGAGGAGGGAGCGTAAACCCGCAGCAGGCCCCCGGACACACCCTGTCCGGGGGCCTGTTTTTTCAAAATTCTCACCATCCGAGAGAGATTCCAAGCCTCTTGGGTGGCATTCTCACTGTCAGGATGGTAGAATTCTCTCAGAATCCACCACCGAGAGGCAGCCAGAAAGGAGCAGATTACCATGGAACAGAGAACCATCGGCAAATTCATCACCGCCCTGCGGAAGGCCAGCGGCATGACCCAGCGGGACTTGGCGGAGCGGTTAGGTGTGTCGGACAAGAGCGTCAGCCGCTGGGAGCGGGACGAGGGGGCGCCGGACCTGTCCCTGATCCCGGTGCTGGCGGAGATCTTCGGCGTGACCTGCGACGAACTCCTCCGGGGGGAGCGCCGTCCCCCGGAGGAGCGGGCGGCGGTCAGCGAGGAGGGGAGCACCCTCCGGGGGGAGAAGCAGCGCCGGCGGCTGGTAAAGGCGGCTCTCTCCCAGTACCGCTCACGGGTTTACATCGCCGCGGGCCTCTCCCTCTTAGGGCTGATTGCGGCCATGATCGCCAATTTGGCCTTCCTCCAAGCTATCTTAGGATTCTTCTTGGGGACCGCCTTCTATGTGGCCAGCGCCATCTGCTTGGCCATCTTCGTCAACCGGGCTTTCCTCAGCGTGGAGGATGCGGGGCTGGAGGAGGGGGAGCTGTCCCAGTTCAAGCGGCAGGTCATCGCCTCCGCCCGCCGGTCCTTAGGACTGACCGTGACCCTCTTGGGCTTCACGGCCCCGCTGCTGCTGGCGGGAGCCTACACGGGTCTGGGTACGGAGGCCACGCTGCTCCTGGGCACAGTCTGCGCCGCCGTGTTCCTGCTGGTCTACGCCATAGTCTGGCACTTCCTCACCCCTGCCCTCCTGCGGCGGGGGGTGTACACCTTAGAGGCACAGGAGGAGGCGGCCTACCGACATAACCGCAGGCTCCTCCGCCGCTGTACCGCCGTCCTGACGGCCCTGCTCCTCGTCACCCTCCTATCCCACCAGGCGGTCACCGTCATCTGGGGTCCTTGGACCATCATGGAGGGGGAGGTGTTCCATGACTATGACAGCTTCGCCGCCTGTATGGAGCGGGACATCCCCCACCCGGACGGGCCCCGCGGCGTTCAGGCCGTGGCGCCGGAGTCGGTGGAGCACTACTACGACGAGTCCGGCCAAGAGATCAGCCAAGAGGAGGCGTTCCGCCAGACCTTGGAGGACGGGGAGGGGAACGTGGTGTGCACCTACATCAAGCGAAACGACAGCGTCATCTCCATCCAATACAGTGAGAATGAGGACGGCACCCTCCTGCCCATCACCGTCTACACGCAGGACGACTACGACCGGGCGGTGAAGAAGGCCCACCGCCGCCACGTCCTCTTCGCTGTCCTCTGCTGTGCCGAGATTGCCGCTGTCGCAGCGGCCTACCGAAAAAAGCGGGTAGGGTAAAAATGGAGGGCCAAAATCACAAATTTCCCACTCCCAACACCGCAGACAGCAGGAAACGAGAGGCGTCCGCCTCTCGTTTCCTGCTGTTCGACCCTCTCAATAAAGCACGATTCCCGTGCCCTCGTCAGTGTGCCGTGTCCACCAACACAATGCTGGAGTCCCCCTTGCGGGCCTGCTCCAGCACCGCCTCCGCCAGCTTTTGGAAGGAGCTGTGGGAGGAGGTGGCTCCGGTCAGCGCGTCAATTCCACCATTCCCCTGTCCCTCCAGAAGCTGTCCGGCGTAGTAGCGGGTGTACTCGTTGGGATAGGTGCCGTTGACGTGGAGCATATTCTGCATATAAGCGTTGTCCCAGCTCTTGATAAAGCCGCTGGGGTTTTCGGCGTTGTACTCCACGGAGACAATGCTGCCGTCCTTTACCATGATGGTGATGTACTCCTTCCAGCCGTGGCTGTACTCCGCGGCTTGGGCGGTGTAGTAGCCGTCCTGGAGGGTGTCCTCCCCGCCGCAGGATGTCAGAGCTGCCACCAGAAGCAGGGCCAGGACGATCATGACAATCCGTTTCATCTGCCGCTCTCCTCCTTCACAACAAATTTCTTCACTTGGAAGCGCAGGGACTCCGCCTCCTTGGCCAGCAGCCCGCTGGACTGCTCTGTGCCGGTGGCGTTCTCAAGGTTCCGTTCGGCGATGGCGGCGATGGTCTCGATCCGCTCCTCCATGATGGACAGGGCGCTCTCCTGACTCTGCACCGCGGCCACCAGATGGTCGGTGATGTTGCTGATCTGGCCGGAGACGGCGGAGATATCCTGGAGAGAGCTGGCGGCGTCGGCGGTGAGTTCCACGCCGGTCTGGATGATGGAGTGGGTGCTTCGGACCATGTCCGCGGCACTCTGGGCGGCCTCGCTGCTTCGGGAGGCCAGCTGGCGGACCTCGCCGGCCACCACGGCAAAGCCCTTCCCGGCTGCGCCGGCCCGGGCGGCCTCCACCGAGGCGTTGATAGCCAGAATCCCCGTTTGGAAGGCGATGTCCTCAATGTCCTTGGCGATCTGGGTGATCTTCTGGGCATTGGCGCTGATGTCGCCCATGGCGGCGGAGAGGGCGTCCATGCGGGTGTTGGCCTCTTGGATGCACTGGGCGATCTCCTCGGTCTTGGTGCGGGTCTGACCGCTGCTCTCTGTGACGCTGGTCAGGCGCTCCTTCACATGGGCCACCTCGCTGACCAGTTCCTCTGTGGACTGGGTCTGCTCCACCGAGGCCTGCTGGAGCTGGCCGGACTGGCCGTTGAGCTCCTCGGACATCTCCGCCAGACGGCTGGCGGCGTCCCGGAAGCCGGTGATGGTGGCGTTCATGGACTGGAGGATGGTGCCAAGGCTGGCTTGGATCAGGGCGAAGTCCCCCTGATAGCTCACCTGAGGCTCCGCTGTCAGATTCCCCCGGGCCACCTGCGTCAGCACCTGCTGGATATCGGATATGTAGCGGTTGATGCTCTCCACGGTGGCGCTCAGTGTGCAGGTCAAGACCTCCAGCTCATCCCCGGAGCGGACCTGGACCACCTCTGTGTGGAGATCGCCGTTGGACAGGGCCACCATGCGCTCGGTCACGCTCTTCACCGGGCGGGAGATGGACCGGGCCAGACGCAGTACCACTAAAATGGACAGGGCCAGCACCAGCAGGGTGGACAGCACCGCCACCAGCATGGCGCCGTTGATATAGGAGGCGTAGTCCGCCTTGGGGACTTGAATCACCAGGGACCACTGGGTTCCACGAATGGGGGCGAAGGCCGCCAGCATGGTCTCCCCGCCCACGGAGAACTCCGCGGCGCCGGTCTCGTCGCTGGTGACGCGGTTGACCACCGTCTGATTTCCGCCGATGAGCTGGTCCGCGGCGCTCCCGGAGAGAATCAGGGACTGGTCCGGGTGGCCGGTGACGGCGCCGGTGTGGCTGACCATGTAGGCCATGCCGTGCCGGCCCAGGTTGATGCTGCTGATCACGTCGTTAAGCGTGTCATACTTGTAGACGCCGACCACATACAGCGCGGTCTCCCCGTCAATCTTCACAGGCATCCCCATGGTGATGCCCAGCTGGTCCTGGAACCGGGTGGAGGCATCTGTGGTCAGGTTGTCTGTCTCCTGCAAGAGGGCGAAGAAGCTGCTGTTCAGGCTCTCCGGCGCGCCGCTGATCCCTTGGATCAGACGGCCGTTGAGGTCATAGAGGGCGATGGTGTGGAACTCATAGACCTCGGCGGCCTCGGTGAGCACCAGGTTCCGGTTTGTCCGGAGGAGGCCGGCGTTGACCGCCCCGGTCTCCGGGTCTGCGGCGGCGGACTCCCCCATGCGGGAGTCTGCGGCGATGGACATCATCCGGTCCGCCAGCATGTGGATATTGGCCTCCACGGTTTTGGCCGACTGCCGCGCCATAGGCTGCATGCTGTCCAGCAGAATATTGTTGGCCAGAGACTGCATCGCCGCCGCCATAATCACACAGCACACAATCACCAGCACCAGAATGTTGAGGATCGTATTCTTCAAGATCTTGCCATTGAGGCTCCTTTTGATCTCCCGTTTTGAGGAGTCTGCTCTATTCCCGGACACGTCCACATTCTCCTTTTCTTTGTCGTCCCCAAGCTGCCGCCCGCGGTGCCTTGGGGCATAGGAAAAGCCCACCAACATGCCGCGGGCGCCATGAGGCCAGCCATGGCAGCGGTTGGGAGACTTCGCGTCATAGTATACCATGCGGCAGTCAAAAAGGGAAGCCCCTTTTTTGGTATTTAGCCCCTCTTGGATCACAGTAAATTTCCCTGAACGGCCAGCCCGGCGGCGCCGGCACACGGGAGATCAGGCGGAGGGGAAGAGACGGGGATTCTGCTTCTCCCTTTCGGGGGGACTATTGCTTTTGTGCCCAGCGGGCGGTATAATGTCAGCAGAAAAATATGGCCGCGTGGACACAGAAATCAATACGGAGGAAACAGCTATGGCCAACAGCGATTTTGACATCCGAAACGGTATGCTCCAGCGATACACCGGCCCCGGCGGGGACGAGGTCCTGCCGCCGGAGGTGCGCAGCATCGGTGCCGACGCTTTTGCCGGCTGCGAGACCCTGCGCACCCTGCGCATCGACGGCAAAATGGACTTCATCGGCACCGATGCCTTCGCCCGTTGTCCCAACCTATCGGTCTGCGCCCCCCAGCACCCGCCGGGGGACGCTTGGGACGCGGAGAGCCGCCTGCGCATGGCCTTGGGCTACTGCGCCGCCCCGGAGCTGTACAAGGGGGACGTGGCCGCGGCCTACGCCCGGTACGCCAAGGGCCAGCGCAAGCGCCTTGAGAGCGCCGCCCGGCGGATGGGCCTTGCCGCCGCCCTCCAATACTTCCCGGAGGAGCCGGAGAAGCCCGTCAACTACAAAAAGCTCAGCGAGAAACAGAAGGTACTGGCTCTGGAGGAGGCGGTGTTCTCCGGCGACATGGACCGCATAGAGGCGGTTTTGACAGGCTGCAAAACCTTCGAGTTTACCGCGCGGGCCTTAGGCCTCGCCTGCCGCTTCGGTTCCCTCCCCATGGTGCGCCGTCTGATAAAGGCCGGATGTAATTTCCGCCTGACGCAGGATGTGGGCCTCACCAGCAAGTACGATATCTACACCAACTACACCGGCTACTTCAACAGCCGCTTGGTGTGGCACCGGTTTGAGTACATGCTGATGGCCGACACCCTGACAGACAAGGAGCGCTTCGGGGACTTCCGGGGCCTCACCGGCATCCTGCCCGAGGGGGACGGGGAGCGCCCGCCCGTCCCGGAGGCGGAGCGCCTTGAGATCCTCCGCTGCCTCACCACAACAAAGAGTGCCCAGACGGACTTGGAGGGCCTGTTCTACACCGCCGTGACCGAGGGCCGTGATCCCTTCATACAGGTGTTTTTGGACCAGAACGTCCCCCTCACCAGCTTCGATGTCTCCCGACTGGAGTCCCGGCAGCGCATGGATGTCCTCCCCCGTATGCTGAACGTGGCCAAGGCCCAGCGGAGGTGCCAGGTCCCCGTGACCTTGGGCATCCTCCAGTCCGTTCAGGACGACGCCGCCTTGGTGGAGCGCCTTTTGGACGAGGGGAAGCTCCCCAACAAATTGGATACCACCAAGCTCCTCAAAGGCTCCCTCGCCGCCGCCAACGCCGGCACCCTCACCCTCTGCCTGAACCGGGGCTTCTGCCGGAGTATTGCCACCCGGGACAAGCTCATCGAGCAGTCCATCGCGGAGAACCGCCCCGAGCATACCGCGGTCCTGCTGGCATACAAGAACCGCACCGCGGACCTCCAGAAGGAGGCCGCCCAGCAGGAGGCAAGAGATCTGAAGGATCTCACCGCCGCCCCGGACTCGGTGTACATGATGAAGAAGTTCTGGCAGTTCAAAAAGCAGGAGGACGGCACCCTGATCCTCACCGGCTACAAGGGCCCCGGCGGTGCGGTGTGGGTGCCGGAGAGGATCGGCAAGGACCCAGTTACCGCCATCGGTGAGAGGGCCTTCTCCCCCCTCGCCCTCCGCCTCACAGCGGAGCAGAAGGAGCAGCGGGAGACCGCCATCACCTCCGTCACCATCCCAAAGACCATCACCTCCTTGGGCCGGATGCTGTTTGAGGGCTGCCGCGGCTTGGAGGAGGTCCATATCGAGGCCTCCGTCACCACCTTGGAGAAGTGCACCTTCCGAAACTGCGCCGCCCTCCGCCGCGTCACGCTTCCCGAGGGCCTGAAGGTGATCCAAGAGACGGCCTTTGAGTACTGCGTCAGTTTGGAGTACATTACCCTGCCCCAGAGCCTCCAGTACCTCCACAACGGGGCCTTTGGGCACTGCTACGCCCTCCGGGAGATCGAGCTCCCCGCGGAGGTCAAAAAGCTGGGCAAGTGGCTGTTTCAGGACTGCCAGTCCCTGACCCGGGCCGTCCTGCCCGAGGGGCTCACCGAGCTCCCCGCCGACCTCTTCAGGGCCTGTGAGCGGCTCCGGGAGGTGACCATCCCCCGAAAGGTGCGGGCTATCTGCTCCTCCGCCTTCGAGGGCTGCTGGGCCCTGACGGAGATTGACCTCCCCCCGCGGGTGCGGGAGCTGGAGTACGGCGTTTTCCGAAACTGTACCGGCTTAGAGCGCATCACCCTGCCGGAAAATCTGGGGGTCATCAGCTCCTTCGTCTTCTCAAACTGTAAGAAGCTAAAGAGCATCCGCCTCCCCCGAACCATGACGCGCATCGGCGCCAACGCTTTCGAGAACTGCGTCAGCCTGAGGACCGTGGAGATGCCCAACTCCCTCCGGGATCTCCACATCGGCGCCTTTGAAAACTGCGCCGCCCTCCGCTCCATCACCCTGCCCCAGAGCCTTAAGGAGATCGACAGCACCGTCTTTAAAAACTGCACGGCCTTGGAGGAGGTGACCCTCCCGCCCTTCATCCAGCGCATCGGAAACTACGCCTTTGAAAACTGCGCCGCCCTGCGGCACGTTGACATCCCCATCACCCTCGCCTCCATCGGCCCCAGCGCCTTTCAGGGCTGCACCGCGCTGACGTCCATGGACCTGCCGGAGATCATCCAGCATATCGGCGGCCGGGCCTTTGAGGGCTGTACCGCCCTGAAAACCGTCATCATCCGGGCCAACGCCACCAAATTTGGCGACGTGACCGACCTGAGAAACCGCTTCATCCTCAACACCGCCGGTGTCTTCAGCGGCTGCGAGGATCTGACCATCCACGCCAAAGCCGGTTCCAGTGCCGCCGCCTACGCCAAGGAGCACAATCTCCCCCTGACACTCCTATAAATCCCGCCGCCAACCACAAATTCCTAACTTCTCATTCCTAATTTATCCCGACTCTCCACACTCAAAAATATCTCCTATCCGAAAGGAGCCTCCCCATGTCCGAAGCCCAACAGCGCGCCGAGGCCCTCGCCCGCGACGTACTCCAGCTTGCCCGCAACACCCTTTTGGTGAACCTCCGTTTCTTGGATGCCGCCCTGAGCCAGTTCACCCTTGTCCCCTCGGACCTGCCCCTCTCCACCGACGGCCAGCGCCTCTGCTTCTCCCCCCGCCATGTGCTCCTGCGCTACCGGGAGGAGCGGGAGGCGGTGAACAGGGACTACCTCCACATGGTGTTCCACTGCGTATTCCGCCATATGTACATCCACTCCTTGGTGGACCGCCCCCTGTGGGACCTCGCCTGCGACATCGCCGTGGAGGAGGTGATCGCCTCCTTGGCCGTCCCCTGCGCCGCCTCCCGCCGTCAGATCCGGCAGGCCGCCGTCTTGGAGGCCATGCGGGAGGAGATCCACCCTATGACCGCGGAGGGGCTCTACAGCTATTTCCAGACCCAGCCCCCGGAGGACCTGGCGGAGCTGCAAAGCCTCTTCTGGGGGGACGACCACACCCTCTGGTACGAGAAGCGGGGGGAGGGCCCGGGGAAGGACAGCGGGAAAAACACCGCCGCCAACAGCAAGGGCGGCAAGGACGGGGTGGAGGGCGCCCCCTTGGAGGCGGTCTGGAAGGAGATCGCCCGCCGGATGCAGGTGGACATGGAGACCTTTGTCCAGCGGCAGGGGATCGTCCCCGGTGCCTTGGCGCAGAACCTGCGGGAGGTGAACCGGGAGCGGTACGACTACACCGCCTTCCTCCAAAAATTTGCCGTCCGGGGCGAGGTGATGAGGCTGAACTTGGACGAGTTCGACTACATCTTCTACACCTACGGCCTCCAGCTCTACCAGAGGATGCCCCTGATCGAGCCTTTGGAGTACAAGGAGGTCAAGCGCATCCGGGAGTTTGCCGTGGCCATCGACACCTCCGGCTCCGTCTCCGGGGAGCTGGTGCAGACCTTTGTGCAGAAGACCTACAACGTGCTGAAATCTACCGAGAGCTTTTTCAGCAAAATAAACCTCCACATCATCCAGTGCGACGCTGCTGTGCAGGAGGACGTGAAGATCACCTCCCAGGAGGAGTTTGACGCCTACTTGGAGAGCATGACCATCCGCGGCCTTGGCGGCACGGACTTCCGGCCGGTGTTCGCCCATGTGGACGCCCTCCGGGATCAGGGAGAGTTCCAGAACCTGAAGGGCCTCATCTACTTTACCGACGGCTACGGTACCTTCCCGGCGAAAAAGCCGGACTATGACGCGGCCTTTGTGTTTGTGGATGAGGGAGTGAATAACTATGATGTGCCGCCGTGGGCGATTAAGCTGGTGCTGCGGAGGAATGAGATTTGATTCCATTAGGAAGTAGGAATTGAGGCGTCCCTCGTCAACCGGAATGGCCCGACGCCCCATCCGCAGGGGCGCACATTGTGCGCCTGCTCCGCCGATATTCTCCCATTCCCCGCCGCATCGTACCAAACCCAAACCAATCCCGCACAGGAGCGACATAGAAGGAGAAGGTACCATGTCTGATCTGAAAAACTTCATCATCGAAAACGATACCCTCATCCGCTGCCGGAGGGCCGGCGGGGCGGTGACGGTGCCCGAGGGCGTGACGGCCATCGGCGAGGGGGCCTTTGCCGATCTGGTGGACCTGACTGCTGTCCGTCTGCCGGACGGGCTGCGGGCGGTGGGGGAGTACGCCTTCTCCGGCTGCACCGGCCTTGGGGAGGCGAACCTCCCCGAGGGGGTGGAGGAGATCGGCACCGGGGCTTTCACCGGCTGCGGGAGGCTCACCGCCGTGGCCCTGCCCAAGTCCCTGAAAAAGCTGGGCCGGGAGGTCTTCCGGGACTGTGCCCGGCTGACGGAGATCACCGTGGCGGCGGGGAACAAGGTGTTCCGCTTTGAGAACGGCCTTCTGATCCGCCGGAAGGAGGTCCTCTGCTGGCCCATGGGCCGCGCCGGCGCCGCCATAGTGCCCGAGGGGGTGCAGAAGATTGCCCGGCTGGCCTTCGCCGCCTGTAAGGGTGTGACGGAGATCATCCTTCCCGACAGTGTCACCGAGGTCGGCGGCGAGGCCTTCACCCAGTGTAAGAACCTCCGCCGCCTCCGTCTGTCCAAGGGACTCACCAAGGTCGGCAGCGGCATGGCCTGCGGCTGTGATGCCCTGACGGAGATCGACCTGCCCGATTCCCTCACCGATATCGGGGAGTACACCTTCTCCGAGAGCGGCCTTACCTCTCTCACCATCCCTGCCGGCGTCACTATTGTCCGCCGCCGGGCCTTCGCCGTGTGCCGGGACCTGCGGGAGGTCACTGTGGCCGGGGACACGGAGCTGGCCTACGAGGTATTCGCCCGCTCCGGCGTGGAGACGCTGCGCCTTGGAAAGGGCAAGCTGGTCTCCTCCACCTTCGAGGGGTGTGACCGCCTCACCGCCGTCTATGCCCAGCAGCCCCTCGCCGCCCTGCCCAAGGGGGAGGTGAAGGACGCGGCCATTATGACCGCCGTCCGCCGCATCGCCTCCGGGGAGGAGCGGAGCGAGGAGGTGCTGAAGTACATCAAAAACCAGCGCCGCCACCTCTTTCCCATGGCCGTCCGGGAGCCGGAGCTTCTGCGCTTCATGGCCGCCGAGGGGATGCTGACCGCCAAGGACTACCCCCTGCTCCTCGCCGAGGCGGAGGCGCAGCAGAACACCGCCGCCAAGGCCGCCATCCTGGAGTACCAGAACCGGGCCGGGGGGCCGCCGGATCCCTTCGAGGAGATGGAGGAGGCGTACAAAAAGGCGGAGCGTGTCGCCGCCTACATCGAGAAAAACGGTACCCTCCCGGTGAGCGAGCTGAAGAAGATCTGGAGCTATCGCAAAAATCCCGACGGCACCATCACCGTCACCTCCTACAAGGGAGAGGAGAGCGAGGTCACCGTCCCCGACGTCATCGGCAAGTCCCCTGTCACCGCCATTGAGGGGACCTTTGGTCTCTATACGGCGGCGTCGGAGAAGTACATGGCTGTCCGCCGGGCTGTCCGCCGTGTGACGCTGCCAAAGGGCCTCAAGCGCATCGGCGCTTACAGCTTCAGCGGCTGCGGCCAGCTCCAGAGCATCCAAATCCCGGAGGGGGTGACGGAGATCGGCCAGCGGGCCTTCCAGGGGTGCAAGTCCCTCCGCCGCTTGGTCCTGCCCGCGCCGGTGCGGAAGATCGGGGGGCACGCCTTCGCCGGCTGCGCCGGCCTGACGGCCTTTGCGGTGCCGGAGGGGGTGGGTGTCCTGCCGGACTGCGCCTTTAACGAGTGCCGGAAGCTCTCCGACATCACCCTCCCCGCCGGCCTGACGGAGATCGGGATGGGGGCTTTCGACAAGTGCGCCGCCCTGCGGAACGTCGTCCTCCCCGACGCCGTGGCCGTTATGGGCAGCGGCGTCTTTCGGGAGTGCGCTGCCCTGATCCGGGTGGTCCTGCCCGCCTCCCTGAAGCTGCTGTCGTACAGTACCTTCGCCTCCTGCTCCGCCCTGCGCTGGGTCACCGTCCCCCAAGGGGTGACGGAGATCAGCTCCTTCGTCTTCTACAACTGCCGCTCTTTGGAGCGGGTGACCCTGCCGGGGAGCGTCACCGACATCGCCGACAAGGCCTTCGAGCACAACACCCGTGCCGCCATTCAGGCCCCCCTCGGCTCCGCCGCAGAGGCCTACGCCCGTAAGTACCGCATCAAATTCGAACCCATGGAGGAGACTGCCCCATGAATATCAAGGAAGCCAAGCAGCAGATCCAGAACGCCATGACCGCCTACTTCACCAAGACCCCCTACGGCGGTTACGTCATCCCCATCGAGCAGCAGCGCCCGGTGTTCCTGATGGGCCCTCCGGGCATCGGCAAGACCGCCGTCATGGAGCAGATCGCCGCCGAGCTGAATGTGGGACTCATCTCCTACTCCATGACCCACCACACCCGCCAGAGCGCCCTGGGCCTCCCCTACATCACCCGCAAGACCTACGGCGACAGGGAGTACGACGTGTCTGAGTACACCATGAGCGAGATCATCGCCTCCGTCTACGACCTGATGGAGGACAGCGGCCTGCGGGAGGGCATTTTGTTCCTCGATGAGATCAACTGCGTCTCCGAGACCTTGGCCCCCTCCATGCTCCAATTCCTCCAGTACAAGATCTTTGGCCGCCACCGGGTTCCCGAGGGCTGGATCGTCGTCACCGCCGGCAACCCGCCGGAGTACAACAACTCCGTCCGGGACTTCGACATCGTCACCTGGGACCGCCTCAAGCGCATTGACGTGGAGCCGGACTTCGACGCGTGGAAGGAGTACGCCTACCGCCGGGGTACCCATGCTGCCGTCATGACCTACCTCGAGATCAAAAAGGGCGACTTCTACCGGGTGGAGACCACCGTGGACGGCAAGTCCTTCGTCACCGCCCGGGGCTGGTCGGACCTCTCCGACATGATCCGCCTCTACGAGACCCACGGTCTCCCCGTGGACGAGAACCTGGTCGGCCAGTACCTGCAAAACCGCCGCATTGCCAAGGACTTTGCCGTCTACTACGACCTCTTCAATAAATACAGATCGGATTATCAGGTGGATAAAATACTCTCCGGCAAGGCCGACCCTGCCATTATTGCCCGTGCGCAGGCCGCCCGCTTTGACGAGCGCCTCAGCCTCCTTGGCCTCCTCCTCGACGGCGTCACCGACACCCTCCGCCAGACCTGCACCGCCGAAGACACCGCCGCCATGCTCATGTCCGTCCTGAAATCGGTGCGCCTCGACATGGGCCGCTTAGGCCCCGCTGCCGATATCCCCGCCCTGCTCACCGCCCAAGCTGTAGAGAAGCAGGAGGCCCTGCAGAAGGGGCGCCGCTCCTCCGCCATGTCCCGGGAGGACCAGCTCACCCACGAGAGTGTCATCGCCGCCCTCGCCGCCCTTCGGGAGCAGCTGGACGAGACCCGCCCCGGCACCTCTGCCGAGGCCTTCGCCCTTTTGAAGGCGGACTTCGACCAGCGGACCAAGTCTCTGAAAAAGTCCGCCGCCGCCGGCGGAAAGCAGCTGACAAACCTCTTCGCCTTCTGCGAGGCCGCCTTTGGCGATGGGCAGGAGCTGTTGATCCTGGTCACTGAGCTTACCATCAGCCACATCTGCGCCCGCTTCATCGGCCGCTACGGCTGCAAGGAGTATTTCCAGCGGAACCGGGACCTGCTCTTTTACGAGCGTCAGCTCCAGCTTCTGGAGGAGCTGAAGGAGCTGGACTGGGACTTGGACAAGCCCGAGGACGCGGAGCAGTAAAGCGACATACTCAAAAGTCCCCGCCCATACGGGCGGGGACTTTGTATTCTGCCAAATTGCTCCATAAAACCGGAGATAATGGCTGCTTTTACTCCTTCCTCCCTGTGAAGAAAATGCCAATAATTGCACCCCAAAGGACAAACGGCGCAATTCGGACAAACAGCCATTCAAACGAGTGGAATGCCACCCCAAGAACAGCGGTTTCAGGATCGCTGTAATCCCAGACCAAGTAAGAGCTTTCTAACACCCCCAAGACGGCAAAAATTGCTGCTATCAATAGGCACAATAAGATAAGAATCCAACGCAAAACCCTTTTCTTGGTAGTTTTTCTCTGTGCGAGCTGCAAGTTTATCACCTCCAATTTTGCGGAAATCGCCGTTAAGCTGTCCACATCCGACGTAGCGACAGCTTCGCCGAGCAGCGTGCTCACAGGCGTTTCCAGCACCTCCGATAGGGAGAGCAGCATATCAGAGTCGGGGACAGACAGCCCCTGCTCCCATTTTGAAACTGTCTGCCGCACCACGTTCAGCATGACAGCGAGCTCCTGCTGGGACAGCCCCTTTGATTTCCGGATTGCCCTCATGTTTTCACTGAGCATAAAGAGAACCTCCTTTCCTTTCGTTGTTGCCGATATTGTAGCCGAAACGGCCCGTTGCCGCAAGCAACGCATGTTAACATGCGAATAAACGGACCATTTTTTGGGAATTTTTCCCTCCTTCAGAGCAATCCAACCCCTATGGCCCAGACAGCGGCGGCTTGTCGAACAGATGGCAGAAGATGACCGGACGCCGCTGTCAGAAGCCGCACGGCTGCGCTGTTTTCTTCCTCTGTGTACAGAGACTTTGGCTTGTCAACAGAGGGAGGAAATGGTATAATAGCCGCGCAGCAGTGCTGTGGCGCCGGCTTCCGCTTTTGGCGGGACGGCGCCTGGAAGCCTGCATGTACCACCGCAGACAACCGGCGGAGAGTCCCTTTCATTGGCAAGCCCGGCTGTGTGTACAGGTGCTTTTGAATCCCAGGGGGCCCTTGTGGAGACCGCGCCCCGTCAACAGGAGAGGTCTGAGACTATGAAGAAGTTCATTTGCCTGCTTGTATCTGTCGGAATGCTCCTTTCTCTCACCGCCTGCGGCAAAAAGGCGCCGCCGGATACGGATCTGGATAAGACGGACCAGGTCGTGGAGCTGACTGTCTGGGGCGCGGAGGAGGATGAGGCCCTCCTTCAGGAGATTTTTGACTCCTTCCAGTCCCATTACGCCGGTGAGGCCAGCTTCCGCATCACCTTCCAGCCCCAGAGCGAGTCCAGCTGTAAGGACGCGCTGTTGGCGGATCTGGAGGGCGGACCGGATGTGTTCACCTTTGCCGACGACCAGGTAGCCGCTTTGGCCGCCGCTGGGGGGCTGGACCCCATTGAGAACGCGGAGGAGATCCGCTCCGTCAGCCTCTCGGCTGCGGTGGATGCCGCCAGCGTCAGCGGGGAGCTTTACGCCTACCCCCTGACAGCGGATAACGGCTACTTCCTCTACTATAACAAGGCCTATTTCTCCCCGGAGGATGTGGAGAGCATGGACCGGCTGCTGGCCGCGGCGGCGGAGGCCGGGGGGCTCTTTGCCATGGACTGGTCCTCCGCTTGGTACGTCTACGCCTTCTTTGGCAACACCGGGCTGAAGGTGGGCCTGAACGCGGACGGACTCACCAACTACTGCACTTGGAACGACACCGAGGGTCCCATCACCGGTGTGGATGTGGCCCAGGCCATGCTGGATATTGCCGCCAGCCCCGCCTTCTCTAACCGCACGGATACAGAGTTTATGGAGGGGGTGCGCAGCGGAACGGTGGTGGCCGGTATCAGCGGTGTGTGGAACGCGGTGGCCATCCAGGAGGCTTGGGGGGAGAATGCCGGCGCCGCCAAGCTGCCCACATACACCTGCAAGGATCAGCAGATTCAGATGGCCTCCTTTTCCGGCTGCAAGCTCATCGGGGTGAATGCTTACTCCCGGCAGCCGGAGTGGGCCGCCCGTCTGGCGGAGTGGATCACCAATGAGGAGAACCAGCACCTGCGCTTTACCCTTCGGGGGCAGGGGCCGGCCAACACCCAAGCCGCCAACTCCCCGGAGGTGCAGGCCTCGTCGGCCATTGCGGCCCTGCTGGCCCAGTCGGAGTTCTCCCAGCTCCAGCGGGTAGGGGGGAAGTTCTGGGACCCGGTGACTGATTTTGCCGGCAGCTGTGCCTTGGGCAATCCCTCCGGCGCCTCCCTCCAGTCCCAGCTGGACCGCTTGGTGGAGGCGGTCACCGCCCGTTAGGGACGCGGGGACTTTCCTGGTTTGATCCTGAAATTTATCCTGTCTTTGGAGGCATGTGTATGAAAGGCAAGCTCACACTACAGCGCCGCTTGGTCCTGCCCATCGCCCTGCTCGGGCTGGTGATTTTGCTCTCAAACCTCTTGGCGGTGTTCAGCATCAACAATGTCCACGCCAACGCCGGTACCATTGTGGACGAATATATGGTCAGCGAGGCGAAGCTGGAGGAGATCCGGCGCTCCATCATGGATCTGCACCGATTGGCCCTCAGCCACATAGTGGCGGCGGACCACGCTACCATGATACATATCGTGCAGGAGATCAAGGCGGAGGAGGAGGCCTTGGACGAAAAATTGGCGGAGTACGAGGCCTTTGTGACCGAGGCGGACCAAGGGGTGTACCGCGGCGTGTTGGAGGAGTACGATGCCTTCAAGCACGCCTTGGTGGATTTGGTCAGTGCCAGCGCCGACAGCAAGACGCAGGAGGCCTACGCCACGGCCAACGGCGATGTGGCCCTGCGGGGTGCCGCCGCGGAGGAGGGGATTGACGCGCTTTCCGCCTCTGTGGCCGCGCAGGCGGAGGCGGCGCGGGGGCGCCTGTTCTGGGTGTACATAGCCGCTTTAGTGATCAGCACCGCCGCTCTGGTGGTGGGGGTGCTGCTGGTGTGGGCGGCGCTGCGGATCATCCGCACCTATGTCATTGATCCCATCCATGGCGCCATGGGGACGCTTCAGGACAGTGCCCAGCGCCTCAGCGGCGTGGTGGGGGAGGTCCGGGTGCGGACCCGAACCTCCAGCGGCAGCGCCCGGGGCCTCTCCGGCCTGACGGATCAGCTCTCCGCCGCCTTGGAGGAGATTGCCGGCAGTACCACCGCCATCACCGCCAGCACCGACCGCACCCAAGGGGACGCGGTGAACATGGCCGAGACGTGTGCCGCCATCACCGCCTACTCCGCCGAGATGCGGGAGCGGGCGGAGGAGATGGAGCGTAACGCCCACAGGGAGATGGAGGCGGTTCAGGCCAAGACGGCAAAGATCATGGGCCTCCTGGAGGGTGCTATCGAGAAAAGCCGCAGCGTGGACCAGATCGGTACGCTGACAAAGGATATTCTCTCTATTGCCTCCTCCACGGACCTGATTGCCATCAACGCCTCGGTGGAGGCTATGCGGGCCGGTGCGGCGGGGAAGGGGTTTGCCGTGGTGGCGCAGGAGATCCGCCGCTTGGCGGATTCCTGCGGAGAGACCGCCGGCCACATCCAGGCGGTGAGCAAGGTGGTGACCGAGGCGGTGCGCTATCTCTCCAGCAGTGCCCAGGAGCTGGCGGACTACTTGGGCGGGGCGGTGTCCACCCAGCTGGAGCGGTCTGTCCAGCTGGGCCAGCAGTACCGCGGCGACGCTGCCTACATCCAGAGGGCCATGGAGGACTTCAATGGCCAGGCGGACCGCCTGCGCCATGCCATGGCGGATATTGCCGGCTCCATCTCCAGCATCTCCGGCGCGGTAGAGGGGGCGGTGTCCGGTGTCACCGGCGTGGCCGGCAGTACCCGGAGCTTGGCGGAGGACATGGCCGGCATCACCGCCGGTATGGACACCAATCAGGAGATCGTAGGCGAGTTGCAGCACCAAGTGGATGTGTTTGCCAATCTGTGACAGCACATCATACGCGCCTATAAGAGAAGCAGGAGAGGCGGACGTTTGGCGTCCGCCTCTCCTGCTTTTTCACATATCATTACTCTGTAGCTTCGTCCAGCGCCTGAAGCAGCTCCTCCTTGGAGAAGGGCTTATAGAGAAAGGTCTTGGCCCCAATACCGCTGGCCTCGTGAACCGAGTCGTCGTTGGCCAAGGAGGAGACCATGACGATCCGCGCCTCCGGGTGCTCCTCCAAGATGATCTGGGCGGCCTCCAGACCGTCGATGCCGGGCATGATGATGTCCATGGTGACCACGTCCGGCCAGAGATCGGCATAGCCGGCAATGGCATCCTCGCCGTTTTCGCAGTAGGCCACTATCTCGTAGTCGGTGCCCTCCAGAAGCCTGCGGATGTGCAGCTCCATCATCCGGGAGTCGTCAACCACCATGACCTGTTTCTTCATAATGTAGTTCCCTCTTTCTTACTGTTATCCTTATATTTACGGCATATTTACGGCTTTTTCAAGGTGTCCTCTCCGGTGCGTCGACCGCGTACAGCCGTCCTGTCCACAGACGGAAGCGGTCCTTCCGCGGGAGGGCTGACCTGTGTGCGAGCGTAAATATATCCTAAAAAAACGGCGCTACAGCAGCACGATCTCGCCGCAGACCAGCTTGGCTACACACTGACGGCGCTCTTGGCGCACGCGGAGCATCTCATCGCCAAAGCTGATCTCTGTCCCCGGATAGACCACCGCGCACTCCAGACGCCCGTGCTCCTTCTCCAGCAGCTCAATCTTGATGTTGGCCAAGTCGTCCTCCAGCTGCTTGAGCTTCAGCTCGGCCACAGAGAGCTTCATCCGCGTCTTATTGAGAAGGCTGGTCTTGGCGGGACTGTCCAGCTGGCACTCCATCTTCTCCAGCTCGATCTCCAGATCCTTCAGCTCCTGTTGGATGACCTCCCGCTCAAAGTTGGTGCAGGGCAGTCCCCCTAAGGCCACAGAGGTCCGGCACTCGGACTGGGAGCCGATGGAGGTGACATTGATCAGCTTGGCGGCCCAGACCCGGCCCCCCATGATGCAGCCCCGGCCGGAGCGGACGATGACCTCCCCGTCGCAGTAGATGCTGCCGTTGATGATGCAGTCGGTCTGAAGATTCTCCCGGGCGTAGATGGTGGCGTTTTCGATGTACTTGGAGAAGATGCTGCGGTGGGAGCGGACCACCGTGGTCCCGTCCCCCAGGATCCCCTTGACCACCACCAGGTCGCCGCCGGACTCCACAGAGCTGCCCGCTTCCACCACGCCGGCCACGTGAATGTTCCCCATGGCCCGGACGGTGAAGCCGGTAAGTACGTCGCCCTTGATGTTGATATCCCCCAAGAAGTTGATGTCCCCGGTGGAGAAGTCCACGTTGCCCGGGATATCCAGCACCGGCTTCACCTGGAAGCTCCGGCCGGTAAACTCCACATGGCCCGCGATGGAGGCCAGCAGGGAGAGGCCGTCCTCGCTGATCTCGGTGTTCCGGCCCTTGGGGAGGGGGACGGACTTCCCGCTTTTGGCGGGGATCTCCTGATCCTGCACGGTGCGTCCCAGCTCGCCCTCGGTGGGCAGAATCAGGCGGCAGATCTCCTGATCCTTGTTGACGTTGAAGATCAGATTCAGGTTGGTGTAGTCCACCTGACCGTACTCATCTACATCCAAGGTGTGCACGATGGACCGGGGGAAGTAGTCCACAATGTTGCCGTTTTCCCCGTCAAAGGCGGGCTTCCCTTGGGCGAAGGGGAACAGGTGGAAGTACTTTCGGTCATGGACAGGCAGGCGGTCCACCAGATGCTCGTCTACGCCGTAGGTGACACCTTGGTCCAGCATGGCCTGAAAGAGCAGGTCCCGGTTGACCTCCTGCCCCTCCCCGATGGGGGGGAGGATGATGATCCAGGCATAGAGCTTATCCGCGGAGAGGAAGAAGTAGGGCTGGGCGTCCAAGGACAAAGTTTCTTCCGGCTCCTCCAGCTCCTCTTGGTCCTTCTTCTTGCGGAGCTTGCTCTTATTGAACTCCTTTACCTGCTTCATACGGGAGCCGCAGAGGCTGGTGAGGGCTGTGCGCAGACGGGCCAGCTCCCTCCGGATCATCTCCTCGGGAAGTGCGCCCTCCTCGTCTAAAGAGAGACGGGGGGCGGGCAGATAACCGGATTCCCGACGCCGCAGTTCATAGAGCTGGTAGAGGGGGTGCTCCGCCGGCAGCTCCAAAAGGGCTTGGTCAAAGCCCCCGTCTGCCTTGGTCTCCGCGGTTTGATCCACCGCCAGCTCCTCCTGAATCTGGTCCTCCGCCTCCGTGGCGGCTTTGGAGCCGAAGAGCAAGGATGCCAGCTTTTCCTTCAATGACATAGTTGCAGCACCACCCTTTCATCGGAATCAAAATACATCAATATTATACCGGACCAGCGGCCCCTTGGCAAGCGGGGAGTTTTCCGGCTGATAGGGGCCAGCCTCAGCGGTCCACCATGACGCAGGGGAGGCCGTGGGCCTCCACGGCGGCGGCCATGTCGGCGGGGAGGGCCAGCTTGGCGGTGCGATAGCCCCTGTAGAAGCAGGACTTGGCCGAGCCGTCCCTGCGGACCACCTTTACCGTCAGGTTATAGGAGAGCCGGCTCTCCAGCTCCTTGGCGCTGTACCGCAGCTCCACATGGTCGATCTTTTCAAGGGGGATGGCGTAGGGCGCGCCGGTGTTCAGCACCAGACAGCCGTCCTCGAAGAAGAACGCGCCGGCGTTGGAGATGTTCTTGTACCGTCCCCGGGAGTAGCCGAAGGCGGCCAAAATCATGATCAACGGGACAAAAACAACGATGGTGGAGATAATCGCATAGACATCCATAACAGAATCCCCCCTTATTTGGTCTGGTACGCCCAGATCTCCCCGGCCAGCCGGGAAATCCATTCTATTTCATCCGGCTCTCTGCGCTCCCTCGGAAATCACCATGTCCGCCCTGTCTTCTCCCGACCGGTCCGGGACTGGGGCGGCGCCTCGGGGGGCATGGCGCTGAGGAACACGTCCCCGGCGTTTTTCAGCAGCTCCATGTCGCCGAGGATCAGGGCCTTCTGCTCCGCCACCGGCACGTCCACCACGCCGTCGAAGATGCTGCGGGTGCGGCTGATGGCCACGAACATGGCCTCCCCCCGGAAGGTCACGGCGATCTGTTCCCCCACCAGCTCCTGAAATTTCTGGATCTTCTCCATCAGGTGGGGGGTGAGGATGTAGAAGGCGTTGTGCTCGTCGGCGGCGTAGATCTGGAACTTGCTGTTGAAGGCGGCGCTGTCCGTCTCCACCTTGTACTCCGCCGTCCAGCCCCGCAGATCGGAGAGAAATTCCTTCTGGAAGATCTGCAGATGGCCATTGCTGATCTTCTGGTGGTCGAACCGGTCGAAACGGATCACCTGCCCGTCAAAAAGGGTATCTAACTCGTTGCGCTTTCCCCGGCGGACCATCCGCTTGGTGGTCACGTCGCTGAAAGCGAAGCGCACATTCTGATAGCAGCCGGTGAGCAGGTCCTCGCTCTCGAAGTACCGCTTGTCACCGCAGGCCACCACGGCGGCGTTGCGGATGTCGTCATGTGTAAAGCCGGCCTTGGGATCATAGCTGAGCTGGCCGAAGAGCCCCATCTCCGTGATGGTGCTCAGCACATAGCGGCTCTTGAAGATGTCGTTGAAGGCTTTATAAGGCTTTTGAAAGAGCAGCCAGTAGAAGAAGGCCAGCGCGCCGCAGGAGAGCGTGACCGTGCCGAAGAGGGTGGCGCCGATCTTGACAAACAGGCTGTCATCCTCCTCCATCATCAGCCTCCACACGCCGTACAGGATCAGCAGAGCGGCAAGGCCGGTACACAGCAGCATGATGCGGTAGCGCCCCCGGGCCTTCAGGCGCAGAACCTCCAATTCCGCGTCAGTGATGGTCTCTCGCATGGTGGATTCCCCCCTCAGTCAAAGGATACCTTGAAGTTTTTCTTGTGCTCCTCAATCTCGTAAAAGTCCGCCGGCTCCATGCGGCACAGAGCGGCCACCAAGGACCAGGGGATGGAGGCCAAGGTCTGGTTGTACAGGGACACATTGGCGTTGTAGAGCCGCCGGGCGGCTTGCAGGTGCTCCTCCGCGTCAAAGATGGTCCGCTGGAAGTACTCCATGGACACCGAGGAGTAGAGGGTGGGGTACTGCTCCATCAGGGCGTTGACCCCCGCGCCCACCCCGGCAAGGTCCCGATGGACAGAGGTGAGGACGCCGATCTTCTGGTTTACGTGCATCTGACGCTGCGCCCCGGCGCTGGCGCCCCGCTGCCCGCCGGTGCGGCGGGGGGAGCTCTCGTGCATTTGGACCCGGACCCGCTCCAGCTTCTCCGACTGGCGGGCGATCTCCTGGTCAATGGTCCGCAGGGCCTCCTCAGAGAGGCTCTGTTGCTGACGCTGGCGCTGGGTGTCCAGGGCCGTACCGGTGCGCACGGCGGTCAGGTCCATCATGATCTGGTACTCGTGGGAGAGGTACTTCTTCACCGCCTCGATCTCCTCGGTGAGCAGGTCATAGCGTTTCTCCAGGGCCACGTCGATGCCGGCGCTGCCCTCATCCACCTTCACCCGCAGCCGGTTCAGCCGGTTAAAGAGGAGAATGTAGGCCAGCACCAGCAGAACCAGCAGGCCCAGTACAATCCACATGGGGTCCATAGGGACGCCTCCTTCTGTGATGATTTTGGCATGGAAATTGGCTGCTCCCATTATAGTAAAATTTTTGATAAAAGTCTATACCCTGTTAGAGAAATCGGCGTGTCCAAAACCCGAAGGGGGGTATTGGACACGCCGAATGCGCCGCTGGCCTTTTTTGACAGTCCGCCTTAGACGGCTCCTATTTTGCCGTCTCCGACCCGGCACTGAGCAGGGATTCTGTCAGGGCCTTGGACAGGTTGGAGACCACGGCGGCAAAGATGATCAAGCTGTCATCTGCCAGAGCGTCGGGGAGGATCATCTCGGAGTATTTGGAGAAGGCTGTCTTGGCCTCCTGATACTGCCGGACAAAGTTGGTGTAGATCCGCTCCACCTCCCCCTCGTCAATGCCCATGGGCAAAAGGCGCTGGATGGAGGCGATGCTGAGACTCTGCTTCAGCGTGCAGAACACCAGCAGATAGGCCAGATGCACCCGGCCATACTTCTTTTTCACCGGCGGCGGCATAACCTTCATGCGCACGTAGTTGTTGACGATGCTGGCAGTGATCACCTTGTCCTCCCCGCTCTCGCCGGACAGAGGGAAGCTCAGGTAGCGGCTGAGAAGCAAAATCACTTGGTCCATATACAGCTCCAGCTCTGGAAGCGCCTCCCACGCCGGCAGGGAGAAGGACAGCATCCGCCCCTCCCACGCCTTCAACTGCTGTCGCAGCATCTGATCGCCCCTTTCCCATGGTGATAGTTGTCCCCTCTACTATACCAGAAAGGGCGGTACACTGCAATACTAAGTATTGCCGGAGCGGAAAAGATTTCTCTTGACTTAATAAGAGATCAGGCGTATACTAATATTAAATATTAGATAACATAGCTGTGAAACGAGATTATCTCGTCAGAAAGGAGCATAGATATGGAGAACGTAAATGTGCGCCGGCCCCATATGACCGGGGAGGAGCTGGCCAACACCATATCCCACGGGGTGGGAGCGCTGCTGGCGGTGGTGGGGGCGGTGCCCCTGATCGCCCGGGCGGTGACCGCCGGCTCAACGGCGGCGGTGGTGGGGATGTCGCTGTACGCGGTGAGCCTCATCACGCTGTACACGGCCTCCGCCGTCTACCACGGCACCGTGGACCCGGAGAAGAAGCGGCAGCGGCGGATCATGGACCACTGCTCCATCTTCCTGCTGATTTTGGGCACCTATATCCCCTTGGCCCTGCTGACCTTAGGCGGGCGCTTGGGCTGGATGCTGATCGCGGTGAACACCCTGCTGGCGGTGGTGGGCATCGCGCTGAAGATCATCGACCTGAACCGCTTCAACAAGATCTCCTTGGTGCTCTACGCGCTGATGGGCTGGCTGGTGTTCCCGGCGCTGAAGACGGTGGTGGCGGTGATGCCCCTCTCCGGAGTGGCGCTGCTGTTCGCCGGCGGCGTGGCCTACACGGCGGGCATCGCCTTCTACAAGTCTAAAAAGCACTATATGCACTTTATCTGGCACCTATTCGTCTTAGCGGGAAGCATTTTGCAGTATTTTTGTGTACTGCTGTACTGCATATAGGATAACGCTGGAAATCTGCGAATTTCAAGCGGGAGAGATGACAGCCGTCTGTGTCGCACTTGCCCTCCGCCGAGGGCTTTGACAACAGGGGGACAGGCAAAAGCCTGTCCTCCTGTTGTTATTTCGGTTGATGCGCCTTGCAGTCCGGATAGAATCCGCCGCCGCTGGCCGGAAATCTTCATTAGATAGAATACAGAACGTCGTTATGCGCGTAAAATATACCCTTCGTTTTCGCGTAAGCGGAGACAGTGGGGGGAGATGTACTCCCTGTGGGTGTAGGTGCGCTCCTGCCCATAGGTCTCACCGCAGGTGCTGATATAGGTGTCGGTTACGCTTGTGCCGGGGGCGAGCTTTTTCACCAGACGCGCCAAGGTACTGTAGACCCTGTCGATACAGCCGGGGCGGGGGAGGAAGGCGCCGGTTTGGTTGTAGTAACCGGTGGAGCAGAACAGACGGGTCCGTACAATCTCCCGTGTCTCCGGGAGGATGCGGGAGAAGCCCGCCTCCATGACGGCGTTTTCGCAGGGGCAGGCAAAGCGGCGCAGGCGCTCCTTGCCGTCAAAAGTCTCCACCGTAAGCGGACCTGCGGCGGGGAGGTGGAAGTAGTAGCGGACATGTTCCTCCCCGGCAATCAGGCTCAGATCGTGCCCCACCGTGACACGGCCCGCCCGCGGGTCCTCCCGGACAATCTGACAGCCCAAGGACAGCGCCCGCTCCGACAGGGCGAGAAGGCCGTCCAGCTCCAGGTAGTAGTTGATCTGTCTGCCCATAGCGTTCTCCTCCGGCAGAAGCATCTGTTCCCTGACAGGGGATTACTGCCGGCCCTGCTGCTTGGCGGTCTTGGCGGCGGCCCGCCGGCGGAAGTGGGTGGCAAAGACCGCGTACAGTATGAGAAACAGCAGTGCAAAGGCCCGCATGAAGAGCCGGTACAGCGAATTCTGCGCCATCAGATCCCCGATGGTCATCGGCTCCTCCCCCGCACACTCCACAAAGTGGGTGTCGTCATCATAGAGACCTGCCCCAAAGCCCTGTTCCCCCTGAGGCACCTCTACTGTGTCCCAGCGGGCGATGGGCAGCTGATACAGCGGCTCACCGCTCTCGGTGGTCCCCGCCGGAGTGATGTCCGTGCTGCCGGTCATGTGGCCGATCACCGCCTCCCCGCTGGGCAGGGTCAAGATGTAGTACTGGCGTCCGCCCACGCGCTCCGCGGCCTTGTAGTGGAGGACCACCGGGGCAAAGCGGTCATACTGCCGGATCTCCGCCAGAGAGGTAGGCCGGGGAGTGTCCTCCAGCGGCGCAGTGCCCACACTGCCCGGACCGATCTCCGCAGTCTCCAAGTAGGCGGGGTAGGTGACATGCTCCACGTAGAGCCGAACCCCTCCCAGAACCAGCACCGCCAGCGCAAGGGAGATGGGGAGGGCGCAGAGGAAGCCCTTCACAGCATAGAGGGGAACCTTGATACGCATAGAAAACCACTCCTTGTTTTTTCATCATGTTGTTTTGATGGGAAAAGCCCCTCAGAGCTCCTTCGTCCGCTCCACCGCGGCAGTGACGGCGTCCATCACGGCCCCCCGGACCCCGGCGCGCTCCAAGGCCCGGACACCGGCGATAGTGGAGCCGCCGGGACTGCACACCGCGTCCTTCAGCGCGGCGGGGTGCTCCCCGGTTTCCAGCAGCAGCTTGGCGGTGCCTTGGACCATCTGGGCGGCGTAGAGCAGGGCCTTCTTCCGCGGCAGTCCGCAGGCCACGCCGCCGTCAGACAGGGCTTCCACGATCTGACAGATAAAGGCCGGCCCGCAGCCGGACACCGCGCTGCCCGCGTCCATGAGCCGTTCCTCCAGCGGGTCCAGCACCCCGGCGGCGGCAAAGGCCCCGGTGAACCGCTCCAGCTCCTCCGCCGTCACCAGCTCATTGGCGGTATAGAGCACTACCCCGGCCCCCACGGCGCAGGGGGTGTTGGGCATGATCCGGATCACGGGATAGTTTCCCCCGGCCAGCGCCGCCAGCCGCTCCATGGTTATCCCGGCGGCCATCGTGACCAGCACAAACCGATCCGCCCGCCGGCTTAAAATATCCCGCAGCGGCGCCAAGGTATCCGCCATCATCTGGGGCTTAACGCCTAAGAGGAGAAAGCGGCACTGCCGCGCCACGTCCTCATTGCCGCCCACATCACAGCCCAGCCGCCCTGCCAGCGCCTCCGCCTTAGCGGCAGTGCGGTTGGCGAGCAGAACCTGATCAGGCGAAACCGTCTGACAAAGCGCCTGAGCCAGCGCCCCGCCCATATTCCCGGTGCCGATAAAGCCAAACTCATAGGTCGGTGCAGTCATAAAAAACCACCTTTCCATTCCTGATTCCTCATGTTCACCTTGTCTGCCCCTCTCCCACCACAATATACTTATAGCTGCAAAGCTCCTCCAGCCCCATCGGCCCTCTGGCGTGGAGCTTCTGGGTGGAGATACCCATCTCACAGCCTAAGCCGAATTCACCGCCGTCGGTGAAGCGGGTGGAGGCGTTCCAGTAGACGGCGGCGCTGTCCACCCGGGTCAGGAAGGCGTGGGCCGCTCTCTCGTCGCCAGTGACAATGGCCTCGCTGTGGTGGGTGGAGTGGGCTGCGATGTGGGTGATGGTCTCCTCCAGGCTGTCCACCACCCTGACGGCCAGGATATAGTCCAGAAATTCGGTGTCAAAGTCGGCGGGCCCGGCGGGGGTGCCGTCGATGATTTTGGCCGCTTCCGGGTCCAGCCGCAGCTGGACCGGGTGGCCGAAGCGGTTGTGCTCCAGCCGGTCCTTCAGCTTGGGCAAAAACTCCCCGGCTACCTCCCGGTGGACTAGACAGACCTCGGCGGCGTTGCACACGCTGGGCCGGGAGCACTTGGCGTTTTCGAGGATATCCAGGGCCATCTCCTGATCGGCCCACCTGTCCACATAGACGTGGCAGATGCCGGTGCCCGTCTCGATGACGTTCACCGTGGCGTTCTCCACGCAGGAGCGGATCAGACCCGCGCCGCCCCGGGGGATCAGCAGGTCCACCAGACCGCTGGCGGTCATCAGCTCATTGGCGGAGGCCCGGGTGGTGTCCTCCACCAGCTGCAATGCCTCCGCCGGCAGACCCGCCTGCTCCATGCCCGCCTTCAGGGCGGCCACGATGGCGGCGGCGGAGCGGTGGGCCTCCTTACCGCAGCGGAGGACGCAGGCGCTGCCCGCCTTCAACGCCAGCGCGGCGGCGTCGCTGGTGACGTTGGGCCGGGACTCGTAGATGATGGCGATAACCCCCATGGGTACGGCGGTGCGCCGGATGGTGAGGCCGCCCGGACGTTCCACCGTCCGCAGTGTCCTGCCCACCGGGTCGGGGAGGTCCGCCACCTGCCTGAGCCCCTCCGCCATGCCGGCAATGCGGCTCTCGGTGAGGGCGAGGCGGTCCAGCATCACCTCGGAGATGTGCCCCCGGGCGGCGTCCATATCCTCGCCGTTGGCGGCAAGGATCTCACCGGTGCGGGCGATGAGGGCGTCAGCCATGGCCCGGAGGGCGGCATTTTTCACCTCCGTGGAGGCGGCGGCCATGGCACTTTTGGCGGCGTTGGCCGCAAGGAGAAGCTCACGGGTTGTCATAGGCAAAACCTCATTTCCTTTGATAGTAGAGCCATTCTGTCAGGGGGCTGGGTGTCTCCCAGCGGACGTAGGCACGGACTGGCTGACCGGCAAAGTCGGTCTTGGGAAGAACAACGATGGCGCAGTACTCCTGTATGGCCTGATCGTAGCTGGCATGGGGAGGATCAACATAGGTGATCAGCAGCCGGTGTTCCCCGTGCTGCTCGTTCCAGTAGAACCGGCGGATATAGTACCAGTCGGGATTGGTATGGCAGCCGTCCCAGAACATGGCGGCCAGCACCGTGTGGGTCCGGTATGCTTCCTCGTCAAAACACAGCGCGGCGGCGACGCTGTCAATGTCGTCGGGGTGCAGTCCGGCCAAGAAGGCCTCCTGCTCTGCGGCGCTGTCCAAAACGGCTACCATGGGGTACGCCTCCCGCTGGGCGAAGTGGTCCGGGTACTGGGCGGGAAACTGCCGGATCTGGACAAAGACCGCCGACTCCACCCCCTCGGGAAGCCTTGGCGGACGGGGAAAGCGGAGGGCGAGCACGCCCCCTCCGGCGGTCAGCAGCACCAGAAGAAGCAGGCATATCAGCCGCTTTTTTGTCATGGCGCCTCCTCCTCTCCGATAGAACCGTCCCCGATTATGCCCGCTTCCCAAAGAACCGGGTACCCACGTTCTCGCCGTCGGCGATGGCGTAGAGGTCCCCCGGGCGGGTGCCGTTGGTGATGATCATGTCACAGCCCGCCTCCATGCACAGCTGGGCGGCTTTCAGCTTGGTGACCATCCCCCCGGTACCGAAGCCGCTGCCCGCCCCACCGGCCAGCGCGAAGATCTCCGGCGTCAGGGCCTCCACCCGGTGGATCAGGGCGGCGTCAGGGTCCTTGTGGGGATCGGCGGTGTAGAGGCCCTCGATGTCGCTCATGAGGACCAGCAGGTCCGCGTGGATGTTCACCGCCACAATGGCGGCCAGGGAGTCGTTGTCCCCCACGGCGATCTCGGCGGTGGCCACGGTGTCGTTCTCGTTGACCACCGGCAGCGCTCCCATCTCCAGAAGACGGAAGAGGGTATTCTGGAAGTTCTGATGGCGCTGGGGGTCCTCCACGTCGGAGCCGGTGAGGAGGATCTGGGCCACAGTGTGGTGGTACTCGGAGAACAGCTTGTCATAGATGTACATCAGCTCGCACTGGCCCACGGCGGCGGCGGCCTGCTTGGTGGGCATGTCGCCGGGCCGCTGGGTAAGGTTCAGCTTTCCCACCCCCATGGCGATGGCCCCGGAGGACACCAGCACCACCTCATGGCCGGCGTTTTTCAGATCGCTCATCACTTTGCACAGGGACTCCACCCGGCGGATGTTGAGCTTTCCCGTTCCGTGGGTAAGGGTGGAGGTACCCACTTTGATCACAATGCGCATAGGGTTCTTATGCTCCTCTCGGTGGTGGTTTCGGGGACAGTATAGCACAGGCGGGGGGAAAATGCGATAGGCAGTTTGCCCCCATGGAGTTTGTGGCGGCTTCTTTACTGTGCTATAGCTATTTATGTTTGGCTGGAAATCGAAACATTGGCGGTAAGAGAGAACGGTATTCCATCCTGCTCCGCCGTTACACGGAACAGATAGAATCCGGAGGGCAGCTCCCCATAATAGTAGGATAGATTAAGAACATATTCCTGTGACTGCCCCGGCTGAACGGTGCGAAGAATTGCGATATCGGTGTTCGTTTCCTGTGCTGAGGGGTATACGGACCAATCCCCGCTGCGATAGCATTCTACCACGGGGAGCCGGGTATATGAGAACTCCTTTTCCCCGCAGTTAGTCAAAATAATTTTTACTGAGGTCGCGCTTGCATCGTCCAGCGACAAAACCGCCTTGACATTGCCGCCGGCCTGCTCTTTGCTCGACGTGATGTATTGGGAGAGCGCCTCCACAGCGGCACAGGCCTGCGCCCGGCTTACAGACGGCTCCTCATCGGAGGGAGCGCTGTAATGTCCCCCCAGCAGGTCGAGGGAACAGAAGATGTTAACCGCGGTCTGAAAGCCGTCAGGAACATCTCCAAACAAATCAGCCGACCTGTTGGCGGAGGAAATCGCATCCTCTGCCGGCGGTGCGCTCTTCTGATCAAGAAGGACATTATACACCATCTGCGCCATATCGAAAAACAGAAGGGGCCTGTTTGCCTGACCGTGAAAATCCGCGTCCAGTCCCGTGCCGCGCATGATATCGCGCTGGGACAGGACGGCTGCACAGGGCCCATACCAAGCGCCGAAAGAATCCTCGAGGGCATGGCAGTCCTCGGCATAAAAGGCTCTTGCCAGAACAGCCGCGAACTGTGCATTCGTAATCGCGTCGGCGGGCCTGAAGGAGCCGTCCGGATACCCGTTGACAACTCCCCTGTGCAGGGTATTGACAATGGAAGTATATGCCCAGTAGGGGGGAGGCACATCGGGAAACGCCGCGTCGGCGGCAAAAACGGGCGGGGGCGCGAGAGCGAATAGCAGGACGATTGCCAAGAGTTTAGAGAATACGCGTTGTGTGACGGATCGTTTGCTCATGTCATCAGCCTCCTCAGTATTTTCCCAAGAGCAGGGTTTCACCGGCGGCTTCGCGGCGGCCTCCGGTCCGGCGGGGGGAATAAGCGGGCCTTGGGCGCCGGGGCGCCCAAGGCCGGTTTTCGTCAGTGCTGGTACTCAAACTCCAAATTGTACATGCTGACCAAATCGCCGTCCTGAATCCCCAGTTCCTCCATCTGAGCGAATACCCCGGCCTCCCGGAGCATCTTGTCGAACCACATCCGGCTCTCATAGTCCCCGAAGTTCGTGTTGGCGATCAGCCGCTGGAGCCATGGGCCCTCCACAAAGTAGACCCCGTCCTCCACCGTGATCTCCACCGGAACAGAGGTGTCCACCACCGGCGGGCGCTTCACGTACTCCGGCTGGTAAACCGTCACCGGGGGCAGCTCCTGCAGGCGCTGGGCGATGGCGTAGATCAGCTCCTGCACCCCTTGATGGGCGGCGGCGGAGAGGGGGAACAGGGGGTACCCCAGCCCCTCCACATGGCTCCGCAGGTCCTCCAGAAGGCTGGTGTCGGCCATGATGTCCACCTTGTTGGCTACCACGATCTGGGGCCGGGAGGCCAAGTCCGGGCTGTACTGGCGCAGCTCTTGGTTGATGGCGTCAAAGTCCGCCACCGGGTCACGGCCCTCGCTGCCGGACACGTCCACCAGATGGACCAGGAGGCGGCAGCGGTCGATGTGACGGAGGAAGTCGTGGCCTAGGCCCGCCCCCTCGCTGGCCCCCTCGATGATGCCGGGGATGTCCGCCATGACGAAGGAGCGGCCCTCCTCCACGTAGACCACGCCCAAGTTGGGGAACAGGGTGGTGAAGTGGTAGTTGGCGATCTTGGGCCGGGCCTTGCTCACCACGCTGAGGAGGGTGGACTTGCCCACATTGGGGAAGCCCACCAGCCCCACATCGGCCAGGAGCTTCAGCTCCAGCACCACATCGTGGCTCTCGCCGGGGAGGCCGCTCTTGGCGAAGCGGGGGGCCTGACGGGTGGGGGTGGCGAAGTGGGAGTTGCCCCAGCCCCCCTTGCCGCCCTTGCAGAGGACATAGGGCTCGCTGCCGGACATATCTTGGATGATCTCCCCGGTCTCCGCGTCCCGGACCAGAGTGCCCCGGGGGACCCGGATGGTCAGCGACGCCCCGTCCTTCCCGGTTTTCCGGGAGCTCTGGCCGTCGGCGCCGTTCTCGGCGGTGTACTTGCGCTTGTAGCGGAAGTCCATCAGCGTGGACAGATTGTCATCCACCTGCAGAATAATGCTGCCGCCGCAGCCGCCGTCCCCGCCGTCGGGGCCGCCAGCGGCAATATACTTCTCCCGGTGGAACGACACGCAGCCGTTCCCGCCCGCCCCCGCCTTCACGGTGATCCGGGCCTTATCGACAAAGGATGTGGCCATAGGGTGCCTCCTGAATACATAAAGGGTATACATACTTTTCTTAAAAGAAAAGTATCAAAAGAACTTTAATAAGGGGTATAATAAAGCGAAATTTACAGTTTGCCGTTCTTGTTGAGATTATTCGATAACCAGCGTCCAGTCCTCCTCGTCCCGGCCGGCGTTGGGGATCTCCTGGGCGTAGACGCGCCTGCCGATGATACTGCGCAAACGGCGGATGTCCTCCAAATCGCTGGAGGCGAACTCCTGATAGCAGCGGGTGTCGCTCTCCGCGTTGAGCTGGTCGTAGAAGTCGCTGATATAGACGCTGAACTCGTCCAAGATCCCCTCAAAGGGGATCTGTGTGATGTCCTGAGGACAGCCCCCCTCCTCGCCGAAGCTCTCCGGCTCCATCTCGAAGGAGAGGGAGGTCACATAGTGCTCTTTGGACTCGTAGGGGAAGCCGAAGAGCATGTTCTTGGGCTTGGCGGTGAGATAGACGCCCTCCTCCACCAGCCGGTAGGCCGGGGCGGCGTACTTCTCCGGGGTATAGTTTTGGAAATTTTTCATCGTCCTATCCCTCCTCCGGCCCATTGTAGCGGAAAAAGGCGGAAAAATCAAGAAAAACCGAAAAAATCCTCCCCTTAACCCAGCGGCGCCCCGTCCCGCAAAACCCGGCGCATGGCGTGGGTCTCCAGGTCTGCCAGACGGGTGGGGCGGGGGACGCGGCTCTCACGATCCGTCAGCCGGAGGGCCAGCGCCGTCACCGTGTCTATATCCACGCGATTGCCCACGGAGACATACACCGGCCGCACCCCTTGGTGGGTGCGGAGGGCCCGCCCCAGCACCGTGCCGTCCTTGACAATATCGCTGTAACTGCCCGCCGCCGCCTGCGGCTGGGTGAGGGAGGCGCCCTCCACCCGGAAGTAGTGCTTGGCAAGGCCGGCGGTGGGGGCATTCAGGTAGAAGGAGGCGTGGGTGGCCAGCCCCATCCCTCGAGGGTGGAGGATGCCGTTGCCGTCAAAGAGATACAGCTCCGGCGGCGCGGACAGCCCCTCTGCGGCCTCCAGCACAAGCGGCAGCTCCCGGAAGGCCAGACACCCGGGGCGGTAGGGGACGGACACCGTCCCCGCCGCGTGCCGCTTCTCCACAACCTGCCCCGTTTCGCAGTCAATCACCACAATGCAGCACACTGCCCGCTCCGTCTCCCCCTCCTGCCAGTAGGCGATATCCACCCCCGCCGCAGTGCGGACGGACTGGGCGGTGAGAGGGCCGTGCTGAACCGTCAGCGGGGCGAGCTGGCGCTGGATGACGATACACTCGGCCTCCGTCAGATCGGGGAAGGCCTTGGGGGACAGCAGCTCCATCTCACACCACCCCCGCCGTTCTGACAATCCTCTTTCGCTCCATCATAGCGCCCTCCCCCTCGCTGTCCCGGCCGATAACAGGACAGCCATAGTAAATGTATTAAAGCAGTATACCACACCGTCGGACAAAAAGCAAAGGCTGGCTGGCGGCGATGCCGCCAGCCCCATTTTTTCCTGCGATTTCCGTGAGAATACGCCGCTCCGCACTTGACTTTTTTGAAAAGGTATCCTATAATCTAATTTACAATATTATGTTAGGCGGTTTTTGATATGGGATACAAAGTCTTATGCGATAGCTGCACCGATTTTACTCCGGAGATGCAGGTGAAGGACTGCTTTGTCCGTATCCCTCTGACCATAGACGCCGGCGGCGTGGAGTTTGTGGATGACGAGGGGATCGACACGCTGGCGCTGCTGCGGGCGATGAAGGCCTCCGCCTCCGGCACCAGGACCGCCTGCCCCTCGCCGGAGCAGTATATGCGCCACTTTGACACGGCGGAGGACATCTACATTGTCACGCTGTCCGCCCGGCTCTCCGGCTCCCATAACGCCGCGGAGCAGGCGGTGAAGTGCTACCGGGAGGAGGGAGGACGGCACAATGTCCACGTGTTCAACTCCCGCTCCGCCTCCGCCGGCCAGGTGCAGGCGGCGCTGAAGATCTGGGAGCTGGCGGAGCAGGGCCTCCCCTTTGAGACGGTGGTGGCCCGTGTGGAGCAGTATTTGGAGGAGATGCAGACGCTGTTCGTGCTGGAGGACCTGGATAACCTGCGCAAGAACGGGCGTTTGACCAAGGTGCAGTCCTTGGTGACCGGGAGCCTCCGGATCAAGCTCCTTATGGCCGCCACTGTGGAGGGGGAGATCATGAAGCTGGGGCAGGGCTTCACCGTGCGCCAGGCCCTGAACAAGATGATTGCCCACGCCGCCGGCATGGCCTCCCACGCCGGACGGCGCTTGGTGATCTCCCACTGCAACTGCCGGGAGCGGGCGGAGGAGGTCATGGCCTTGGCCCGAAAGCACTGCCGTTTTGGGGAGATCCTCATCACCGCCACAGCGGGAATTTCCACGGTGTACGCCAACGATGGCGGAATTGTGATTGCATTTTAGGTGAATGAAGAGTTAGGAATGAAGGCGTCCCGCTCCGCGGAACAGATTTGGATAAAACGGTAGGGCGCGACGATCTCGGCGCGCCCTGTCCGGCATCGCAGCATGTCCCCGTGTACCGTGTCCGACACCCGGCCTTCTGCGCCTGATCGACCCCGTTTAGCGGCAAACCGGTCCCCGCCCACAGGCGGAGGCCGGTTTTTGTGCGCTATTTCATCCCTTGCAGATAGTCGCAGACTGCGTCGTGGAGCTCGATCACAGGGGCCTCCTTCAGGCTGTCGCTGGTCTCCGGACAGACGATACACAGCCGCCCAATCTCCGGCCTCCCGTATCCGTCCAGCACCTCCATCACCCGGACGATCACCTCCCCGGCCAGATCATAGAGCCGCTCCTCCAGCGGCGCCTCCTGCGCCTGACACAGGGCGGTCTGAACGCAGACCTCCTGAATATCCCCCATAGCCGCTAAAAATGCCGCTTGCAGCGGATTTCGCTCCTCCATACGTTACGCCCCTCTCTCAACTATCCGACGCCAGCAGCCCGCTGTCGATCCGCCGGTCCCGATAGTAAAACTCCCGGTCGTGCTCCCCAATCTCCCGCAGTACCCGGCAGGGATTGCCCACCGCCAGCACGTTGGCAGGCACGTCCCTTGTCACCACGCTGCCCGCCCCAATAACCGCGTTGTCCCCGATGGAGACGCCGGGCAGGACGATGACACCCGCCCCCAGCCAGCAGTTGCGGCCGATGCGGACAGGCATGTTGTACTGCATCCCCCGCTCCCGCAGCACCGGCAGGAGAGGATGGCCCCCGGTGGCGATCACCACATTGGGCCCGATCATGGTGTGGTCCCCCACATAGATGTGGGTGTCGTCCACCAAGGTGAGGTTAAAGTTGGCGTAGACGAAGCTGCCAAAGCGGACGAACCGCCCGCCCCAGTTGGCATGGAGGGGCGGCTCGATGCAGCACGCCTCCCCAATCTCCTCAAACATCTCCCGGAGCAGCGCCTGCCGCTTCTCCTGCTCCGAGGGCCGGGTGTGGTTGAAGTCGTAGAGCCGCTCCATGCACCGCTGCTGCTGGGCCATCAGAGCGTCGTCCGAGGGCAGATAGAGTCCCCCGCTGTGGAGCATTTCCTCCGCTGTCATCAGACATGCGCCTCCTTCCCTATGTGGCGATATAATAGTGCCCAGTATACCATAGACTGCCAGTCAATGCAATTTCTTTTCCCCATCCGCCGCCTGCCGATTTCTTTTCCCCCTCCCTTGTAATTTCCCCGCAGATTTGCTACAATAAAGCGAACTATCAGCCAAGGAGGGCGTTATGCGGGTATTAGGCATTGACCCAGGGGTGGCTACCATCGGCTTCGGCGTGGTGGACTTCCAGCGGGGGGTCCACCGCTTGGTGCGGTACGGGGTCATCACCACCCCCGCCGGTCTGCCCCTGTCCCGCCGCCTGCTCCAGATCTCGGAGGACATGGGGGAGCTTTTGAGGCAGTTCAAGCCCGACGAGGCGGCGGTAGAGGAGCTGTTCTTCACCAAAAACATCACCACCGGCATCTCCGTGGCCCACGGCCGGGGCGTCATCCTGCTGGAGCTGGAGCGCGCCGGCGTCCCGGTATACGAGTATACCCCCATGCAGGTCAAGCAGGCGGCGGCGGGCTACGGCGGCGCGGACAAGCGCCAGGTGATGCTGATGACCCAGCGCCTCTTAAAGATGCGGGAGATCCCCCGCCCGGACGACGCGGCGGACGCCTTAGCCTTAGCCCTCTGCCACGGCCGCTCCGCCACGAGCCTATTGAACACGGAGCGGGTGTTTGATCCAAAGAGGTACGACACACGGTAATTCAATAACCAGATTGGGGGATTCTATCCATGTTCTACTACCTGAGCGGTACCGTAGCCCACACCGCGCCCTACCTCGCCGTCATCGACTGCGCCGGCGTGGGGTACGCCTGCCGTACCACGTCCTATACGCTCTCTGGGCTGAAAAAGGGGGAGAAGGGGAAGCTGTACACCTACCTCAACGTCCGGGAGGACGCCATGGAGCTCTACGGCTTCGGCACCCAGGAGGAGCTGAATCTCTTTGAGCAGCTGATCGGCGTCTCCGGTGTGGGGCCCAAGGCGGCGCTCAGTATCCTCTCCGCCTCCACGCCGGCCAACCTGGCCTTGAGCATCATCACCGGGGACGAGAAGGCCCTGACCTGCGCGCAGGGGATCGGGAAGAAGATCGCCCAGCGGGTGATCCTGGAGCTGAAGGACAAGCTGGCCAAGGGACAGGCGGACTTCGGCGGCGGCGCCGCGTCCGGCGGTGCGCCGGCGGTGATCCCCGCGGGCAAGCTCTCCGAGGCCGGCGCCGCCTTGGCGGTGCTGGGGTACTCCCAGGGGGAGATCAACGTGGCCCTCAAGGGTGTGGACATTGACAGCCTGCCCTTGGAGGAGATCATCCGGCAGGCGCTGAAAAAGATGGTAAAGGGATAGACAACAATCTATATCATAGAAAACTGAAGGAGGAGCGGGGCATGACAGAGAACGAGACGATGGAGCGGGGCACAGGCACGGAGCGGGAGGAGATCGCCGCCCCCGGGTGGGACGCCATCACGGCGGCCTTTGACGCCCTCTACCCCGGGCAGACGGACCCCCTGCACTTCGGCTGCCTGATCCCTTGGCGCTTAGGCGGACCGGACCCCCTGCAGGGCATCAGCGTCTACGACGCCGGCGACTGCTTCCACTTTGTCACCTACGGCCTCACCGACCTCTACGAGAAGGAGGGAAATGACCCCAACTACAGCGGCTTTGGCTACGAGTTCACCCTGAAGCTGCGGAAGGCCGGCTTGGAGGACGAGATGGCGGAGCAGCGGGGGATTGCCGGAATCCTGCAGTCCTTGGCCCGGCTGACCTTTGAGAAGGGGGAGCAGTTCTACCCCAACGAATACATCTACACCGGCCAGGAGACCGGGATGGACGCCCGTGGCATCTCCAGGCTCACCGGCTTCATCACCGCCGAGGACGAGGCGGGGACCATCGACACCCCCAACGGCAAGGTGGACTTTATCAAGCTCATCGGCGTCACCGATGCGGAGCTGAAGGCCATCATGGCCAAGACCCTCCGTGTGCAGGAGCTGGCGGGAAAGATCGGGGACCTCACCGACTACACGCGGGAGAGCATCGTGTGAGAAAAACACTGCTGCTGGTCAATGGTCCTATGGGCGCGGGCAAGTCGGCGGTGTGCCGGGAGCTGCTGGAGCTTTTGCGGCCCGGGGCCTACTTGGACGGCGACTGGTGCTGGATGACCCGCCCCTTCCAAGTGACGGAGGAGAGCCGGGCCATGGTGATGGACAACATCACCGCCCTGCTGGGGCGATTCCTACGCAGCCCGGACCTGAAATACGTGATCTTCGGCTGGGTGATGCACCAAGAGGAGATCGCCCGGACCATACTCCGCCGCTTGGACCTGACGGACACAGTCGTGGCCCGTTACACCCTCCTCTGTTCCCCGGAGACGCTCCGGGAGCGGATCGAAAAAGACATAGCCGCCGGCCTCCGTACCCCGGATGCGGCGGAGCGGAGCCTCGCCTACCTGCCCCTGTACGAGGGGCAGCCTACCACCAAAATCATGACCGACCGCCTGACCCCATCCCAGACCGCGATGGCCATCGCGGCGCAAATAACCGTACAAGGAGACCCTCTATGACTTGGAGCCAGCTCTACACCAAGATCCAATCCCCCACCCCGGTGGACTTCGACCATTATATGGACCACCCCCTCTGGACAGCCCTGCGGACCTTTGTGGAGGACACCTACGGCGTGACGCCCCTTGTGGAGTACAGCTGCTGCTGTTCCGCGCCGGGATGGAACATGAAGTACCGCCGGAGCGGGAAGTCCATCTGCACGCTGTACCCCGGCCTGCCGGAGGAGGGGCAGTTTACCTGCTTGGTGGTCATCGGCCCAAAGGAGGCGGATCAGGCGGAGGCCCTTCTGAGCACCTGTGATCCATACCTGCAGACGCTCTACCAAGCGGCGGGGGGCACCGGCGGTAGCCGGTGGCTGATGATTGCCGTCACCACGGAGCGCATCCTGGAGGAGGTCAAGGTCCTGCTCCAGTTCCGTCTCAAGCCGCCGAAGAAGCGGACATAACACCAGAGAGACCAGCGGAGGAGGTAAGCCGATGGACCGCACAGACACCGCCCCCCGATTCCTGCTGACCAACGCCCAGCGCGCCTGCATGGGTCTGACGCCTGTGGACCCCTCTTGGGAGTGGGTGCGGCTGAAGAGCGTCTGCAAGGACCCGGACTTCGAGAACTGGGCCTGCTTTGACGGGGACACCATCCGCAAGTACGTCTACTACAGCCCCTCCCACTACGAGGAGTGCACCTATGAGGAACAGACGGCGGAGAACCGCACCCTCCTCCTGCCCCGGACGGCCCGGGGGAAGCCCAAAAAGCTCACCAACATCACCCTCTCCAACCGCAAGAGCCTGGGGATGCGCCTGCGCTGGTCCCAGCGGATTGCCGCGGTGGAGCTGCGCCACGAGGACACGGCCCGGACCTATTACAGCTCCGGCCTGGAGGACTACGCTATCCGGACACTGGATGACCTCGCCGCCTGGCTGGACCGCTGGGCGGCGGAGACCACACCGGAGGACCTGACGGCCTTGGACCGCTTCCTCACAGCCAAGCGCCGGCGGGTCCAGGTCCGGGAGGGGGACTTCTTCCGCTTCTCTATAGGCCGGCGCGCCTATGGCTACGGCCGGGTGCTGCTGGACTACTACCGGATGAAGAAGGAGGGGCGGCCCTGCTGGGACATCCTCATGTGCCGCCCCTTGGTGGTCAAGACCTACCGCTTCATCACCGACGACCCGGCGGTGCCGGTGGAGGTGCTGCGGGAGCTCCCCGCCCTGCCCTCCTACTATATGTCCGACGACGGCATCTTTTTGGGGGAGTACCCCGTGGTGGGGAACCTGCCGCTGGAGATAGGGGAGCTGGATTTTCCGATTATGTACGGCGGCAGCATCTCCGGTCTGGACCGGGGCCGGGACCGGACGCTGCTCCAGTGCGGCACCCTGTACCGCGTCTTGGAGGACGTGGCGCCCCTCCCCGGCTGGGTCAGCTGCTTTCGCCATAACGGCGTCACCCTGGCGCCGATTTGCATCAACCGGCCAACCTTGGAGGCGTGTATCGCCGCCGGGAGCAATGGCCCCTACTGGGAGCGGACGAAGGACTGGGCGCTAAAGGACCTGCGCAGCCCCTACTGCCGGGAGCAGCTCGCGGCGGTCTGTGAGCAGATGGGCCTCAGTATGGCGGAACTTCCCGTTAAGCTGGACTGAAAAGGAAGTGACATTTTGAGCATTGATTTTTCCCGGGACGACATATATATGGAGGAGCAGGAGCCCTTAGTCACCACCTCCCTCACCCGTGAGGACGAGGGGGAGTACTCCCTGCGCCCCCGGACACTGCAGGAGTATATCGGTCAGGAGAAGGCCAAGGGCAACCTGGAGATTTTCATCCAGGCCGCCAAGCTCCGGGGAGAGCCCTTGGACCATGTGCTGCTCCACGGCCCTCCAGGCCTGGGCAAAACCACCCTCTCAGGGATCATCGCCAATGAGATGGGGGTCAACGTCCGCATCACCTCCGGTCCCGCCATTGAGAAGGCCGGGGACCTGGCGGCGCTGCTGACCAACCTGAATGAGAACGACATCCTCTTCGTGGACGAGATCCACCGCCTCAACCGCTCGGTGGAGGAGGTGCTCTACCCCGCCATGGAGGACTACGCCATCGACATCATCATCGGCAAGGGCCCCTCGGCCAACTCCATCCGCTTGGACCTGCCCAAGTTCACCCTCATCGGAGCCACCACCAGGGCGGGACAGCTCTCCGCTCCCCTCCGGGACCGGTTCGGCGTCACATTGCGCCTGGAGCTCTACACCCCGGAGGAGCTGGGCCTCATCGTCACCCGCTCCGCCGGCATCCTGAACGTGCCCATCGAGCGGGAGGGGGCCATGGAGATTGCCAAGCGCAGCCGGGGTACCCCCCGGATCGCCAACCGGATGCTCCGCCGTGTCCGGGACTTCGCCCAGGTGAAGGCCGGCGGCGTCATCACACGGGAGGTGGCCGACCAGTCCCTCACCGCCCTGGAGGTGGACTACTTAGGGCTGGACAACATCGACCGCCGGATGCTCCGGGCCATTGTGGAGTTCTACGGCGGCGGCCCGGTGGGTCTGGAGACCCTGGCCGCCACCATCAACGAGGAGGCGGTGACCTTGGAGGACGTGTACGAGCCCTACCTGATGCAGCTGGGCTTCCTCACCCGCACCCCCCGGGGCCGCTGCGTCACCGCCAAGGCCTACCAGCACCTGGGCCTCTCCCAGTGCGGCGGCAGCATGGACCAATTACAACTATAGTCTATGGACAGACGATACGCGGAACGCCTCTATCTGAACACCCCCCTGCCGGAGGAATCCTACCTCGCCGCCCTGCCGGCCCTCCGGGCCTTGGCGGACCGGGGCCGGGACGGCCTCCTCTTCGACGCCGACGTGACCTTCTTGGTGGGGGAGAACGGCGCGGGGAAGTCCACCCTTTTAGAGGGCATCGCCGTGGCCTGCGGCTTCAACGCCGAGGGCGGCACCCGAAACTTCTCCTTCGCCACCGAGGAGACCCACTCGGCCCTGTGCCAATACCTCACCGTGGCCCGGGGCCGCTACCCCAGGGACGGCTTCTTTCTCCGGGCGGAGAGCTTCTACAACGTGGCCTCCTACATTGACCGGCTGGATGGAGAGCCCTCCTTCAGCCCCCGGCTCATCGACAGCTACGGCGGCGTGTCCCTCCACCACCAGTCCCACGGGGAGAGCTTCCTCAGCTTGGTGCAGAACCGCTTCGGCGGCATGGGCCTCTACCTCTTGGACGAGCCGGAGGCGGCCTTGTCCCCCTCCCGACAGCTGAGCCTTCTGGCCCTCCTCCACGACCTGGTGGGGCGGGACTCCCAGTTCATCATCGCCACCCACTCGCCGATTTTGATGGCCTACCCCGGCGCGAGGATCTACCAGTTGGACGAGGAGGGCATCCGGGCAGTGGCGTACCAAGAGACCGGGCACTACCAGCTGACAAAGCAGTTTTTGGAGGGACCGGAGCGAATGCTGCGATACCTCCTTCAGGAGAATTAGGAATTGTTTTCAGACAGGAGATTTTTACAGTGAAGAAGATGGAGCTGGAGGAAGGGCTTTGCCGGGTGGTGATCACGGAGGATACCACCTATACCATAGGCTCTGCGGATAACCGGTACTACAATGCCGTGCTGAATCCCGCCGGCTATGGGCGAGGGGATGGGACGACAACCCTTTGTATTGATATTGATCTATTGATTGAACAGCTCCGGGTGGCGCTGATCGGGTCGTACCACACCTGCGTGAGCCAGTGCGCCGTCTTGGAGGGCGGGATATTGACCGTCCTTCAGAACCAGAGGGTCACTCAGCTCCGGGTTACCGATGGGACGCTGCTGCGGAGTGTGGACATCGGAGGTCTGGGCTGCCACTACGCCATCTATCAGGTGGATCAGGCGTACCTCATTTGCGGGGAGCTGGAGATTGCCATGCTGGACGCCGGCCTGAATAGGCTGTGGAGCTTCTCCGGGGCGGACATCTTCGCCTCCGTTACCGGGAAGAACCCCGTGGAGCTGCGGGAGCGGTCCATTGTCCTCTACGACTTCGAGGACAACCGGTACGAGATCGACTACGACGGAAATGTAATTTCATAGATGCATATCTATTTATTAAAAAATATTTGACATCACATCCGCCCATCCCGGCGGAGAAAGGAATCACCTATGGGAAAACTCTTTGGCACCGACGGTATCCGCGGCATTGTGGGGGAGAACCTCACCGCTGATCTGGCCTACCGGGTGGGGCAGGCGGTCACCGCCGTTCTCTTTGAGGAGAAGGGGAGGAAGCCCCTTGTCACCATCGGCATGGACACCCGCATCTCCTCGGACATGCTGGAGGGGGCGCTGATCGCCGGCATCTGCTCCGCCGGAGGCGACGTGATGCCCTTGGGCACCATCCCCACCCCGGCGGTGGCCTATCTCACCATCAAGGTGGGCGCCGACGCCGGCGTGGTGATCTCCGCCAGCCATAACCCCTTCGAGCACAACGGCATCAAGGTCTTCAACGGCGAGGGCTATAAGCTCTCCGACGCCCTGGAGGAGCGTGTGGAGGAGAAGATCCTCTCCGGCGAGAACATGGCCACCGCCAAGGGCGGGGACATCGGCAAGCGCATCCACGGCATGAAAAACCTGAAATACGAGTATATCAAGCACCTCTTGGGCACGGTGGAGGACAATCTGGGGGGGCTGCGCATTTTAGTGGACTGCGCCAACGGTGCCGCTGCCGCCACCGCCCCGGACCTCTTCGCCAAGTTCGACATCGAGGCGGACTTCATCCACCGCAAGCCCAATGGCGTGAACATCAACGACCGCTGCGGCTCCACCCACCTGAAGTCCCTGTCGGCCATGGTCACCGCCGGTGAGTACGACTTAGGGGTGGCCTTCGACGGCGACGCGGACCGGTGCCTGATGATCGACGAGCGGGGAAACGTCATCGACGGTGACAAGACCATGGCGGTCTGCGGCTTGGACATGAAGAACCGGGGCCTCCTCACGGGCCTTACCATCGTGGGCACCGTCATGAGCAACCTGGGGCTCCACGAGTTCTGCAACCAGAACGGCCTGCGCTTGGTCTGCACGGCGGTGGGGGACCGGAACGTGCTGGAGAAGATGCTGGAGAAGGGCTACCGCATCGGCGGGGAGCAGTCGGGCCACATGATCTTCAGCGACTACGCCACCACTGGCGACGGCCAGCTCACCGCCCTGCAATTCCTCCAGATCCTGCGGCGCAGCGGGAGAAGGGCCTCGGAGCTGGTCAGCGTCTGCCCCCAGTACCCGCAGGTGCTGGAGAACGTGAGACTGGAGAACGTCCCCGGTTTGAAGGAGCGGGTGATGGATGCCGAGGCATTGCGCAGCGCCATCCGGCAGGAGGAGGCGGCCATGGCCGGGGAGGGCCGCGTGCTGGTCCGGGCCTCGGGCACAGAGCCGCTGATCCGGGTGATGGTGGAGGCAAAAACCGCCGAAATGGCCGCCGCCTGCGCCGGCCGTCTGGTGGAATTGGTGAATATCATCAAAAAGTAACCCTGCGGAGAAAAGATTTTTTACAATTTTCTTGACAAATGGACTCTGATTCGGTTATAATAGGGCATGATCTCTTCTATTGAAAACTCACATGACTCCGCAATGGGGAAAAGCGACGAGGCACTGTGCGCCTTGGCCGCCGCCGGGAATCGACAGGCGGAGGAGGCCTTGGTCACTCGATACCGCCGTCTGGTTCGCGTCATCACCCGGCCCTACTTTCTGGCCGGAGGCGACAGCGACGATCTGATTCAGGAGGGCATGATGGGCCTGATCAAGGCCGTTCGTGAGTTTGACTGCTCCAAAGAGGCTTCTTTTCGCACGTTTGCAGAGGTTTGTATTCGACATCGCGTGTTTTCCGCGCTGAGGGCTGCCGCCAGAGAGAAGCACAGCCCCCTGAACCGATCCATTTCTCTTGAAACCCCTTTCTTTGATAGCAGCGCCTATGCGGCCCTAACGACCGGACGCGGCTTCAGCGCAGACCCGGAGGAGCTCTATATTCTGCGGGAGAACGCGGAGCGCGACCTTTTCAGAATCAACCAGCAGCTCTCCCCCTTGGAGAGGCGAGTTCTCTCCCTGTATTTAGACGGCATGACCTGCGCCGAGATGGCCCGGGAGCTTAACCGGCCGGTGAAATCAGTGGAGAATGCCGTGCAGCGCATCCGTCGAAAGGCGGCGCGGCGATAATCAAGGCGTAATCAGCGACTGGGCTGACCGCAATATATTTTTTTCTATTCAAAGAGAGGGTAACATCATGTACGAAGACAAGACTTTAGTGTGCAAAGAGTGCGGCCAGGAGTTCGTGTTCACCGCCGGTGAGCAGGAGTTCTATGCGGAGCGCGGCTTCCAGAACGAGCCCCAGCGCTGCAAGGCCTGCCGTGACGCTCGCAAGAACGCGGCCCGCGGTCCCCGCGAGTATTTCACCGCTGTTTGCGCAGCCTGCGGCGGCGAGGCCAGAGTGCCCTTTGAGCCCAAGAGCGATCGTCCTGTGTACTGCAGCGACTGCTTCGCCAAGATGAGAGAGGAAGCCTGAGGTTAGGTCTTTTTTTCGATTCAGAAGGGGCGCCCGTTTTTACGGGCGCCCCTTTGGTTTTTGAAAAAAACTGCCGCAAAAACCGTACCGACAGCCCGCCGCTTAGCCGCCCCCTCTTCTGACAAACCGCAGAAACGTCTCCGGGAACGCCTCCCACAGCACGGGGATGCCGCCGGACCGCTGGGGCCGCTGGCTTAGGGCTTTGAGATCCTCCCTGGCGGGCTGGAGACTGCCGGCCCACTGGGAGTCCAGGTAGCGGAAATAGCACCGGGCCAGCAGATACACGTCCCCATTCTCCGGGTCCAGCTCCAATAGGCGCGTCAGATCCTTGCAGGCGATGTGCCGCTTGGAGACCTCAGGCACCACCAAGCTCCTGCCCCGGAGGAGCAGAACGGTCTCCTCCGCCGTCAGCAGCGCATCATTGCGGTAGGCCGGGAACAGGGAGGGGAGCAGAGCTCTGTAGAGCTCCGTGTAGGCGAAGCCGAAGGAGCCGGTCCAGTAGGCGCAGTAGGCCAGGAGGAAGCAGAGATGGGGGTCCGGCCGCGTGGCATTCTGCATACGGGCCAAGGCGTTGTAGGCATTCTCCGGATGTGCCGTGCCCAAGAGCAGCAGACACTGGATAGTCTCCTCGCTGAGGATGGTGCGGATGTAGTCCCCGTCCAGCACGCTGGGCAGGTCGGAGAGGGGACAGATGTCGTCGATGGACTGCCGCGCCGGAACCGGCGGCCTATAGGCCAAAATCTCCTCCAGCGACAGCGCCGGCCCCGGATACAGCGGAAGCTCCGGCTCCCCGCCTGCGTCACAGGGGAACCCTAAGGCGGCCATAAAGTCCGCCATCTGCCAGCAGTCACCGGCGGGATACCGGTCGCCGGGACGGGCCTTGCGGCAGAAATTTTCCCCCTCCCAGAACCGGAGGTACCCTAAGACGGTCCCCGGCTCCACGCCGCAGCACCGGGCGACAGCCTTGGCGTCCCCGGAGAACCGCCGCCGCTCCGCCTCGGAGACATCCGCAAAGTAGCTGGGGAGGGGACAGAACTGATCCACAGTCCGCCCATCCGCACAGAGGTAGTACCCCCAGAAGTCGTCGTCGTAGATGTATAGCAGCAGGGCGGGGCCGGCCAGATTGGCGGAGAGGGCCAAGGCCAGCTCCTCATAGCCGCTGCAGCCCTCATTGCACCAGACCGCCGTCCCCGCGGCAAATTCCTGGTACCGGCACGCCTCCGGCACAAGCCCCACAGAGAGCTCGGCGCACGCGTCCACCGCCCGGCGGGCCTCCGCCTCGCCGCAGCGGGGAAGGAGGGCGGTGTGCAGAAACAGTCCCATAACTGGTCCTCCTTTTTTGACGAAGTACTCCTCTATTGTAGCCCCTTTTTCCCGCCAATGCAAGGCGCGGGAAAAAAGCGGTGCGGAGATGCTCCGCACCGCCCTGCCGCCCTTTAGGGCAGCTCCTCCAAGGACGCAAAGGTGTACCCCATCTCCTCCCACTTGGTCAGCAGCTCATCCAAAATATCCGCGTTGGTCTGGGACGTGGAGTGGAGCAGGACGATGGCCCCGTCGTGGATACGAGGCAGCAGCTTGTCATAGGCCTGCTGGGCGGTGGGCTGGTTGTCCGTGTACCAGTCCACATAGGCCAGACTCCAGAACACGGTCTTATAGCCCAGCGCGTGGGCCTGACGCAGGTTCTCCTCGCTGTACTTCCCCTGCGGCGGGCGGTAGAACTTGGACAGAGGCTGTCCCACCAGCTCCTCATAGAGGCTCTCCAGCGTTTTCAGCTCCTGTTCAAAGGCGGCTTGGTCGGCGATAGCGGACATGTCCGGGTGGTGGAAGGTGTGGTTGCCCACAATGTGCCCCTCCGCCGCCATCCGCCGCACGATGTCCGGGGCGCTCTCCACCATGTGCCCCACCACAAAGAAGGCGGCGGGGGCCTGATGCTTCTGGAGGGCGTCCAGAATCTTCTCCGTGCACCCGTTTTCATAGCCGCAGTCGAAGGTGAGGTAGATCACCTTCTTGGAGGTGTCCCCCAGGTAGTGGGCGTCGTACTGGGCCAGACTCTCCGCCGTGGCGTTGCCCACCGGGGACTGGCCCGGATTGGGGAAGGACAGCCCCCAGTTGTCAGCGCTGGCGGGCACCGCCGCCGGTCCCGCGGTGGTGCGGACGGTATCGGATGCGCAGGCGCACAGTGAGAGGCCGATGGCCAGCGCGCCAAGCAGCGCCGCCGCCCGCCGGCAGTGGTTGTGTGTCATAGGAAAAACCCCCTGTTTTCATAGAGTGACGAGAGCAAAACAGACCGTCTCTCTATGATGTGCAGAGGAGCGACAGGCATACAGAGGCCGCGCAGGAAAATGATACCTGCGCGGCCTGTTCAAGGTAAATTCAAGGCGGATTCAAACTTTTTTAATCGGCTCCGCCAGCTGCTGGAGGCTTTTCCCCTCAAAAAAGTGCTCCGTGAGCCAGTGGTACTCCTTCCACATGGAGAGCACCGGGCACTCCTCCTGCCTAAGACAGCGGGAGGCGTCAGGGGACAGACAGATCACCGGGGCCAAGGAGCCCTCCATGATCCGCAGCACGTCTGCGGCGGTGATCTCGCCGGCGGGCCGGGACAGGCGATAGCCGCCGCCCTTCCCCCGCAGTCCCACCACAAGCCCCGCCTTCACCAGCGTTTTCATGATGACCTCCAAATACTTCTCGGAGATGTCCTCCTGATCTGCCAGATCTCGCAGGGGGATATAGGACTCCGGCCCAAGGGAGGCCAGCCGCACCATCGCCCGAAGGGCATAGCGGCCTTTGGTGGACACCATCATGAAAAATCTCCTTTCTGTACAGAAGGGGGAGGGGAGTGGTTACAGCTATTATACTGAAAAAGAGGCGGGAAAGCAAGAAGAAAAAGCCATATCCGGAGAAATCATAAGAAATCTGTACCGGAGCACAGGAAACAGGCGGGAGGGAGGCGGCGAGTTTTTTTACAAAACTGTGAATTAACATAACACCCTCTTTTCAAACCAAGCGCCATGTGCTATAATGCAGACACTTCTGTGACGAATTTTGCTGAATCAGGGAACCTTTCCGCCCTTGACAGCGTCCCGATAAGCAGGAACAGACAAAAAGCCCGCAAGAAAATACGATGTGTGGAGTGTGCGCCCTATGATGAAACGACTTTGCTCACTGCTGCTGGCCCTGCTGCTGACCGCTGGGCTGCTGACCCCCGCCGCCTTGGCCGATGTAGAGAACATGCAGGTCAGCGAAGAGGGGTCGGAGCTGATTAAGGACTTTGAGGGCTACCGCCGCTTTGCCTACGAGGACGGGGGCAAGTGGTACATCGGCTACGGGAGTCTCTGCGAAAAAGGCGATTATCCAGACGGCATCTCCGAGAAGGAAGCAGAGGATCTCATGGTGCACCACCTGATGGAGATAGATCTCAAACTCAACGCCTTCCTCAAAAAGTACGATATCCACTTGGAGCAGCACCAGTATGACGCCTTGGCCAGTATGACCTACAACTTGGGTACCAGCTGGATCAACCCCGCCTACCGCCTGTGCCAGTACCTGATGAACGGCATCGAGGACTATACCGAGGAGGAGGTGGTCAACGCCATCGCCTCTTGGTGCCACATCGGCCGGACCCCCCTCCACGGCTTGGCGGTCCGCCGCCTGAAGGAGGCGTTCCTCTTCCTCTACGGCGACTATGACAACGACGGCGACGAGGCCTACACCTACGTCCACTTCGACGTCACCGCCGAGGAGATCGACCACAGCACCGTGTTCTACCCGGTGAACACCTGCTATGGGGAGCTGCCCACCCCCACCCACCCCGGCCGCTACTTCCGGGGCTGGTACACGGAGAGCGGCGCCCGGCTCACCGGCGACGACATCGCCCAGATCCCCATCACCGTCTCCGCGGACTGGGGGAGCAGCCCGGTGTCGGATACCGGCGTACAGTCCACCGACTGGGACAACCCCTACTCCGATCTGAAGGAGGGGGAGTGGTACTACTCCTATATCAAGAACCTCACCATCGCCCAAAAGGTGGATGGCTACCCCGACGGTACCTTCCAGCCGGGGAAGATTATCACCGCCGGCGAGGCGCTGAAGCTGATCCTCCTCACCGCCGGCTTTGACGAGCAGCCGGCCATCGACAGCCACTGGGCCAGCGGCTATTCCCGCTTGGCTCAGGAGCAGGGCTACCTGCTGCCGGAGGATCTGACCAACCTGGACGCCCCCATCCGCCGGGAGCTCATCGCCCAGCTGGCGGCCCAGGCCCTGCACATCCCCGAGGCGAATAACCCCTCCCCCTTCGCCGACTGCGACAGCCCCTATGTCCGGGCCCTGTACGAGGCGGGCATCGTGACCGGCAGCTACAACGAGCAGAACAAGCTGGTCTACCTGCCCCAGACGGGGATCATCCGCTCGGAGCTCTGCGCCTTGGTGTGGCGGATGCTCCAGTATGTCCCCGGCACCACCCGGCCGGAGCCGGAGCCGGAACCGGAGCCCCCAACCCCGGAGGAGCTGGGCTATATCGAGTACCGGGACCAGAAGCTCCCCCTGCTCTACGACGTGGAGAAGTGCCCCTATGAGAAGGACCTCTTCCGTTTGGAGGGCAGCTTCATGCACTACGACGACCCGGACGTGGACGCCTATGTGGGGATCGACGTGTCCAGCTACCAGGGGGACGTGGACTGGCGAAAGGTGAAGGACGCCGGCATCGAGTTTGTGATGCTCCGCGTGGGCTTTAGGGGCTACACCCAGGGCACGCTGAATTTAGACGAGTACTTTATCCAGAACGCCAAGGGCGCGTCACAGGCGGGCCTGAAGGTGGGGTGCTACTTCTTCTCCACCGCCACCAACGAGAGGGAGGCCGTAGAGGAGGCGGAGTACCTGTTAGCCGCCATCGAGGGCTTGGATATCGACTATCCGGTGGTCTACGACTGGGAGGCCAACAGCAAGTCCTACCGCAACTACGGCTTGGAGCCGGAGATCCTCACCGACGCGGCCATTGCTTTCTGCGAGCGCGTAGCGGAGGAGGGGTATATCCCCATGGTGTACTTCAATCTCCCCACCGGATACCTGCGCTACCAGCTGGACCGCCTGACAGACTACGACTTCTGGTTTGCGTACTACCCCAACGCGGACTCCATGTACCCCACGATGTACTATAACTACCACATCTGGCAGTACAGCGACCACGGAAACGTAAACGGCATAGACGGCCGAGTGGACATGAATATTGCGTTTAAGAGATGGTAGTAGAATCATAGGAAAAAGGACCAGCCCCCGTAGGGGCTGGCTTTTTTTGTTCAATCCGCGAAAAATCGCTCCCCCAATACCTCAACACCCCCTCCATAGGGCACAACGACCCCGGCGTGCCGTCCACCAAAATGCCCCAATACCCCCTCCGTAGGGGCGCACATTGTGCGCCCGCCGATACATAGGCCGTCCCGCCCCAGTCCATCACTCCCACTCAAACGGCTCCCGCAGCCCCTCCTCACAAAGAATCCGCTCCTCAACCTCCCTGTAGAGTGCCGCCCCCTCCGGCGAATCCGGCGGAGGCCCTGTGAGCTCAGGATGCCCCGCCGGCGCCGGATGGACGCCCAAATAGAGCTCCACCGCCGCGTAGTAGTAGGGATAGCCGTGGCTCTCCAGCGAGGCGGAGAGCACATCATCAATACCGGTAAAATAGCCGCGGTGCGCCTCCACACAGGCGGCAGCCTCAGCGGGTGAGGCGGTGGTGTACGCCGCAATCAGCCCCTGAATCAGCCGGCAGTAGCTCCGCTGGTTATAGATGACCGTATCCCGCCCATCGGTGAGCACAATACCGTCCCGCAGTCCCTCCCGGTCTCCGAAAAAGCTGTCAGACATAGCGTTCAAAGCGGTGATTCCTCCTCCATAGAGGCCCTCCACGCCCGAAATTCCTCCTGCACCTCCGCCAGCAGCCGCCGATCCGGCTTACTGCCCATAAAATCCTCCTCCCGGAACATATCCGGCCTCCTCTGGAGGGTCCTCAGCATGGCCTGTTTCCGCCGCCAGAGACGGACCTTCTCGTGGTCCCCGCTGCGCAGTATCTCCGGTACCTCCCGCTCATGCCACACCGCCGGCCGGCTGTACTGGGGATACTCCAGAAGTCCATTCCAGTGGCTCTCCTCCTCAAAGCACGACCGGTCCGGCAGGACTCCGGGGACCATACGGCACACCGCGTCCGCCACCGCCATGGCCGGCAGCTCCCCGCCGGTGAGGACAAAGTCCCCCATGCTGATCTCCTCGTCCACACACTCATCCAAAAACCGCTGATCTACCCCCTCATAGTGCCCGCAGACCAGAATCAGGTGGTCATAGTCCGCCAGGAGCTGCCGGGCCTTCCCCTGTGTGAAGGTCTCGCCGCAGGGGGAGAGGTAGATGGTCCGGGACCGCCCGGTGCCGTGGTGCTCCTTGATGTGCGCCCAGCAGCGGTAGAGGGGGTCCGCCTGCATCACCGCCCCCCGCCCCCCGCCGTAGGGGTAGTCGTCCACCTGCTTCTGCTTGTTGGTGGTGTAGTCCCGGATCTGGTGGGCCTCAATGCGGATGTAGCCCCGCTCCTGGGCCCGTCCCAGGATGGACTCGTTCATCATATCCCCCACCGTCTCGGGGAACAGCGTCATAATGTCAATCTCCATCAGATCAGCCCCTCCCACACATGGATTTTCATGGTGTCCCGGGGGAGGTTGATCTCCGCGATAAAGGCGGGCACCGCCGGCACCATAAACTCCTTCTCCCCCCTCACCAGATACACGTCGTGCCCCGGGTAGGCCATCACCTCCCCGATGACCCCCAGCCTCTCGCCGGTCTCCGCGTCCAGCACCGCCATACCCAGCAGCTCCGCCGGCAGGTACACCCCCTCCGGCAGAGCGAGGTCTGAGCGGCGGGCGGAGACCACCTTGCCCTTGTAGGGCAGCGCGGCATCCAAATCCGGCACGCCGTCTATGCGGAAGAGGAGGCACCCCTTGTGGACCCGGGGAAACCGGGGCCTGACAGCCCGCCCGTCCACGTAGAAGGTCTCGCACGCTGCCAGCACCGACCCGTCCACGTCCTTGGGCAGCAGCTTCAGCTCCCCCCGGACCCCGTGTGTGTTGACGATGGTTCCGATCTCAAGATAGGTCTGTTCCATGGGAACCTCCTTTTTGTTGGCATTTCACCTCTATATGGTATCCTGTGCGGGGAAAATTGTCAAGGCCCGCGAGTTTCAGGGCGTTTCCTGCTGCACAAATGATTTGAATAGACGTTTCTGCTTTCTGTAGGGGCGCACAGCGTGCGCCCGCAAACGTACTGCAAATAGCCACCGCACAGATTTTAGCACTCTCTCCGTAAGAGTGCTAAAATTCACAGTTCAGACACAAGTTAAGCAAGCATTGTTCACAATCTGGGGATATACTAAGAGACAAGAAATGAGACCGGGGCGGCCAGAAGAGCCTCCCCGCCATTCCGAAAAATATCAGTATGAAAGGACAAGATCTTATGTTCGGTATGATTCCCTTTGAGCGCCACGAGAACAACCTGTTTGACGCCTTCGACAACTTCGAGCGCAATTTCTTCGGCAATACCTCCAGCGCCGTCACCTTCCGCACGGACATCCGGGACGAGGGCGACAAGTTCGTTCTGGAGGCGGAGCTCCCCGGCTTCCGCAAGGAGGACATCCAGCTCCACCTGAAGGACGGCATCCTCACCGTCTCCGCCCAGCGGACGGCCAGCAGTGAGGAGAAGGACCAGCGGGGGAACTACATCCGCCGGGAGCGCCGCTTCGGCTCCTTCGCCCGCAGCTTCGACGTGGCGGGCATCGACGAGGAGAGCATCTCCGCCGCCTACCAGGACGGCATCTTGGAGCTGACCCTCCCCAAGGCCAAGCCGGCGGCGCCGGCCGTCCGGCAGATCCAGATCCAGTGAGGAAAAGCAAAGCCAAAAAGAGCGGGGTGGACCAGGAATGGTCCGCCCCGCTCTCTTCTATTTGACCCACCGCCTGTTAGAGACCGGCCTCCCATGTCCAAAGTACAGCATCCGCCGGCCCAGAGTGCTGATTTTCTCCGCACTCTCCAGCATAGCCTCCCTGTTGTGAAACAGCATGGACACCGTGGGATAGAACATATTCATCAGCGCGTCACCGACAACCAAGTTAGTTTCCTCCACATCAAGCCCAATAGAGCCCTCTGTGTGGCCGGGGAGGGCCACAATACGCGCGTCAATCCCGTAGTCTGTGAGACAATCCCCCTCCTGCAGCAGCACCTCCGGCTCAAAGACCCGCATACTGCGGCGGGAGAATTCCCGGAGGGACGCCGACAGGACGACCTTGCCCAGAAGTGTCTCGGCGGAGAGAGCCTGATTGGCGTTGGACGAAATCAAATCGAGATCCCTCCCACTCATCCCAATGGGAACCCCCAGTGCCTCTGACAGAAACGCCGCGTTCTCGGCGTGATCAAAGTGCCCATGGGTCAGGACGATCAGCCGGACGCGATAGCGCCTGCACGCCTCCAGTACCCGACGGGCAAACTCCCGCCGCCCGGTATCCACCAATACGCCGCCGGACCCATTCTCCACAATATAGCAGTTCACATTCCCGCACCTGATCCGGTGGATCTCACTCATCCTAACGCCTCCCTCCTAAAAATCCCGCGAATCCTGCCCCCTCTGCCCGCAGACGATCGTCTCCGCCGCCCCCAGCGCCTTGGCCTCCTCCGGATCGTGTGTAACCGCCAGCACGGTGCGGCCCTCCCGCCGGCGAAGGGTCTCGGCAATGGCCAGTGCCTTGGTCCCCCCGTCCAGCCCCCGGTAGGGCTCGTCCAGCAGCAGCACATCATAGGGGGCCGTCAGCGCCCGCAGGATGGCCACCCGCCGCCGCATTCCGCCGGAGAGGTGGGAGAGGGGCGCGTCGGCCCACTGCTCCAGCCCCATGGAGCCAAGGGCCTCCCGGGCCCCAACCGCGGTGAGGCCCGGCGCGGTCAGCCGCAGGTTGTCCGCCGGGGAGAGGTAGGGGCAGAGCCGGTCCTCCTGAAACACCGCGCTCAGCCGCCGGCCCGCAAGGCCGGTGACGGTGCCGCTGTCCGCCTCTGTCAGTCCCATCAAGATCCGCAGGAGGGTGGTTTTCCCCCAGCCGGATGGGGCCATCAGACAGGTGACGGCCCCGGCGGTCAGACGGGCGTCAAAGTTCTCCAGCACCATTTTGCCGCCGTAGGACTTACAGAGGCGGCGTATGACAATGTCCTCCAAGCTCACACCTCCCGAAACAGCCGCTCCCCCAGCCGGAGGAGCCTGACGGCGCCCCGCTCAAAGCACAGGCTCAGCACCACCACTGCCAGTGTGCAGGCGAAGAGATCCGCCGTATTCAGATAGACCTTGGCCTGCTGCATCCGCTCCCCCAGAGAGCCGGCGGGGATGCCGATGATCTCCGCCGCCGTCCCGGCCTTCCAGCTCAGCCCCATGGACACCGCGCAGGCGGCGGAGAGGTGGGGCCATAGGGCGGGGAGGCGGAGAAAGCGCAGACGCCGCAGAGGGGAGAGGCGAAAGACCCGGCCCATCTCCAAAAGCGCCGGATCGGCGGCCCGGAGCCCCTGGAGGGCGCCGGCGTAGAGCACCGGCAGGGCCATGAGGAAGGTGATCAGTACCGACAGATTTTTGGCGGAGACCCACAGCAGGGCCAGAATGGTGAAGGAGGCCACCGGCACGCTCCGGATGGCCAGCATAGCCGGGGAGAGCAGCTCCTCCACCCGCCGCCATCGGCAGGAGAGCGCCGCCAGCCCCACCCCCGCCGTCAGGGCCAGCAAAAATCCGCCGGCAATCCGGGAGGCGGAGAGGACCACCGCGCGCCAGAAGGCCGCCGTGGCGCCCAGCGCCGCCAGCCGGGCCAGCACATGGAGCGGGGAGGGGAGGAGCAGGGCACTGCCCAGCGCCATGCTCCCCGCCTGCCACACCGCCAGCCAAAAGACCGCCGCCCACCAGCGGACCCGCCCGCCCTCAGGGGACATAGAAGAAGCCCTCCCCCGGCAGCGCGCCGCCGACAGACTGGGGATTCTGCCCATAGAGCACCTGGAGATAGCCGCCCAGCAGCCCCTTCATCTCTGTTCCGGTGATGCAGACGATGTGACAGGCGGGGAGGGCCCGCTCCGCCGCCTCCGCGTCAATAATGCCGTAGTGTTCGATCCGCTGGGCGGCCTCGGAGACGCTGCCGTTGACCCACTCCACCGACTGGCGGTAGTCCTTTAGGAAGGCGCTCACCGCCTCCGGATGCTCCTCGGCAAAGGCGGTGCGGACCACCGCCGCGCCGGTGATCAGGGCGGAGCCGCCGCCATCCTTGGGCAGGCTCTCCCACAGCGCGTTTAAGTCCAGCGCCACGCGGACCTCGTCGTTTTTCAGCTCCGCGGCGGCGGCAAAGGGCTGGGGCAGCATGGCCAGAGCCCCCTCCGTGGTCAGGAGGGCGGCGAGGCATTCCGCGTGTTCGCTCTTCCATTGGATGTCCACATCCCGGTCCGGGTCCATCCCGCTCTGTGTCAGAAGGTAGCGCAGGACGATCTCCGGCGTGGCCCCCTTGCCGCTGGCGAAGATGGTCCGTCCCCGCAGCTCCTCCGCCGAGCGGACGCTGTCCCCCCGCTCCAGCAGGTAGAGGACGCCCAAGGTGTTGACGGCGATGACCTGCACGCCCCCCTCGGTGTTTTGATGGAGCACCGCCGCCAGATTGGCGGGTACCATGGCGATGTCCACGCCCCCCTTCACCAGCTGGGGGGTGATCTCGTCGGCGGAACCGGACAGGGAGAAGCGGTAGTCGTTCTCCGACGCTTCGCCCGCCGCCGCGGCGTCCATCAGCCCCACCAGCCCCATGGCGGTGGGACCCTTCAAGGCCGCCACCCGGACCAGGACGCCCGGCGTATCGGCGGCCCCTGCCGGAGAAACCGGCGGGTCCGGCGGTACCGGGGAGGCCCCCTGCCGGCCGCAGCCGGACAGAAGGGCGATGGACAGCGCCATCAACAGGGCAAGCACTCTTTTCATAGGGTATCAACCTTTCTCGGGGAAATCCTCCCTGTCTCAGCCGTACAGCTCCTCCCGCAGCTCCGCGCAGAGGGCGGCCAGCGCCCGCATATCCTCCTCCGGCACCAGCCCGCTGAGATAGGGGTCGTAGCGGAGGGGCTGGGCGGCAAAGTCCTGAAGGGTCCGGTCCACCAGCGCGTGTTCCTCCGGACCGGCGGTGATGCGGAGGGGACCGGACGCCTCGCCGCCGCCCAGCTCACCTAGGTCCACACTGCCGCTGACCTTGCACTCCAGCAGCAGCGCGGCCAGGTCGGTTACAAGGTCGATGGCGAAGTGGATATCCGTCTCCCAGCCCTCCTCGTCGGTATAGACGATGGGTACCTCCGGTGCCCGAAAGTCCCCCTCCAGCCTGTCCAGTCCGAAGTCGGCAAAGATCTCCCGGACATCCACCTCCGATTTGCCCTTCTCCGACAGATAGTCCATCAGCGTCAGGCTGTCATCGGTGTCACCAATAAGGTTCCCCCAGTATTTCCCGGTAATATACATCGTCTGTCCTCCTTATCACCTCAGTGGTTGGCCATGCGGTAGATTGCCAGCATATCCGGCTCCGTGAGCACCCGGGCGGAGCCCTTTTTGCCCCCGGTGGCGGCGGCGCACTTCTTGGCCATCAGGGACAGGTCCTCCTCGGCGGCGGTGATACCTAACTCACTGAAGCAGGTGGGCATCCCGATCTCCCGGAAGAAGCTCTCCATGGCTGCAATCCCCTGGAGAGCCGCCGCCTTGACATCGGCGATAGGCTCCACGCCCATCACATTGACGGCGAAGCGGAAGAACCGGGGCAGGCAGTGATCCAGCACATACCGGGCCCAGCTGCCCCAGACAGCGGCCAGCCCGGCCCCGTGGGCCACGTCATAGAGCCCGCCCATCTCGTGCTCCAGCATGTGCGTGGCGAAGTCCCCGCCGTCGTTGCCGCAGCCGGTGAGGCCGTTGTGGGACAGGCTTCCCGCCCACATCACCTCCGCCCTGGCGTCATAGTTCTGGGGATCGTCCTTCAAAATCCGGGCATTTTTCAGCACGGTGCGCATCAGTGCCTCGGCGATGGAGTCGGTGAGCTCCATGTTGCCGCCGCTGGTGAAGTAGCGCTCCATGGTGTGCATCAGGATGTCCGTGCAGCCGCAGGCGGTCTGATAGTCGGGGAGGGTGGCGGTGAGCTGGGGATTCATCACGGCGAACCTGGGCCGGCAGAGGCTGCTGTTGTACCCCCGTTTCTTCCAGCCGTCCTCGTTGGTGATGACGGAGCTGTCGCTCATCTCGCTGCCGGTGGCGGAGAGGGTGAGGACCACGCCGATGGGCATGCAGGCGGAGGCCTGCCGGGTGTGCTCATAGAAGTCCCACACGTCCCCCTCGTTGGCGGCGCCGTAGCCGATGGCCTTGGCGGAGTCGATGGCGCTGCCGCCGCCAACGGCCAGAAGGAAGTCCACCCCCTCCTGACGCACCAGGTCGATGCCCTGCCGTACCAAGGAGAGCCGGGGATTGGGCACCACGCCGCCCAGCTCCACATAGGCCACGCCGGCGGCGGCCAGGGACGCCTTAACCCGGTCCAGAAGCCCGGAGCGGACCACGCTGCCGCCGCCGTAGTGGAGGAGGACCCTGGTGCCGCCCAGCTCTTTCACCAGCGAACCGGTCTGACTCTCGGTATCCCGGCCAAAGACCACCTTGGTGGGGGTGTAGTAGGTAAAGTTAAACATATCAGTTCCATCCTTTCTCAAAGCCTAAGTGCCGCTGTTCTGTGAACACCAGTATAATCGACCGCCGGGGACATTGCAAGCAAATCATAGGCTGTCCCGACAAAAAACGAGGACCGGCATAGCCCCCTCCAGCCGCATCAAAAAACAAGGGACGATACACGCAAAACGCGGTATCGTCCCTCGCCCATTTTACCGTTATCGCTTCCCTTAGAAAAGCTCGCTCCAGAGCTCCCGGAACACGCCGCTCCAGCCGCCCATCTGGGCAATCTGCATCTTCGCCGCGTCAATGCCCTGCTTCAGCGTAAAGGGGACCTCGCCCATGGCACTCACCTTGATGCTGCCTGCTGCGTTGAGGAAGAGGTTGGGCAGGATCAGGCTGGACGCCCAGAACACCAGCACCACACCTACAAAGTACAGCACCCAGAACTTGCCGCTGACGTTGTCCGCGCAGAGGAGCTGGGCCGTCAGCACGCCGCAGACCACCCAGGACAGGCCCGCCAAGAGCAGGCAGAGGACAGCGAAGGGCATACTGACAAAGGACGCGAGGAAGACGAGCAGCAGCAGGGCCGTGGGCAGGATGCCGTTGGCCGCGCTGGCCTCGTACACCGCCCGCAGGGAGGCGGTGCCCTTTTGCAGCTTCATCAGGACAAACACCATCAAAATATACAGCGCCATCCCCGCAAGACCGATCAGCGCGCCATAGAGCAGACTGCCCACAATGGGCGCCTCGATACGGGTGCTCATCATCTCCATGCCATAGCCGCCCGTCGCCATCATGGCGGTCTGCAAAGCGATGGCACAGGCCTTGCGCAGCAGCCCATAGACCGCCAGCCCCATGGCCAAGGCCCGGATCACCGTCAGAATGATGGCAAAGGTCAGGTTGTCCTGCTCCACCACCGTGCGCACGGCCTGATTGGCGTCGGCGAAGTAGTCCTTCAAATAGCTGCCTATGTTCTTGGCCGCCTCCTGGGCCGCCTGCGCCGTAGTCGCTGCCTGCTGCTGTGCGGCGGAGGGCTGCTGGGGCTGGGCCGGCTGCTGATAGACCGGCGGCTGTACCGGCGGCTGCACCGGCTGAACAGGCTGCACCGGCTGAACAGGCTGCACCGGCTGAACAGGCTGCACCGGCTGAACAGGCTGCACCGGCTGTACAGGCTGAACAGGCTGCACCGGAGTGCTCTGTTGCTCCGCTTGGGACTGGGGACAGGTGCAGGTCTGGCCCTCGGCCAGAGAAGCGCCGCAGTATCTGCAAAATGCCATTGTGATGAACCTCTCTTTTTCTTGAATTTCTCCCTGTTTTCCTAGGAAACGGGTAAATATGGGACTTATTTCAAGGCGCCCGAAGGAAACGGCGCCCGGTGCTCAGAACCAGTACAGACTATCAGCCACCCACTTGCCGTCTTGGTAGATCAGGCTCGCCTGGGCGAATCCCTCGTAGAGAAAATCAGGATTGTAGTAGTCCCCGCTAAACTCACCGATGGCTAAGGACATATAGCCCTCAGTGCCGCTGATGACAACGGGTATCTCCACCTCGGCGCAGAGGACCGGGTCGATGCTGGAGTAGACGGATGCCTCGCTCTTCTGGACATCAATCTGGTCAAACTGGACATAGTACAACTCACCCGTGCTGTTCCACATGCTGGACAACATATCGTCCAAATTGGCAAGGAGATCCGGGGATAGAGAGCCGATACTTTCTAAGGCCTTAAAAGCATCCCGGTCGTAGGAGTTGATAACCCGCAGCCAATCGGGCAGGATGGCGGCCACGGTATCTATCGCCTTCTGATCTATCTCTTCGGGAAGCACCGGAGTGATGTAGTTGATGTAGCAGTAGCTGCTGTCTGTCGACAGCTCCATCTCCTGCTCAAACTCCATGTCAAGGGCCTCTGTCACCACCTTGACCGTGCTGTCATAGTTTACCGGACCGAGGAAGAAGCCGTTGTAGAGGTCAAAGCTGCCGGGATCCCCGGGATAGGCCTTGCCGTCCACCAGAATCTCCTTCAGCGTCAGGGGGATGTCGCTCTCCACAAAGGCGTAGGTATAGTCGAAGTAGATGTTGATGGAGGGATTTGGGCCGGCTTGGCTGCCTCTGGGGCCAATGTCGGTGGGCCTTGGGCTCGTAATGATGTTGTAGCGGTCGTCAGGCGCCTCGGCATAACCAGCCGAGCCGAACACTTGTTCGTCTGACCAGCCGGCGGCGGGCTGGTCTGAGTCGCCGTTTGCGTAGGTGATCTGGCCGTAAATATCGCACTTGGGCAGGTTTGTTTTCAGTGTCACGCCGGTGTTGGGGTCCGTGTAGGTGGCTGTGACAGCGTACACGCCGGGGAGCATGTTGACATTGGTCCCCCCGTTCCCGGTGTTGTAGGAGGCGCCGCACACCTCCACGCTGGTGTTCTCAAACTCGCTGGCAATCCGCACCTCCAGCGGAGTAATCTCCACAGCGTAGGTGGAGAAGAGGACATAGGACTGCTCCGTCAGCCGGAAGCCCTTGTGCCCCTCCGACGGCATCCCCCGCTCCAGGAGCAGGGCATCCTGCGTCAGCGTCTTCCGCAGACTTTCAACAAAGGCGTTCTTCACGCCGCCGGTATAGGAGGCAAAGAAGGGGAGAAGCACCTCATCGGTGAGTTCCATCTTGTCCTCCGCCACCACGGTTACGGCGCGGAAGGCGTCGGCGTCAGCATTCTGGTAGGCGTCCAAAAACTTCTCAATGGTCTTTTCCGGCGTAAACAGCGCCCCCAGGATCACCTTAGCCCCCACCACAACGGCCAAAACCGCCGCCACAGCGATCAACGCCGTCTTGGTCTTGGGCGACATAGGCTTCTTCTCCGTCCCCCCAATAGGAGCAACAGGCGCCCCCCCAATAGGGGCAACGGGCGCCCCTCCAACAGGAGCAGCCGCCCCTCCAATAGGAGCAACAGGCGCCCCTCCAACAGGAGCAGCCGCCCCCCCAACAGGAGCAACAGGCGCCCCTCCAACAGGAGCAGCCGCCCCTCCAATAGGAGCAACAGGCGTCCCTCCAACAGGAGCGACGGGCCCATTCCCAGCAGGCACCCCTTGCCCCAGCGGAGCAGCTTGAACCGTGCTCTCTGCTGCTGGCGCAGGCGGTACAGGGGGCTGTCCAACAGCGGGACTCTGCACAAGCTCCTCCTGCTTGGCGCCGCAGAACTCACAGAACAGGGAGCCATCGGCAATCTGCTTTCCGCAGGCAGTACAAAACATATCCTTCCTCCTTTTCCCGACCGCCAAATCGGCCGAACCTTCACACAAACCTCCGAAAAAACCGAAAACACCCCTGCCTTGGCGTCAGCCGACAGTGCGGAGCGCGGGACAGGAGGTGTCGGAATTTGTCAAAGTTAATTTGTATTATAACGCCAAACAGCAGTCAAGTCAATATGCACCCGGCATATGGAGGCTCTGTACAGGCCCTATACCCCCTATTTAGGCAGTTTTTTCGCAGCAGCCCGCCCAAAAGCGAAGCGCCTGCCCCTTTGGGGGCAGGCGCTTCTGCACTCAGAGCACTTACAGGCTCTTCTCGTAGGACTCGATCATCTTCTTGACCATCTGGCCGCCCACGGAACCGGCCTCGCGGCTGGTCAGGTCGCCATTGTAGCCATCCTTCAGGTTGACCCCCACCTCACTGGCAGCCTCCATCTTAAACTTGTCCATGGCGTCCCGAGCCTCGGGCACATTGATGCGATTGTTCTTCTTAGACATAACTTTTTTCTCCTTCTCCTAATATTGGACCTTGCGGCCCGCCCCGCTTCCGGGTGATCCTCTCACCCCTCCGCGTCAGCCAAACCGGCGGTCCTATATTCAACAGCAACTAAGAAAGGAAAAACGCCTGCGCGTTGTTTCTTCCTCGGCGCTGCAACCATAGCATGACCATTTCCCTTTTGAATATGCCGGAGGAAGAGCGGTAATTTTTTGCTGTTTCCCCCCGCCTCCGCAAAGTTTGCGCGGCAGCGCATTGCAATGCGGCGGAAAATCTGTTATACTGTTACCCATATAGCCATCTTCAAAATTTTATCAACGGATGGAGGTATTCTATGCAAACAGCAGAATTGAAACAGGTCTGCAAGGCCGTCCGGCGCAACATCATCAACATGACGGCCAACGCGGGCAGCGGTCACCCCGGCGGTTCCCTCTCCGCGGTGGAGCTTGTGACCTGCATCTTCTTTAACCACATGCGCGTGGACCCCCAGAACCCCAAGGACCCCCACCGGGACCGGTTCGTCCTCAGCAAGGGCCACGCCGCCCCCTGTTACTACGGCGTCCTGGCCGAGCGGGGCTTCATCTCCCGCGACGAGTTCCAGAACTTCCGCCAGCTCCACAGCATCCTCCAGGGCCACCCCGACGCCAAGAAGGTCCCCGGCGTGGACGCCTCCACCGGCTCCTTGGGCCAGGGCCTCTCCATCGCCGTGGGCATGGCCCTGGGTGCCAAGCACTTGGGGCAGGACACCAGGGTCTACGCCGTCTGCGGCGACGGCGAGTGTCAGGAGGGCCAGATCTGGGAGGCCATGATGGCCGCCAGCCACTACCACTTGGACAACCTCACCGTCTGCATCGACAACAACGGCCTCCAGATCGACGGCTCCAACGATGAGGTCATGTCCCTGGGCGATTTAGCAGCCAAGCTCCGCGCCTTCGGCATGGAGGTCTTCGAGCTGGCCGACGGCAACGACGTGGAGGCGGTGGAGGCCGCCCTGTCCGCCCCGGTGTCCGGGAAGCCCAAGGCCATCCTGGCCCACACCGTCAAGGGCAAGGGCGTCAGCTTCATGGAGGGCCAGGTGGGCTGGCACGGCAAGGCGCCCGGCGAGGAGCAGCGGCAGCAGGCTTTGCAGGAATTGGAGGGCTGAGAGTATGAGTGAGAAAGCAACAAGAGTCGCCTACGGCGAGGCGCTGGTGGAGTTAGGCGCCGTCAACGACAAGGTGGTGGTCCTGGACGCCGACCTGGCCGGCGCCACCAATACCAACAAGTTCGCCAAGGCCTACCCCCAGCGGTTTTTCAACATGGGCATTGCCGAGGCCAACATGGTGAACGTGGCCGCGGGTCTGTCCACCATGGGCTTGGTGCCCTTCTGTTCCACCTTCGCCATGTTCGGCGCGGGCCGGGCCTACGAGCAGGTGCGCAACTCCATTGCCTACCCCAGGTTCAATGTGAAGCTGTGCATGACCCACGCCGGCCTCTCCGTGGGCGAGGACGGCGGCAGCCACCAGGCCATCGAGGATATCGCCCTCATGCGGGTGATCCCCGGCATGACCGTCATCGTCCCCGCCGACGCCAACGAGGCCCGGAAGGCGGTGTTTGCCGCCGCGGAGTTTGAGGGCCCCATGTACCTGCGTTTCGCCCGGATGAACACCCCGGTGTTCGAGGAGGACTACCCCTTTGAGATCGGCAAGGCCAACGTCATGCGCCAGGGCACCGACGCGGTGGTATTCGCCTGCGGCATGATGGTGGGCGAGAGCTTGGCCGCCGCCGAGCAGCTGGCCGCTGAGGGCAAGCAGGTGGCCGTCATCAACGTGCACACCATTAAGCCCATCGACGCCGCCTGTGTCAGGGAGTGGGCGGAGAAGTGCGGCAATGTGATCACCGTGGAGGAGCACAGTGTCATCGGCGGCTTAGGCGACGCGGTGGCGGACGTGCTCATGGGCCAGGTGAACTGCAAGTTCAAAAAGATCGGCGTACAGGACCAGTTCGGCCAGTCCGGCAAGGCCAAGGACGTGCTGCGTGAGTACGGCCTCACCGCCCCCCAGATCGCCGAGGCCATCAAGGCCGCCCTCTGAGGCCGTGAAGGGAGATTTCCTGCCCTTCTTCGCCGGTCACACGGAGGCCATCCCCCTTTACGAGGCCTTGGAGGCGCGCATCCTTGATCAGCTCCCGGACACAACAGTAAAGGGCAGCAAGACCCAGCTCTCTTTCTATAACCGCCACCTGTTCGCCTGCGTCTCCTTCGCCCGCGTCCGAAAGAAGAAGGACTGCCCGCCGGTATATATAGTAGTGACCATCGGCCTGAACCGCCGCTTGGACTCCCCCCGTATCGACGTGGCCACAGAGCCCTACCCGAGCCGCTGGACCCACCACCTCCTGCTCTCCGAGGAATCGGAGATAGATGACGAGCTCATGGGCTGGATCAGGGAGGCGTCGGACTTCGCGGCAGCGAAAAGGTGACCGTCCCCCTGCCCCGCCGCTTGAACTCCCCCGGATGGACGTAGCCACAAAACCCAACCCAAGCCGCCGGCCTCACCCCCCGCTGATCTCCCGCACATCGGAACTCAACAAGGAACTGATGGACTGAATCGAAGAGACGGCGGATTTCACAGCGGCGAAAAAGCGACCATCCCCCTGACCCGCCGCTTGGGGAATTCCCCCGAATCAACATGGCCACAAAACCCTACCCAAGCCGCCGCTCCCCCCCCGCTGATCTCCCGCACATCGGAACTCGACAAGGAACTGACGGACTGGATTCAAGCGGCAGCGAAAAGGCAAGCAAAATAATTCCAGCTTGGAGGCTGTGCGGTTAGCACAGTCTGCCGGGCTGGAATTATTTTGAATGAGGAATGAGGGATTTTGAATTAGGAGTTTTGGGAAATTTAGGAAGAGATGGAGAGACGGAGGCTTTTTGCGCGGGGTGAGCTTAGTGTTGCATGAAGCGATGCAATTCATGTATGAAAAATGGGCGTTTTTCGCCGTTTTTGCCCGGTTTTTCATGGATTTTCACGGTTCTTTTTTCACCAGATTTTCCAAAAAGGGAACATTTTACACCAAAACGGCATTTTGATAAAAGACAGAAAACATGCACTAAAACGCACAAAAAAGGCCAAAACCCGCTCCGCCCCCCTCCCTCCCCACAAGGCCCGCATGTGACCCGCAGCACAAGAGCATCGTCCTAAATCTACCGCCAAAAATGATAAACTGAAGATACCGCGCAATTTCACAGATACAAACTTTTCAGACAAAAACCGCCATATCGCCATTTTCAATAGTTTGTCACATATGAGTAATATAATGTAAATATTATTTATAATATGTATAATATTTGCAACTTATACTGATTATATTGTCATATAGCGTGCCAAAAACAGACGGATATTAAGAACAATTTATAAGAAACTTACCAATGGTAAGTTTCCGCATTTCAGAACATTTTGGAGGGGAAAAGATGAAGGCCAGCGCATATATAAGTGGCACAGCGCGTCAGTTCCCCTACTGGTTTCCCCACGGCACCTTAGGCCATCCGTTCTTGGAGCAGATAGACCACACCTGAGAAGTTTTAAGAGAATAAATCCGCTATATAGATCAATTTTTGCTGTTTTCATGAATAATTTAGAGCCAAATAAGGAGGCCGGCATCCTCAATTACAAATATGGCGAGCGCCGGGCCGCCCAATCTATTCGGCGCTGTTTTAACGAGTTTTACCACGTGGAGCCGCCCTTTGCGGACTGGGAGCTGGAACTGCACCCAGTGAGCAGAGACTTCTATCAAAAGTGATCATTTTGCGCGAAAATGGAGGGAATTATGGACAAATTCCGCTTTTTCTGGGCCACTATGGACCTATGCGACTGGAGCGAGGAGGGGAACGACGACAAGGTTTTGGCCCCAGTAATAGACTACCTCTCCCGACAGGACGACAGTGTAATCTACCACTTCGACGACCTAATGAGCGAGCTTTTATACCATTTAGACACCAAGAAGCTCTGGATACAATGCGAAAAATCCGAACCTTTAGCCAGCGACGACACCTTCCTCTACTCCCGCTGCACAGCATTAATTAATGGCCCGAACTACTATGAAAAAGCCCGGCGCGGTCGCGCGAAAGCCATGTGGGACAAGGAGTTCGAGGCATTGCTCTATGTCCCCAGCCGTGCTTGGGCAAAGAAGCACCACCGGGACCCCAGCGACTACGACCACTTCCCGCCCTTCAGCATCGAAACCGGCAGCAACCGGGACGCTTGGGCATAATCTTAGAAGCCGCTCCAAGAGGCAATCGCTGCTGTCTTTCTGCTCTGTTCGCCTGATTTCGGAGGGGGGTTAGTTGATCCATCCTTCAAAGCCGCCGCTGCTTTCCGCTACACGGATGGCGTCGGGGAGGTGCTCATAGTACCCGCCGCCGGCAGAAATTCTGCCGGTGGTTATCAGATCCTCAAACCATATGCAGTAGCAGTTGATCAAGCGGTCTTCGCAGGTTTTGGGGTCGTCTGCACAGTCCCCGGTTCCGGGGAAAAATGGGCTTGTGCAGAGGAACAGGCGGTACTTCCTATCCCCATAGCGGCAAATGCCTGTTTTCAGAATGCTGTCACGTATTTGTTCTATCTTCATGCTGTTCTCACCTTACAGAAGCGGGGGCCTAACACTGATCAGGACGTATGTTTCTATAAAGATAAAAAATGCAAATGTGACATTTAGGTGGATTTTTAACAGGTTAGAAGGAAAATGTTCGCCTTTTTGATATCTTTTGGGCGGGATTCAATTGAAATGTGGATACCTATAAAATAAAAATGCGGCCCCGTAGGGGCCGCATTTTTGGGGTTTACATCAGGGGATCCATGCCCAAGACGGGGTGGCCCTTCTCGGTGAGGAAGCCCATCAGGGTCTCGGGGTCCTCGGCGATGGTCTCGTCGCCGATCATATCGCAGAAGTTGTCGATGCCGTAGAGCTCCTTGGCGGTGTGGTTCACCTTCTCCGCCACCTGATCCTTCAGGCCCTTGGGCATCCAGACAATACGCTCTAAGCCGCCCTCGGCCTTCATGAACTTCTTGGAGGCGATGAAGTGCTTGCCGTGGCCCATGAAGCCCGGGGTCTGCACGCCGCCGCCGGTCATGGAGGCCATCTCGGAGAAG
>JAAWSV010000045.1 GCA_022801715.1 Oscillospiraceae bacterium
GTTCTCCTCGGTGTCGTTGGTGACAACGGGGAAGCCCAGCTGGATGGCGCCGGCGCCGCAGGCCACGGTCATGTCGTCCACAGGGGCGTAGGCGTTGACGAAGGCGAACACGCGGTCCATGGTGTAGCGCCACATGGCCTCATAGTTGCCCGGCTCGGTGGAGCCGAAGATGATGGCGGCGCGGAGGGCCACGCTGACCACGTGGGCCACGCTGGAGAGGTCACGGCCCAGGGCCACGCAGCGGACGTTGAAGCCCAGCTTCACACCCTTCTCGATGCATTGGTCGATGATGCCGCCCACTAAGGTGACAAAGATACCCTGGGACTGGTACTCCTTCACCAGCTCCACGCCCTCCTCGGCGGAGGGGGCGGCGCCGATGATGACGGCCACGCCGGGGATGTCACGGGTGACCAGAGGCACGCCTAACTCACGGACCTGCGCGTCGGTGAAGTGGCCCATGACAGGCTCCTCGTAGGGGCAGCCGCCGTGGGTGGCCCACTTCATCAGCTCGATCATCTCGGCGGAGAGGGCGGTAGCCACGCCGGAGGTGAAGATGTCCTTGGTGCGGTTGTTGCGGGTCATGAAGTCCTTGATGGTGGTCTCCAAGGCCTCCTTGGCCTCGCCCACGGTGGCCACCTTCTTGCCGGTCATGGCGTAGAGACAGGGCAGGCTGTAGGCGGTGTCGCCGAAGGTGGCGGGGGCGTCGGCGCCTAATTTGGCTATCGCCTCGTCCACGGCCTTGACAGCCAGGGCGTACATCGCGTCATTGCCGTCGAATACTCTTTGGAACAATGTTTTCATACGATATTTCACTCCTTACGATGCTCTCAGTATTAAATGATACAGCACATCACTGGCGGTCATCCTCCGCGGCGTCCATCTTCGCCTTGATGGCCCGGATCTCCTCCACCGCCGCGGCGCTGAAGTCGTAGGGGGACTTCCCGCTGCGGTCGGCCTCGATCACGTCCGCGTTATAGTGGATGACACCTAAAAGATCCTCCTCGGGAATCCGCTCCCGGATGAAGTCCTCGTCCTGCTGGTGGCGGACCTTGTTGGCCACCACCTGGACCTTGGTCACGCCGATGTCTCTCGCCAGCTCCTTGATCCGCTGGTAGGTCTGCACGCTGCGGGCCCCCGGCTCGATAACCACGATGAACTGGTCCATAACGCTGGCGGTGCCCCGGCCCAAGTGCTCCAGACCGGCCTCCATGTCCATAACCACCACGTCGTCCTTGCGAAAGACAAGGTTTGAGAGGATGGCCTTGAGCATCACATGCTCCGGACAGACACAGCCGGTGCCGCCGGTGTCCACGGTGCCCATCACCAAGAGCTTGACGCCGTTCACATCACGGCTCAAGGCGTCGGGCAGGTCGGAGACCTCGGGGTTTAATTTATAGAAGGTGTTGGACGCGTTGGCGGCGGTGCGCTCCTTGGCCAGCTCCTTCATCTTGGACACGGGGACAATGGAATTGACCTCCTCCTCGGTGAGCCCTAAGGCCAGTCCCAAGTTGGCGTCGGGGTCCACGTCGGCGGCGAGGACCTTGCGTCCCTCGTCGGCGTACAGCCGGCAGAGGGTGGAGGCGAAGGTGGTCTTGCCCACCCCGCCCTTGCCAGTGATGGCTACTTTCATAGGAAATCCTTCTTTCAGGTAATGCGATATTAGGGGGCGGCCCTTATTTTGCGGCGGCGCGTATCGAGCGCCCCCCAATCGTCAAAAGTCCGCGGACTTTTGGCGAAAATTCTTAAATGCCGAGAGCAACGCGCTTGGCCTCGATGGCCTCGATCATGCGGTCGCCCAGCTTCTCGATGTCCAGCTCCACGGTGTACTTGGCCTCTACCCAGTCCTTGATGCCGTGCTCGCCCTGGAGGAGCTCGGTGACCTCGGAGGAGCCCTTGGTGTAGGGGTCAACACCCAAGTAGGTGTCGATACCGGTGGCCACCACGTAGTTGCCGATGGAGACGGCCTTCTCGCTCATCCACTCGGGGGCGCAGCCCACCAAGGGGATCTGGGAGATGTTCCAGCCGGAGTCCTTGGCCACGTCGGCGGCCAGAACCATCATACGGGAGATGTCCACGCAGGAGCCCATGTGCAGCACCGGGGGGATGCCCACCAGCTCGCACACGCGCTTGAGGCCGTCGCCGCAGAGCTCCTTGGCCTCCTTGCTCAGGAGACCGGCCTTGCCGGCGGCTTGGGCGGAGCAGCCGGAGACCACCACGATGATATCGTTGGCCAGCAGCTTCTTCATCAGCTCGATATGGGCGGTGTCGGGGCGGACCTTGGGGTTGTTGCAGCCCACCATGGCCACAGCGCCACGGAGCACGCCGGACTGGACGCACTCCACCAGAGGCTTGGTGGTGCCGGTGATGTCCACCTGGGTGTTGGTGACGCCGTCCAAGCACTTCTTGATGGCCTCCAAGGAGTAGCCCACGGTGGCGTTGGTCTTGATGTCGGGGATATGTACCAGATCCTGATTGCGGTTGGTAAAGTTCTCCACAGCCAGACGGACAATGGCCTTGGCGTTGTCACCGGCGGTCTCCTCGTCAAAATGGATGAACTCGCTGTCGGGCATCCGGGCGATCTCGGAGGTGGTAATGAACTTGGTGTGGAAGCACTTGGAGAGGGGGCCCAGAGCGGGGAAGATGCACTGCACATCCACCACGATGGCCTCGCAGGCGCCGGTGAGGACCACGTTCTCCTGCTGGAGGAAGTTGCCGGCCATGGGGATGCCGTGGCGCATGGCCACCTCGTTGGCGGTGCAGCAGACGCCGCAGATGTTGATGCCCTTGGCGCCCTTCTCCTTGGCCAGAGCGATCATCTCGGGATCCTGGGCGTAGAAAACGATCATCTCGGAGAGGGAGGGGTCGTGGCCGTGGACCACGATGTTGACCATGTCCTTCTCCATGACACCTAAATTGGCGGTGGTGTCAATGGGCTTGGGGGTGCCGAAGAGCACGTCGGAGAACTCGGTGCCGCACATGGAACCACCCCAGCCGTCGCTGAGGCCGGCCCGCAGGGCTTGGCGGATCAGGGCCTCAGGCAGGGAGGAGCAGCCCATATGGGTCATGTGCAGAGACTGGGAGACCTCGCGGTCGATGGCCCGGGGCTCGATGCCCGCGTCGTGCCACAGCTGGCGGGTGTGCTCGGGAGCGCGGGAGAGGAAGCGCTGGATGCCGAAGGGCTTGCCGTACTCCATCAGAGCGGTCTCAGCCACCTCGTGGGCCAGATCATAGATGTCCTTACCCTCGGTCTCGATGCCCCACTCGCCGGCGATTCTCTTCAGCTTCTCGGGGTCCTTGACGGTGTAGTTGCCGCCCTCTCTGGTGCCGTAGAGGGTGTGGCAGATGCTGCGGCCGTGGTCGGAGTGGGTGGCGGAGCCGCCGGCGGTAAAGCGCAGGTAGTTGCGGGCCACGATGCCGTGGACATCGCAGCCGCAGATGCCCCGGGGGGCCTTGGGGGTGACGCGGCAGGGACCCATGGAGCAGATGCGGCAGCAAACGCCCTCCTCACCAAACTTACAGTGGGGAGTCTGGTTCTTCACGCGCTGCTGCCAGGAGTCCGCGCCTACTTTGGCACCGTTCTCCAGAAGGCGCTGGGTTGCGGCTTCCATTTGTTCGACAGTGATCAGATTCATAACGACTTTGCCGAAAGCGAAAGGTTTTCCGCTTTCAAACGCTCCTTTCTCTTGGTTGTCTCGACTTTTGGGTATTTTGTTACACTTTTAACAAAATGATACTTGTATTTTAGCAAAAAGGCCGCAAAAAAGCAAGTCAAAAATCCCCCCAGGAGGGGATTTTTGATGGGAATTTTTCCGGTTTTTGCAAATTCGTATGGTTGCCCAAAAACGGGGGGATTTTTTTGTTGAAAAGTGGTATACTCCTGCTTTGCTCCGCCGCATAGAGTCGTAGAAGGGCCGCGGACGGCTCGGCCGTCCGCGGCCCTTCTGCGGAGTTAGGAGTTGGAGTTGAGGTGTCGCCTGACGGCGACGGTATTGAAAATGGGGGCGGTAACTTCGGCGTGTCGTCCTTTATAAACCGAATCAAGGGAAAACGCAAGGCCAAAGCCTCCCTTGCAAAAGGGAGGGGGACCGCCGCAAGGCGGTGGAGGGATTTTTCCGGAGTACTGGGGATAGAACGTGATAGAGGCTTGCCTCTGCGTGGAATCCCTCAGTCAGCCTCTGGCTGACAGCTCCCTTTAGCAAGGGAGCCTTTGGCCTGCTGCCCCATCCGACTGCCTCTTGTAGAGGCGGATAATACCCTGTTTGGCGCGGGTTGTCGGCCTATTTGATGAATTGTTCGATGGCCTTGTTCAATTCCTCGATGGCTTTGTGGTCGTGGTGCTCTACGGCGTCTACGATGCAGTGGTCCATATGGTCCTTCAGGATCACCTTGCCGGTGTTGTTGATGGCGCTGCGGACGGCGGCCAGCTGGATGAGGACCTCGGAGCAGTCCCGGCCCTCCTCCACCATCTTTTTTACGCTCTCCAAATGGCCGATGGCCCGGGCCAGGCGGTTGGAGACCCGCTTGATGTGCTCGGGACTGTGGGTGTGGCCGTGGTAGGCGCCGTCGCCGTGTGTGTGACCCTCGCCGTGGTCGTGGGGAATGCCGTGGTCGTGGAGCCACTGGTGGTCGTGCTGCTGGTCCATAGGAGGGCCTCCTTTTTTAGCGGGATGCGAACCATACGCGATATGGCGGTTTTGCCTGCTGATTATACAGGAAAATCCCCTGTATTGCAACCCCTGCCGGGGGTTTGCGCGGGGGATGGCGGCAAGAAATTTCCGGAAGGTGAAAAATTGTGTTTGCATTTTAACATACAGTCTGCTAACATAGCAGGTATATGGATGGCGCGGCCGCTGTGGACCGGGCCGTGAGCCTGCAAAATATGAGAAAAAACCAGAGATGGAGGAAAGACCCATGAAGAAGCTGACTGTCAGCAAGGAGAACCCCTGTAAGGCGTGCCTGTCCTGCGTGGTGGCCTGCTCGGAGGCCTTCTACAAGAAGTTTGATCCGGATTTGAGCTGCATCCGCATCACCGCCAAGGCCGGGGATGTGCCCAAGGTGAACACCTGCATCATGTGCGGCAAGTGCGCGCGGACCTGCCCGGAGGAGGCCATCAGCCAGAACGCCAAGGGCGTGTACATGATCGACAAGAAGAAGTGTGTGGGCTGCGGCAAGTGCGTGGAGGCCTGCCCCATGCACGTGATGGTGCTGGCCCCCGGCGCGGACAAGGCCAGCAAGTGCATCGCCTGCGGCATCTGTGCCAAGGCCTGCCCCATGGGCATTTTGTCCGTGGAGGAGAAGTAACTACATATCACAATTGCGGCAGCCATCGGAGGAGGTACGAGTATGGAGCAGACAGAGAGTGGGAAAAAACTGATTTTGGCCATTATTCAGGAGGCCGACTACGACATGGTGGTCAGTGCTCTGACGGAGCACTCCTTCTATGTGACCCAGCTCAGCTCCACCGGCGGCTTTCTCAAGAAGAGGAACGTCACCATCATGATCGGTGTGGAGAACGAGCGGTTGGAGGTGGTGCTGGACATCCTGAAGCAGTACACCGGCCGGCGGGTCCAGCGGACCTACACTCCCACCATGCCCGGGGGCATCCCGGTGCCTGTGGATGTCCGCGCCGGCGGCGCCACCGTGTTTGTGATGTCGCTGGACAGCTTGGAGAAGTATTGAGCCAAAGGGCCCGGCCGCGAAAGCGGCCGGGCCCTTTGCCGCCTGCGGGGGGGCGGTTCCTTGGCATCCTTTATTCCAAGGAGCCCGCCTCCGGCTCCCGCAGCTGCATGATGCTCACCTCGAAGGCGGTGCGCAGCTCGGTGCGGTCGGGGAGGACCTTGGTGTAGCGCCGGCTCTGGATGCGCCCCTCGATGGAGAGGGGGTCCCCCACCAGCATCTGTCCCACTAGGATGGCCACCTGCCCCCAGGCGATGCAGGGGAGGTAGTCCGCCCGGCCGTAGCGCCGGTTTACCGCCAGCATCACATCGCAGATGCACCGGCCCAGGGGGGTGCGGCGGAGGATGGGCGGCTTGCAGATTACGCCGCTGAGGGTGACACAGTTGCAGTCCTCCTCCGCCGTGGGCTGGAGAATCCGGGCCAGAACGCTGATGACCAGACGGCTGCCCTCGCCGCTCTTGTTGTTGAAGGAGCGAAGCTGACCCTCTATCAGGAGCTTCCTGCCCCGCAGGGGCAGAAGCGGCGCGAACTGGCTCTCGGTGGCCAGTACGCTGAGGCAGTCCTCCTGCTGGCTCAGCCGCTCGACAGACAGGGGAAAGCGGTAGAACCGCTCGCCATGGTTGGTGTGGGAAAAGACCGGCTCGCCGGAGGCCCTGCCCCGCAGCAGCACAAAGTTTCTGCGTTCGTCCATTTGCGTCACCTCATCAGTATGGAGTGTGGATGTATCGCCGGGGACGGGGGAGGCGGTGTCGCCGCCTGCCTGTCTCCCGCCGCCCTGGCCGCGTTTTTGCCATCATTAAGGAATATGAGGTGTGGGTCGGGATTATGCCTGATTGACAACAGACCATTCAGAAGGATATGATGGGAGAAAAGCGGGTATAACGCTTTCAAAAAGGAGGAGGTATGGCCTATGCCGAATATGATTGACTATATTGACTGGCGGGGGGACTTGACCATCGGACAGGACCCCTTTAACGAGGTGGACAATCTGATTCTCTCGGAGTTCTGCTTTTTGGACTTGGAGGGGATTGTGCCGGCGGCGGAGACGGGGGAGCTGGTGCCCCTGCGGGCGGCGGTGGAGGCCTACTTCCGCCGCCACCAAGGACAGGAGCTGCGCATGGGGGTGCTGGTGCCCGACGAGATTCTCACCATGGCGGCGCGGATGGCGGAGAGCCCCCGGTTTGCCTCCATGGGGCTGGGGGGCTTCTGCTCCCACATTGACAGCCACCGGGAGGCCCAGTTCGCGGCGCTGACGGTTGACATCGGGGATGGCGGCATCTATCTGGCCTTCCGGGGTACCGATGACACGCTGGTGGGCTGGAAGGAGGACTTCAACATGGCCTTCCTCTCCACGGTGCCCAGTCAGCCCATGGCGGTGGCGTACGTAAAGGCTGCGGCGGCGGCCCATCCGGGGAAGAAGCTGGTCATCGGGGGACACTCCAAGGGGGGAAATTTGGCGGTGTACAGCGCCGTCCACTGCGGGGGGCGGCTCCGGCGGCGGATCAGGGCGGTGTACAACAACGACGGGCCCGGGTTCAAGGAGTCCCTGGTGGAGACCGAGGCATATCAGGCCTTGCGGGAGCGCATCCATACCATCGTGCCCCGGTCCTCCATCGTGGGGATGCTGCTGGAGCACGACGACAACTACGACGTGGTGGCCAGCTGCGAGAAGGGCATCTACCAGCACGACGGGTTCAGCTGGGAGGTGCTGGGCAGCCGCTTCGTCCGCCTCCGGGACATCTCGTCGGCGGGGCGGACCAGCGACAGGACCATCCGGGACTTTATCGGCGCCATGGACGACACCCAGCGGGAGCGGTTTGTGGACGCCCTCTTTGAGGTGCTGGGCAGCACCAACGCCCGGACGCTCACCGACCTGAGCAGCGACCGGATGGGGGCGGTGACGGCCATGATCCGCCGGTACAAGGACTTTGACAAGGAGACCCGGCAGACGCTGCTGGAGGCGGTGGGCGTGCTGCTGAAGGTCAGCGCCGGGGACTGGGTGGAGGATCTGGAGGAGAGGGGACAGGAGCTGAAAAAGCTGCTGAATGTGAAAAAATAGGGGCGGACAGGCGGCACATCTGCTTTCCCATCGCGTCTTGGCAGGTGAGAACAACAGAAAGGGGGGACGCGGCCATGGAGGACACCGGGATTATCGCCCTGTACTGGCAGCGGGACGAGCGGGCCATCGCGGAGACGGACAGCAAGTACGGCTCCCTCTGCCGCCGCATCGCCATGAACATCCTGCGCTGCTTCTCCGACAGCGAGGAGTGCGTCAGCGACACCTATCTGAAGGCCTGGGACACCATGCCGCCCCAGCGTCCGGAGAGCCTGAAGGCCTATTTGGGGCGGATCGTGCGCAACTTCTCCATCAGCCGCTACCGGGCTCTCCACGCCCAGAAGCGGTACGCCGGGGCGGAGGTGCTCCTCTCGGAGCTGGGGGAGTGCGTCAGCGCGCCGGAGACGGTGAGCCGTCAGGCGGAGGCTGGGGAGCTGACGGCGCTGATTGAGGCGTGGCTGGGCACCTTGGATGAGGAGGCGCGGGCGCTGTTTCTGCGGCGGTACTGGTACGGCGACGGCGTGGGGGAGCTGGCGGGGGAGCTTGGGGTGCGCCCCAACGCCCTGACCAAGCGCCTTGGCCGTCTGCGGGAGGGACTAAGGCGGTATTTGGAGAGTGAGGGGGTGGCGGTGTGACCGGCGCGGAGCGGATTTTTGACGCGATTACCCAAGTGCGCGACGACTATGTGGACGCCGCCGGGGACTACCGGTTTGCCCGCCGGCGCTGGACGGTGCCGGCGGCCTGGCGGCAGTATGCGGCGCTGGCGGCCTGCCTTGTGCTGATTGTGGGCGGGGTTTTTGCCCTGAGTCAGGTGCGCATGGGCAGCATGGGCAATGGCAGCGACGGCTGGGCCGGCGGGGACGCCAACGGTGGGAGCAGCTGGAATGGGAATACCGCCCCGCCGCCGGAGGGGTGCGAGCCCGGTGACGCCGCCCCCCCGCCCACCGGGCCGGACGTGGGGGACCCGCCCTCCGGGGAGGGGAGCGGCTGTGAGTCGGTTCCCCACTGGGACTGCGCCGATGGGGCGGTGCCCGCGCCGGTGCTGGAGACGGAGGGCGTGACCGTGACGCGGGAGGTGACGCTGATGTTCCACGAAAGTTCCCCTACGTGGGTGAAGGACCGGTATATCCTCACCGCCGGGGAGAGCGGCGGGCAGGTGACGGCGCACTATGATGGACCGGCCTTCCTGCACTGGTCGGGGGACGTCGTGGAGCTGGAGGACGGAACGTTTGCCCTCCCCGCTGGCGGTACGGCGGAGGTGGTCATCCGGACAGAGGTGGTAACTGCTGGCAGCGTGTTGTCCTTGGTGGAGCCGGAGGGCCTGACGCCGGAGGATACGACGGTGATCATCGCAAGCCGCCAGTGGATGGAGGAGCGCGGCATCACGGTGATGCTGGGTGATACGGTGCTGGACCCGTGAGAGGGGGCGGCAACAGGACAGAGAAACAGGCACATCCGTTTCAACCGGGCCGATGAGGACATCGGCCCCTGTGGACGCAGAAATTTCGTAGGGGCCGGTGTTCTCACCGGCCCTCTCCCTAAAAACACCGATCTCTTTTGTAAAAAATATCTGACCTTTGAATTTTCTGAAACAGGCGTGAAAAAACAGGGGGCTTGCACTGGCGGGCCTCCTGTTTTATACTGGATTTAAGCAAATTTTCGCCGCTGCAACTGTGGGTTGACAAAAAGAAGCCCTCGGTTGGTGGCGCTCTCGGCTTTTTTCCTGCTATGCTGGCCCCAGAAAGGAGTGATCGGTTATGACAATCGGACAGAGGATCGCGGAGAAGCGGCGGGAGCGGGGGCTCTCGCAGGAGGCGCTGGGGGAGGCCTTGGGCGTCACCCGGCAGTCCATCAGCAAGTGGGAGGGGGACGGCTCCCTGCCGGAGATCGAAAAGCTGGTGGCCATGAGCCGGCTCTTTGGCGTCAGCGTGGGTTGGCTCTTGGGCGAGGAGACGGAGGAGCAGCGGGAGGCGGCGGAGCTCAGTGAGCAGCAGGTCCGGCTGGTGGGGGAGATTGTGTCCCACTACCTGTCCGCTCAGGAGAGGACGGCGGGCCGGAGGCGGCGGTGGCTGGGCTGGCTGGTTGGCGGCGCGGCGGCGGTGTGCCTGACGGTGTGTTTAGTGGGGCTGGCGAGGCAGATGGACCGGGTGGAGGAGCAGGGGCGGAGCTTGGGGGAGGCCGTGGGCAGTGTGGCAGACGGGGTGGAGAGGATGACGGCCCCGGTGAATGACCAGTATGAGTTCTACCCCGGGCGGATGGTCAAGGGGGAGAATGAGATCACGGCGGATTTTGATGTGAGATGGTGGGGGAGCGTCGCGGAGGGCTGCAGCATCTCCTATGAGGCATATGCCATCCCAAAGGCCTATGAGGAGGGGATGGAGGCCATCTTTGTGATCGACAGCGGGAGCGGCCCCATTGAGACAGAGGGGACCCTCGTGGCGGGCAGGAAATTTGAGGCGAGGATGGTCTGTGAGCGCACCGACAACATCAGGATATATGTGGTGTTTCGACGGAACGGAGCCGAGGAGCGGCAGCTGCTCTGTCAGATTGTGGACGCCTTTACCGATTGGGCCCCCGATGCGCTGATGCGGGGCGGCGGCGTGATGTGGCTGGAGCTGGAGGGGGAGAAATTGACCGTGGGGGGCGACGAGCTCCGCGTGTTCTTCAAGGAGGATTCCCGCGTGCAGGTGGAGAAGGTCTGGGCGGGGCTGTTCAAGAACCGGCAGCTGGTGGCCTGGTATACGCCCATCAGCACAGGGGAGGGGAAGAATAAAGACCCGGATGCTCAAAATGATCTGGTCTTTCATCTCGACAGACAGACCCTTGATTTTGCGGAGGGGGATACCATCTGCTGCGCGCTGGTGGTCCTCAGCGACTCTAACAGCAACAAGCCCACCTGTACCATCCGTTACGAGAAGGTTTACGACTACAATACTATTGCGGGAATCCCAGCGGAGCGGGGGACTATGACGGCGGAGTGGGGGTATCGTCAGAATGCTCCGCTCTGGCTCTGGCCCGATCAGCTGACGGACGAGGAGATGGAGGCCGTCCCCGGCCACGAGGCCCCTGTTTTCAAGGAAAATTCGAGCTTGTCAACCTCTGGTTGACAAAAAGAACGCCCCGGGTGGTGGCGCTTTTCGCACCCCTCTGCTATGCTCGGCGGTAGAAAAGGAGGATGACAGCCTATGACAATCGGAGAACGGATCGCCCTGAAACGGCGGGAGCAGGGACTCTCGCAGGAGGCGCTGGGGGAGAATCTCGGCGTCACCCGGCAGTCCATCAGCAAGTGGGAGGGGGATATGACCCTGCCGGAGATCGACAAGCTCATCACCCTGAGCCGCCTCTTTGGTGTGTCCGTGGGCTGGCTCTTGGGCGAGGAGCGGCGGGAGAATGCCCCGGAGGAGACCGGCGGGGAGGAGACGGAGAGCGTCCCGCCGCCGGAGGAGCTCAGTGAGGAGCAGCTGCGGATGGTGGAGGAGATCGTGGGGCGCTATCTCGCCGCCCAGCCGAGGCCCCTGTCCACGCGGCAGCGGCGGGGGCTGGGGCTGGCCGCCGTGCTGGTGGTGCTGTGCTTCGCGGCGGGGTTTTTTAACCTCTCTGGCCAGATTAAGGGGATGAAGGAGGACAACCAGTACCTCCGGCAGGCCATCAGCGACGTGAATTACTCCGTCAGAGGCCAGATCAGCAGCATTACCGGTCAGATCGACAGCATCACCGGACGAGAGGAGGAGGCCTTTGAGGACCAGACGGACCTCTTTACCCGCTGTGATGCGGTCAAGAGCGCCGTGGACTATCGGGGCGGCACAGTGACCTTCCGGGTCTACGCTCTGCCCAAGTTCTACGAGACGGGGATGTCGGTGACGTTCTTGGCGGACAACGGCAGGGACACGGTGAAGGCGGTGGGCTCCCCCTCCCCGGGCGGTATGTTCGAGGCACCCCTCATCTGTGTCCTCACAGATGACATCAGCGTCTACGCGGTACTCCAACGGAGCGACGGCACCGAGGAGCGGCAGCTGCTGGCCCAGTTCTGCAATCTCTACAGCGATACCGTGCCGGAGGTCAAGCTGCGCAGCGACGGCTCCGGTCTGATGGAGGCGTCACTCTCCGATGGGGTGCTCACCGTGCCCGAGCAGCTGGTGATGGCCATTCGCGGCGCCGCAGCCTTCGGGCCGGAGGCCAAGATCAAGACGGTACAGGCGGGGCTGTTTAAGAACCGGCACTTGGTGGAGTGGTGCGAGCCTGTCGAGGCGCCGGAGGAGTACACAGGGGACGCTGAGGACTGGCTGTTCTTCCGGATGCGGGAGCGGTCCGTGCTGTTCGAGCCCGGCGATGCGGTTTGCTACGCCTTGGTGGTCACCGACGAGTATGGCCGGGTGATGGTGCAGAGCGGGGACCTGTACAACTATGAGAGCTTCCGGGACAAGGCGAAGGGCCTCCCCATATCCCAGCAGCCGGTGCCCGCGGATTGGGAGGGGTACATTTTTATGGAGGACTGGAGCCTGACCAAGGAGTTTTTGGAGCGGTCGCCGGGGCATAGGTTTTAGATGAGTTAGGAATTTACAGATCGTTCATAGAAAATTAGCACTCTCGACATGAGAGTGCTAATTTTTCTGTTTACATTTGATTGGAACGGGTGTACAATGGGGGCGAAATCAGAAAGCTGTGCCGAAGGAGGCAAGGAAGATGAATCTGGATAAGTATACGCAGAATGCGCAGGCGGCGGTGGCGGAGAGCCAGGGGATTGCCGCGGAGTTTGGACAGCAGCAGGTGGATGGGGAGCACCTCCATCTGGCGCTGCTGCGGCAGGAGGAGGGGCTGGTGCCCAAGCTCCTCACCTATATGGGGCTGGATGTGGCCGTGCTGGAGGGCGAGGTGCGGCGGGAGATTGATCGGCTGCCCAAGGTGTCCGGGGGCGGGGGGCAGCTCTATGCCAGTCAGCGGCTGCTGCGGCTGTTGGACGCGGCGGAGGAGTGCGCCAAGCAGTTTAAGGACGAGTATGTGTCGGTGGAGCACCTGTATTTGGCGCTGATTGACGAGAATGGGACGCCCAGCGCCCGGATTTTGGGGCGGTACGGGGTGGACCGGGAGAAGTTTTTGCAGGCGCTCACCAAGGTCCGGGGCAGTCAGCGGGTCACCAGTCAGAACCCGGAGGAGGGGTATGAGGCCCTGACGAAATACGGGCGGGATCTGGTGGAGATGGCCCGGCAGGGGAAGCTGGACCCGGTGATCGGACGGGACAGTGAGATCCGCCACACCATTCAGATTTTGAGCCGGAAAACCAAGAACAATCCGGTTTTGATCGGCGAGCCCGGGGTGGGCAAGACCGCCGTGGTGGAGGGGCTGGCCCAGCGGATCTTGAATGGCGACGTGCCCGAGGGGCTGAAGGACAAGACGGTCTTTGCCTTGGACATGGGGGCGCTGATTGCCGGGGCCAAGTACCGGGGGGAGTTTGAGGAGCGGCTGAAGGCTGTTTTGAATGAGGTGGAGAGGAGCGAGGGACGGATTCTGCTGTTCATCGACGAGCTCCACAACATCGTGGGGGCCGGGCGCACCGAGGGGAGCATGGACGCGGGGAACCTCTTAAAGCCCAAGCTGGCCCGTGGGGAGCTCCACTGCATCGGGGCCACCACGCTGGACGAGTACCGGAAGTATATCGAGAAGGACGCGGCCCTGGAGCGGCGGTTCCAGAAGGTGCTGATTGACCAGCCCACGGTGGAGGACACCATCTCCATCCTCCGGGGGCTGAAGGAGCGGTTTGAGATCCACCACGGGGTGCGGATCACCGACAGCGCCCTGATTGCCTGCGCCACCCTGTCGGACCGGTATATCTCCGACCGGTTTCTCCCGGACAAGGCCATCGACCTGATGGACGAGGCGGCCAGCAAGATCCGTATGGAGATCGACAGCCTGCCGGCGGAGCTGGACGAGGCCGGGCGGAAGATCATGCAGCTGGAGATCGAGAAGCAGGCGCTGACGAAGGAGGAGGACGCCGGGTCCAAGAACCGGCTCCAGCACATCGAGAGCGAGCTGGCGGAGCTCCGCAGTCGGAATGACGCCATGCGGGCCCAGTGGGAGACGGAGAAGCAGGGCATTGTGGGCCTCAAGCGGATCAAGCAGGAGATTGAGGATGCCCGCCATCGGATGGAGGAGGCGGAGCGGGAGTACGATTTGGAGCGGATGGCGGAGCTGAAGTTCGGCGTGCTGCCGGAGCTGGAGAAGCAGCTGGAGCAGGAGCGGAGCCGGATTGAGAAATCCGGGGAGGACCGGCTTTTGAAGGAGGAGGTCACCGAGGAGGAGATCGCCGAGGTGGTCAGCAAGTGGACCGGCGTCCCGGTGAGCAGGCTGATGGAGGGCGAGCGGGAGAAGCTGCTGCGCCTGCCGGAGATCCTCCACAGGCGGGTCATCGGGCAGGACGAGGCGGTGACGGCAGTCAGCGAGGCCATCCTCCGGGCCCGGGCGGGTCTGAAGGACGAGCACCGGCCCATCGGGTCGTTTATCTTCCTCGGCCCCACCGGTGTGGGCAAGACGGAGCTGGCCAAGGCGCTGGCGGAGGCGCTGTTTGACGATGAGCGGAGCATGGTCCGCATCGACATGTCCGAGTATATGGAGAAGCACACGGTGAGCCGTCTGGTGGGGGCGCCTCCGGGCTATGTGGGCTACGACGAGGGGGGGCAGCTCACCGAGGCGGTGCGGCGGAAGCCCTACAGCGTGATCCTCTTTGACGAGATCGAGAAGGCCCACCCGGACGTGTTCAACATCCTCCTCCAGCTCCTCGACGACGGCCGCCTGACGGACAATCAGGGGAGGACGGTGGACTTTAAGAACACCATCGTCATCATGACCAGCAACATCGGCAGCGCCTATCTCACCGAGAATATCCAGAGCGACGGCACAGTGGAGCCGTCGGTGCGGGAGCGGGTCACCGGGGAGCTGAAGAACTATTTCCGTCCGGAGTTTTTGAACCGGGTGGACGACATCGTGGTGTTCAGCCCCCTCACCGGGAGTCAGATCGGCCAGATCATCGACATCGCCATGACCGGCCTCCGCGCCCGGCTCACGGAGCGGCAGATCACGGTGGCTCTTACCGACGCCGCCCGGGCCTTCATCGCCCGCGCCGGCTACGACAGTGCCTACGGGGCCCGCCCGGTGAAGCGGTACCTCCAGAAGCACGTGGAGACAGAGCTGGCGGCCATGCTGATCCGCGGCGAGGTCTCCGACGGCCAGCGCGTCACCGTGGACAGCGCCGGTGAGGGGCTGAGCTTCCAAGCGGAGTGAGCCGCCAAAATAAGAAAAGGCAGGGGGAACGCCAACGGCGTTCCCCCTGCCTTTTCTTTGCGTGCCCTTAACAAAATTTCGTGATATACTTGTCAAACTCCCCTTTTTCCGATACACTGTAGCTGACTTGTGAATTAGGAATAAATGTGTCCAGCGGAGCTGGAGGATTTTATTGTTCCGGCTAAGGGAGGACTTTTGTGTTCTCCTGCAAGCAGGTTCTTGCAAATCTCCACGCTTCACAGTTCACTCTAAAAATAATTCCTAATTGAGAAAAAGGGGGATTCTATGGGCGGGAAGCTGACGGGAAAAGCGCGGACAATCGACAATGCCCTCTTTGGTGTTCTGCTGGCCGCGGCGGCGGTGATGGTGGTTTTTGCCGTGGCGGCGCAGCCGGAGTGGAGCCTTTTTTCCGGGTTTTGGGACATCCAGTTTGGGGAGGCGGGGCTGATTACGGACCCGGTTTGTACCGGAGGCTGCGGCGCTGCGCTGCTGAATGCGGCGGTGCTTATGGTCTTCAGCGCCCTGCTGGTGCGGCTTCTGGGGCTGCCCTTTACCGGGATGGCTATGGCTTGCTGCTTCATGATGGCGGGGTTCGCCCTTTTGGGGAAGAATCTCATCAACAGTACGCCGATTTTGGTGGGGGGGTGTCTCTACGCGCTCTATAAGCGGGAGCACTTCTCCAAGTACCTCTACCTTACCCTGTTCGGCACCTGTCTGGCCCCGCTGATCAGCTTCCTGATGCTCTACGCCAAGCCCGGCTTTCGCTGGCTCTCCATGGCGGTCTGCGGGATGATCATCGGCTTTATCCTGCCCTCGGTGTCCGCCTACACCGTCCGCATCCACCAGGGCTACAACCTCTACAACGTGGGCTTTGCCGCCGGCTTTGTGGGGCTGGGGGCCGCCAGCGTCCTCAAGGGGTTCGGCGTGACCTTTACCACCAAGGGCAGCTGGAGCACGGACTGCCACCTGATTCTGAGTATCTTTACAGCGGTGATCCTCCTGGGGCTTGCGGCCGCTGGGGCGGCTATGGGGTGCCGCAGCTGGGACAGCTACCGCCGGATACTCCACCACTCCGGCCGGGCCGTGGCGGACTTCGTGCTCTTGGACGGGCCGGGGGTCACGCTGATGAACATGGGGCTCACCGGGGCCATCGGCTTTCTCTACCTGCTGGCGGTGGAGGTGCCCCTCAACGGGCCTCTGGTCTGCTGCATCTTCGCCATGACCGGCTTTGGCGCCTTCGGCAAACACCCGCGGAACGTGGTGCCGGTGATGACAGGGGCGGTGCTGTCGGCGCTGATCATGGGCAACGTGCCCATCACCGCGCCGGGGGTGCTTCTGGCCACCCTGCTGTGTACGGGGCTGGCCCCCATCTCGGGACAGTTCGGCTGGCCCTGGGGGGTGGCGGCGGGATTTCTGCACATGGCCATCGTCCAAAACACCGCCATTCTCCACGAGGGCATGAATCTATACAATAACGGCTTCGCCGCGGGGTTCACCTGCATTCTGCTGATCCCCATTATTGAGGCGGTAAAGGCCGATCCGGAGGTATGATACCATGAAAAACAAACATCTGCACTTGGCCCGACGGAAGATGAGCCACGTGATTGACGAGATCTACACCGCCCTGCTGCGCACCGGCGGCGGCGAGGTGCAGCTGCGGATTATCCGGGAGGAGGGGGGACTGCGACTGCTGGCCGCGGGGGACTTCACCTTGGAGAATCAGCACCACATCCAGCGCATGGCGGAGCTGCTCCAGCCCGCTGTCCGCACCCCGGCGCTGGTGGAGGAGTTCTGGGAGCTGGCCGGCGGCGATCAGTACACCAGTGAGAGCGAGCTGGCCCTAGTGGGTCAGATCATCGACCAAGCGGCTGTCACCGTGGAGGAGACCCGGGTGGAGATGGACCTCTTTATTTCCTATTGATCCTACTGACGAACGGGGGGATGGCTGACCTCTATGAATGCTCTATATAAAACTACAGCGGTTTTTTTCGCCGGGAGGAAAAAAGGAATTGTTTTTTTCGCCGGTATAGTGTAAAATGAAACTATCGCGTGAAAGAGTAAGGAGGAGCATTGTATGAAAACTGCCCGTTTTGTGCTGAAGATCGTGGGCGCCGCCCTGTCCTTGGCGGCCCTTGTGTGCTTGGTCATCGCTTTCTGGGATAAACTCACCGCCTGCATGATCTGCAAGCAGGAAAGCGACGACTATGATGACGCGGCTCTCTACGAGTAAGAGGCAAGCGAAAAAGAACGGGCGGTATCAGCTGGTGCCTCCCGTTCTTTGTTGCTGTGCGCGGCCAGATGCAGGAAGGAGGGGACGTGTCCCATGGTTCGCCATATTATATTTGACGTAGACGGCACTCTGCTGGACTCCTGTATGTCCATCAATGCCGCTCTGGCCCGGACGGCCCGGGAGCTTACCGGGCGGGAGGTGCCCCTGTCCCTGGCGGCGGAGGCATTCTCCCTGCACTCCCAAGCGGCCCTGCGCCACGTGGGCGTGGCCGAGGAGGACATTGAGCAGGGCCTGCTCCTCTTTGACCGGTACAGCTATCGGGAGGGTATCGGCTCCGCCCCCTTCCCCGGTGTGACGGCGCTGCTGGAGGGGTTACAGGCGGCGGGACGGCCCATGAGCGTGTTCTCCGCCCGGTCCGAGGACGAGTTTGACAACGATCCCTCCTTCCGGCCGCTGAAGCGGTATTTCCGCCGCCTGATGGGCGTGCACTACTCCGGAAGGCCCAAGCCTGCCCCCGACGGGCTCCTGCGCTTCCTGCGGGAGGAGAGCCTCGGTGCCGGGGAGGTACTGCTGGTGGGCGACGCCGCCACGGACAGCCTCAGCGCCGCCGGCGCGGGCATCCCCTTTGCCTTGGCAGGATGGAACGGCGCCGTGGACCCCTCCGCCGTCCCCCATGACTTCCTCCTCCGCTCCCCGGAGGAGCTGTGGACGCTGATTGGTTAGATAATAAATAGATAGACATCTATTTATTATAGGTACAACTACACTTCAGAAAATAAGAGGAGATGGGCACAATGGAATTCCAGCGGATGAATGACGCCTACCGGGAGAAGAAGTACCCCAAGGGCTCGGTATTCGAGAGGAACACGGGGAAGAACAGGAACAACAGCATCATTTTGCTGGTGCTGCTGGCGATTGTTGCCGCCGCGCTGGCGGCGGGGCTGATCTTCTTTATGGATCTGATCCAATACCACCAGCTCTCGGGGAACAGCGATGAGGTGACAGTGGGCTATGTGTTTGTGGGGATCTTTGTGGTGCTGCTGGCGCTGTGCGTCCTTGGGCTGGTGTTCTGTGTGAAGAACATGAAAAAGGGCGTGGACGCCATTATGGCCGCCAGCGCCAAGGCCAGCGGCCTCACCGTGGAGGACATCCGCGCCTTCGACCAGCAGGCCCTCCGGTCCGACAGCTACATTCTCAAGCTGAAAAACGCCGTCTCCGCCGCTATGGCCAATCAGGCCGACGGCATCCTCACACGGGACTACCTGTGGCTGGGGGACTTCGGGAACCATATCATGCGCCGCGGCGACATCGTGGGGGCCTGCCTGTACCAATGGAGCTACTACGTGAACCGCAAGCGGATCTGGGCCCTCAGTGTGGCTGTGGTGAACCGGCAGAACATGGCGATCACCGCCGAGGTCTCCCCTGAGAGCGGCGCGGCACTGCTGGGACTGCTCCACCGGGACCAGCCGGAGATCGTCGTCGCCCCGGAGGTCCTGCGGGAGGGCAAGGACTACGACAACTGGCGCGCCAGTGTCACCGGCGGCGCCAAGGTATAGCAGGGCCGTGCGCAGTGTCCCTGTAAAGGGCCCTCTGGTTCAGATGATGGCGGAGAGGTTCCCCGACTTCCCCTTTGCCGGGGAGCGGTCGGGGCTCTACGGCTTCATCCGCCGCCGGGAGGATTTTTGGTTTGACTGCCTCACCATAGCGCGGCTCTTTGACAGCGGCCGGGGCGTTTTGACTTTGGACTGGACCCTCACCGGCGTGAGCTGTGTCCCCGGCTGGTACGACTGGTGCCGCCGCCCCTATCGGTGCAGCGCCTACTCCTACCGGGGCGGCGTGGACCCAACGGAGCCGGTCTCCCTCCTCACTGACCTCGGCCCGGACTTCCATATCCGCTACCAGAGCGGTCCCCAGAAGCAGCTGCCGCTGGCCTTGGATGTGCTCGCAGACAAGCTCCAAAGGTATGCCCTCCCGGCTCTCCAGCGGACGGCGGCGCAGCCGCTGTCCTCGGAGCTGCGCCGCTGGCACGCCTTGGCCGCCTGTATCCTGCCCCAGATCGACGCCCTCGGTACCTTGGAGCGGGAGGCGCTGGCCCAGTGGCAGAAGGCCGCCTTTCGCCGGGGGAGGACGGCGGACCTGCCCCCGATGCTCCAGAAATGGCTGGGTGAGGTTGCATCCCTGCCGGGATTTCGGGAGGAGTATTCGATTTCCCCCATCCTGCAGGACTGGGTGTTCAGCTGGTTTGCGCAGATACTGCTGTAAATAGAGAGCGGCATGGCGAAAGCCATGCCGCTCTTTTTGCGAATTGTTACCCGATTCTTTCAATGACTAAATTGAAGTTGACGTAGGCCGTGCTGATCTCCTGCTGGGTGGCGTTGATGACACGGAGCACCGTGGGGGAGGAGACCGTGACCACGAAGGTCCGGCCCAAGCTTGCGGTGGTGTCGAAGGTATGGGCCACCACGTCGGTGGAGGGTGGGAAGGTGTAGCCGTCCAGGGTCACGGCTGCGCCGCTGTAGACCATGCCCGCTGTGGCGTTTACCGGCTGGGCGTTGCCGGAGTAGGAGACGCGGTAGGTGCCGGGGCTGAGGGTGATGCCGCCCATGGTGCTGGGGTAGATGCCGCTGTCGGGGCTGTTGTAGCCCTCGGTAAACACCATCTCCCCGCCGGGAGAGAGGATGGTGTTGAGCAGATAGCCGTAGTAGACATCGCCGTAGTCGCCGTCGTCGTCATCGTCGTCATCCCAGTCCCAGTCGGGCCAGCAGTGGTTGTGACAGCCGCAGCCGCAGCCGGGGCGGTTCCAGCCGCCGCAGCCGCAGTTCCAGCGGTGGGAGGAGCAGGAACACCCCTCGTCAGAGGCGCCGCCAATCCGACGGCAGCAGGCGGTATAGCCCGGAGCGGAGCAGTGGCGATGGCAGGAGCAGCCGCCTACGGAGCCGCAGGAGCTGCCGGTGGAGCAGCCGCCCACGGAACCGCAGGAGCCGCCGGTGGAGCAGCCGCCTACGGAGCCGCAGGAGCCGCCGGTGGAACAGCCGCCTACGGAGCCGCAGTTATTGCTGCCGCAGGAGCAGGTACTCTGTGTAGAGCAGCCGCAGCCAGCGGCGTGATGATGATGGTAATAGGCCATAAGAGAGATACCTCCATGGATCTTCCGATTATGCGGGGCAGTCTGGCGGAGACCGCCAGTGCCCCAAGTGCGGGACGTGTGAACGTCCACCCCATACTATGCTCCCGAAGATGTGGAGGTGCTGCTTTGCTCGAAATCTGCGGATTTTGAGGGCAGGGCGGCGTAAAAAGGAGCCGGACCAATTGATCCGGCTCCCTTTGCTGCTTATAGATTGGTAGTGGTCTATTTGTTTGCGGATTAGCCCAGCAGCTGGAGCACGCCCTGAGGCACCTGGTTGGCCTGGGCCAGCATGGCCTGGGCGGACTGCACCAGGATGTTGTTCTTGGTGTAGCTCATCATTTCCTCGGCGATGTCGGTGTCGCGGATG
>JAAWSV010000046.1 GCA_022801715.1 Oscillospiraceae bacterium
CATCGAGAACATCGCCTTCCAGACCAACATCCTGGCCCTGAACGCCGCCGTGGAGGCCGCCCGGGCGGGCAGCGCCGGCAAGGGCTTCGCCGTGGTGGCAGACGAGGTGCGCAATCTGGCCAGCAAGTCCGATCAGGCCGCCAAGGCCACCAAGGACCTGATTGACGGCTCCGTCCAAGCGGCGGAGCGGGGCAATCAGATTGTCAGCGAGGTGTCCCAGACACTGGAGCGGACGCTGGAGCTGGTGCGCCAGTCCAACAGCGCCATCGGCGAGATCACCGAGGCGGTGAAGGTGGAGGCCGGCGCTCTGGCCCAGGTGGCCGAGGGCATCGGGCAGATCTCCGCCGTGGTGCAGACCAACTCCGCCAGCAGTGAGGAGTCCGCGGCGGTGAGCTCCGAGCTCTTCGAGCAGGTCCGTATGCTGCAGGCCCAGACCAGACGCTTCCAGCTGAAGGCCGGCGCCGGGCTGGCTGTGCAGTGATTGACAGAGGGTCGTTTGAAGCCCGTCCCGACCGGGAGGTCGGGGCGGGCTTTTTTTGCCGGGATAAAGCGGGACAGGGACTGCGGCGGTGCAGTCCCTGTCCCTATGGTGATAAAGGAGGTTGGATGAAAAAGACTTGTCTCTTGCAAGAACTATGATATGGGAAAGTTGTTAAATATTTAAGCGGCGTTTGTTACAAAAGTCTAAAATACCTGTGACGGATTTGTGATGAAGGGGGGATGGGTCAGATAAGGAGCTGCTTGAGGGTTACGATGGGGAGAATGCGGGTGAAGATCAGCCACATTGCTGCCGTGGCGATGACGGCCACCAGGAGGTCCATTTTCCAGTGCTTCTTCGGGTCCTCGTCAAACAGGGCGATGGTGCCGCAGAGATACAGGAGAATGCCCACCGCCGTGCCGGCGTAGAGCACGAAGAGGAAGAAGGTTACGCCCACCGCCAGAATCAGCAGGGGCTGCCACCACTTCACCACCGCAATGGCCGGGGGCTCCGGGGGCACGCGGCCGGCCAGCTCCATGACCAGCAGGTACAGCGCCACCAGGATCAGGATGCCGTAGATGATGCGGGGGTACAGCTTGGCGGCCTCGCCGGTCTTTTTGCTCCAGCCGCCGCCAAGGAAGGTGTGCAGAATGCCCGCTATGCTCAGGACCATGACACCGCAGCTGAGGCCGATGTTGCGCAGGTTGGTTACTTTCAGCTTACTCATCGTCAGAATGCGCCCCCTTGTCTAAAGTCTCCTTGTTCTTTTTGAAGGTGTAGTAGATGATGAAGATGAAGGCCACGGTGGCGATATAGAAGGCAATGGCGATGGGGCGTTGGAAGAGTACCAGCGGGTTATTGCCATTCATGCTCAGTGCCTGCCGCAGGGATCGCTCCGCCGCCGGCCCGATGAGGTAGCCCAATACGAAGGGGCCAAGGGGGATGCGGAATTTCCGCAGGATCACGCCTAACACGCCGAAGAGGAGGAGGGTCCACACGTTGCTGATGGAGTTGTCGGTGGTATAGCAGCCCAGGATGGCCAGGGCGAAGATGACAGGGATCAGATACTTGGGCTTCATCTTGCTGATTTTGGCGTAGAGGGGGATCAAAAGGCGGCTGACACCTAGGTTGAAAAAGCTGGCGTAGACAACCACGATGAAGAAGGCGTAGATGATCACCTGATTGGCCGAGAACATGGTGGGGCCGGGGTTGATGCCCTGCATGGTCAGAGCCGCGCCGATGAGGGCGGCGGTGGCGCTGCCGGGAATGCCAAAGGCCAGGAGGGGGATGATGGAGGCGCCGCAGGTGGCGCTGTTCCCCGCCTCCGGGGCGGCCACGCCGTTGAGGACGCCGGTACCGAACTGGTCGCCGTCCTTGGCCACGCTGCGGCCCACACCGTAGCTGAGGTAGCAGGCGATGGAGGAGCCGGCGCCGGGGAGAATGCCGATAAAGGTGCCGATCACCGAGCCCACCACGGTGCAGCGGAAGGTGTCCCAGTAGTGGCGCCAAGTGTAGCGATCCTCCTTATTTTTATTCAGCTCCACCACCAAACGCTCCTGGGCCTGGCCCAGCTGATAGAGGACCTTCTCCCGGTGGGCGTTGGCGTACTGGATGATCAGCTCGCTGATGGCGAAGGTACCCACTAAGACCGGTACGGTGGCAAAGCCGCCCCGGAAGAGCTTGATGCCAAAGGTCATGCGGCTGGCTCCGGTTACCGGGTCCGTGCCAATGGCTCCGATCAGGAGGCCCAGTACCGAGGCCAGGATGCCCTTGGTGCGGCTGTCCCGGTTCAGGATGGCAATAACCACCAGGGAGAACACGTACAGGGCGAAGAACTCCGTGGGGCCAAACTGGATGGCCAATTGGCCCATGGGGATGGTCAGGAAGATCAGCAGGATGGAGGAAAAGAAGTCGCCGGTGACGGAGGAGTAGAGAGCCTGGAGCATGGCGCGCTTGGGGTAGCCCTTTTGGGCTAAGGGGTAGCCGTCCTCCACGGTGGCCGCGGCGGCGGGGGTGCCGGGGACGCCGAAGGAGATGGCGGAGATGCTCCCGCCGAACATGCTGCCCTTGTAGATGCCGATCAGGAGGCCCAGGGACATGGTGGGGTCCACCTTGTAGACAAAGGGCAGCAGGATGGAGATGGCCATGTCTCCGGTGAGTCCGGGGATGGCGCCTACCGTCACGCCCAGGGCCACGCCGATGAAGGCGTAGAGCACCGTCATGGGCTGGAAGGCGTTGCCTAACGCTTGTACTAATACTTCACCTAATGCCATAATTTAACCTCATTTTCCCGTAAAAGGTTGCAGAAAGGGCGGCAGTGAAGCGCGCATACCTTTCACCGCCGCCCCTGCATTCACTTGGATTAGTCAAAAGGCACTCCCAAGGGAGTCTGTGGTCCGCGGACCGCAAATCAAGTTAAATCATTTTTGCCGGAAACCGCGTTTTCGGCAAAAATACCTCTCAGCCGACAAACGTGCGAGCGTAGCGAGTGCGACGCAGGCGGCTGCACCCCCCTCGTCGGAAAGCCCAGCGAAGCGGGTTTCCGGCGAAATTATCCTAGAAGCGTGGTCAAGTCGCGGATGGTATTGTCGTACAGGGTCTGGGACTCGGCGCTGCCGGTGCCGGTGAGAGTCACGTTGGAGGCCGCGGCGGTCTCCTGGGCCTCGGCGGAGGCGATGACGTCGGCAAGGCCCTGCTCCAGGGCGTCGCGGATCTCCTGCGGCACGTCGCTCTTGCAGAAGATGGTGTACCAAGCGGGCATGGAGACCTCATAGCCCAGCTCCTTCAGGGTGGGGGCGTCGGGGAACTCGGGGGCCCGGTCCTCGGCGGCCACCGCCAGCACCCGCAGGTCACCGGCGGCTACACTGCCGGCCACGGTGGAGGGCACGGAGGCGCCCACGTCCACACTGCCGCCCAAGGTGAAGGCCAGCGCCTCACTGCCGCCGGAGGTGGGAACCTCGTTGAAGTCCGCGCCGGAGAGGTCCTCCAGGAGCATCAGGGGCAGGTGGGGCACCGAGTGGAACTTGCCGTGGCCCACGGAGATCTGGCCGGGCTTGGCCTTGGCGGCCTCGATCAGCTCCTCCATGGTCTGGTAGGGGCTGTCGCTCTTGACAAAGAAGGTGGGCAGCACCTGGGTCATCTCAATGATGGGGGTGAACTCGTCCAGCTGGTAGATCACGTCCTCCTCAATGGCGGTGGAGATCAGGGGACCGTAGTCAGTGGCTAAGAGGGTATAGCCGTCGGAGGCCTGATTGTAGACGTACTCGATGCCCTCCTGTCCGCCGTTGCCGGCCATGCACACCACGTCAATGGTGGTCCCTAAGTACTTCTGGGCCTCGGCTGCCACGATGATGGCCGCGTTGTAGACACCGCCGCCGGCATCATAGGGAACGATCAGCTTGATGGTCTTGTCAAAGGTGACCTCCCCGGAGGAGGGATTGTTCTGGTCGGTGTTCGTGTCGCCGGTACCGCTCTGGTTTTCGCCGTTTTGGCCGCCGTTATTCTGGCTGCCGGTGTCGCCGCAGGCCGCAAGGGCCAGCATCATCGCCATTGCAAGAAGAACTGCCAACAGTTTTTTCATGATCCTACCTCCATTTTTTGATGTGATTTGGTATGTTGTCCCACTCCGCTCCCAAGGGTTGTTATACCCTTTGGATGCGGATTTTTTTCACGCCCTCCCGCTGGCAGCGGGCGCAGCAGGCGGCGAATTCCTCCAGGCTCTCCACAATGTCGCCAAAGTGGTTGCTGGGACGCCAGCCGGTGGGCAGGAGAATCCGGCTCTCCGGGCCGTAGAAAATGCCGAAGTCGTACACCGCCCGGGGGGTCCCCAGCCACTGGTAGGGCCGGTAGGCATTCCAGATCAGGCTGCCGGGCAGGGGGAACATGGTCTGGTTCTCCGGGGGCAGGTCGAAGATCGTGCTCTCGTCCACCCGGTCGTTGGGGACGCCGAAGCTCAGCTCCCGGCCGGTGAACATGGCGTGGATGGCGTCGTTCTCCATGGGCGTCTCCAAGAGATTCCAGATCATCCGGGCGGTCCGGGGGGCCTTATCCTCCAAGAGCACCGCTATGGCGGAGATGCCCTCGTCAACAAAGGTCAGCTTGATCTTTTTCATTTCTCACACGCCTCCCCATAGGGTACAAAGGGTACGCTCAGGTCGATGTCCAGCATTTTAGCGGCGTTGACGGTGGTGACCATGCGGATCTCCTCGTCAGTCCAGCCGCTGTCCATCAGGCAGGCGATCCACTCCCGGAAGCCCTCCACCGGGTGGGGCAGGGTGTAGACGCCGAAGTCGGTGCCGCAGATGAAATGCTCCACGCCGAACTTCTTCATCTGCTCCGCCGCGCCGTAGACACCGCCCTTGGGGGCGCCGGACTGGCCCTCGTCATAGGCCCGGTACTCCGGCTCCACGTAGTAGTGGGTCTTGGGGATGGTGCCGGTGTGGGTGTGCTCAGCCAGGCACTTCTCCAGCTTGGCCCCCAGACCGAGGACCTGGTCGATCTCCTGCTCGCTCAGGTGCTCGGTGACGGCGTTGGAGAGGAGCACCTTCTTGATGCCGTAGTCCTTGGCGTACTTGCACAGGTCAATGGCCTCCTGATTGGAGATGTGGCCGCTGACTAAGTAGATCTGGGGGTTGTCGGCAATGATCTGCATGATGTCGGAGAAGGCCTTGGTGGGCTTGCCGTAGGCGGGGATCTCCACGCAGCGGTCGTACTCCTCGGTCTTGAACTCCGGGTAGATATCCACCAGACGCTTCCACTCCCCGTCTACATAGCGGCCCTCCACGCCGGCCTGATACTTGGTGGAGTGGGCGCCGAAGGAGACGAAGCGGGCGCCGTCGCCGTAGTAAACGGCGGTCTTGACGGCCCGGGGGTTCATGCCGCCCATGACGGTGTTCAGGATGATGCCGCCGTAGGTGGTGAAGCCGGGAACCGTCTCGTTGACAATCCAGGAGGTTCCCACGCTCCAGTTGAACACGCACATGTAGGCAATGGCCCGCATCCCGGCGTCCCGGGCCTCAATGGCGGCCTGGACGGGGTTCACGCTGCGGGGGCTGCTGACCAGGTGGGGACCGGCGTGGACATGGAGGTCGATGGCCCCCTTCATCAGGTTTAGGCTCCGCTGGTAGGAGCGGGAGTACCTCCAGTCGCTCTTGTCGAAGTTTGCGGGGAAAAGGTCGTTGTGGTAGAAGTTGTACATGTCGCTCTCCTTCCTTTCCTTTCATTTTTCGAAGCGGCGGCGTGTTCTCGCTGCGCTCTTGTATACTTGATATATACTATTATAGTCATGCTATACAGCAAAGTCAAGCATAGTTATAAATTCGTAGTTTATCCCGAAATGCAGGGTTATTTTTTAGATATATTGCCCAAATCTGTTGGGGATTTGGACTAAATTGAAGATATACGGCGCCAACATGTCCCTTTCGCGGAGACGTGTTGACGCCGATTTTTCTCTCGTGCTGCATATCCATTCCCGGCGGGTATCAGGCGCGGCGATCTATTGTATACTTTATATATTTATGATGGCCTATAGGGGTCAGGGGGCGCCGATCTTCAGCAGGCAGTTAAAGGTCTTTTCCTTGGACTGCTCCAAGTGGCTGTACAGCAGGTCCGCGGCCCCTTGGTAGTCGGAGATCAGAAGGCGCTCGGCGATGCGCAGGTGGCTCTCGTTGTTCTCCTCCATCAGCTGGTCCAGCTGGCCGCTGATGACGCGGATGCGCTGGTTCTGGCAGTAGATGTGGGTCATCCACTGCTGGAAGTATATGTTGGGGCAGCTGTCGATAATCAGGCGGTGGAGGCAGTCGTCCAGCTCGTTGCGCTGCCGCATGTCCATCTCCGGGCGGTAGTTCAGCAGGCGCTTGCGGCAGTCCTCCAGACCCTCGATGGGGATACTGGTCCCCCACTGCCGGACGATCTGGGGCTCCAGCATCAGGCGCACCTGATATACATCGCCGATCTCCTTCAGCGTCAGCTCCGAGACCATGACACCCTTTTTGGAGACGATCCGCACAAACCGCTCCTGCTCCAGCTTGCTCAGCGCCTCCCGGATGGGGGTGCGGCTGGTACCGATCTCCTCCATCAGCTGGGCCTCGTTCAGGAAATCCCCGGGGGCGTAGCGGCAGGTGACGATGTTCTCCTTAATAATATCGTATGCCTTGCGCTTGAGACTTATCATGGCTTCCTCTCACTTTCTCCAGACAGTATCGGTCGGGCCGTTCTTGTATACATCATCTGTTCCTTAGCATCATACCATATTTGGCAGAAAATGCAAGTTATTTTGCCTTTCCGGCAGCCCTCCCAAACGGCCAAAAAGAAAGGGGCTGTCCAGCGGCAAAAGCCGCTTGGACAGCCCCGCAAAACGGAGCCGTTATGTAAACCAATCTCTCTCCCCGCCTCCCAAAAGCGCCCAAGACGGGCGCTTTCGCCCTCGGCAGAGTTTGCGGCGCGCACGCCGCAAATCAATTCAAATCATTTTTTCCGGAAACCGCGTTTTCGGAAAAAATACTTCTCAGCCGACAAGCGTGCGAGCGTCAGCGAGTGCGACGCAGGCGGCTGCAACCCCTTCGCTTGAAATCCGCAGATTTCAAGCGAGCGCGTAAGCGCCACTATCTTACGCTGTAGAGAATGTCGCTGTAGGAGGGGTAGGGCCAGTAGTCCGCGCCGGTGATGGACTCCAGGGCGTCGGCGGCGGCGCGCAGGCGCTCCATGTTCTGGAAGATGGTATAGCGGTAGTAGTGGGCCTCCTCGCCTAAGCTGCTGTGGGGGACCTGGCCGAGGTCTTTCTCCAGCTGGGCGCAGGCGGCCATCATCTCCACGCTCAGGGCGGTGAGGCGCTCCAAGAGGCCCTGCTCCAGGGTGCAGTCGATGCCGGCCACGGCGGCGCGCTTGGAGTTGATGGTCTCCGCCACGCGGGTCATGAAGGCGCAGACCGCCGGGTAGATGTCCCGCTTCACCATGTCCACCATGGTGTGGGCCTCGATGCCGGTGACTTTGCAGTAGTTCTCGAAGTGGATCTCGCTGCGGGCCTGGAACTCCTCGGCGGTGTAGACGCCGTGTTTCTCGAAGAGGGCCACGTGGCGGGGGGTGCAGTACTCCTTCAGCGCGTCGGCGGTGCAGGAGATGTTGCTGAGGCCCCGGCGCTGGGCCTCCTCCACCCAGGCCTCCTCGTAGCCGTTGCCGTTGAAGATGATCCGCTTGTGGTCGGTGAAGGTCTTTTGCAGGAGCTGGTGGAGGGCCTTCTCAAAGTCCCCGGCGCCCTCCAGGATGTCCGCGAACTGCTGGAGCTCCTCGGCCATGATGGTGTTCAGGGCCACGTTGGGGCCGGCGATGGACTGGCTGGAACCCAGCATACGGAACTCGAACTTGTTGCCGGTGAAGGCCAAGGGGCTGGTGCGGTTGCGGTCGGTGTTGTCCTGGCGGATGTGGGGCAGCACATCGGCGCCCACGTGGAGCATCCGCTTGCCCTGCTCAATGTACTCGGTGCCCTCGATGATGGAGTCCACCACGGCGGTGAGCTCGTCCCCCAAAAAGATGGACACAATAGCCGGCGGCGCCTCCTGCGCGCCCAAGCGGTGGTCGTTGCCGGGAATGGCCACCGTGCAGCGAATCAGCTCCTGATACTCGTCCACGCCCTTGATAAAGGCCGCCAAAAACAGCAGAAACCGGGCATTCTGACTGGGCGTGGAGCCGGGCTTGAACAGATTCTTCCCCGTGTCGGTGGAGAGGGACCAGTTGTTGTGCTTGCCGGAGCCGTTGACCCCGGCGAAGGGCTTCTCGTGGAGCAGACACACCATGTTGTGCCGCCCGGCCACCCGCTTCATCACCTCCATGGTCAGCTGATTGTGGTCGCAGGCGGTGTTGGCGTCGGTGTAGATGGGAGCCAGCTCATGCTGGGCGGGGGCCACCTCATTGTGCTTGGTCTTGGCCAGCACCCCCAGCTTCCAGAGCTCCTCGTCCAGCTCCGCCATGTAGGCGGCCACACGGGGCTTGATGGCGCCGAAGTAGTGGTCCTCCAGCTCCTGCCCCTTGGGGGGCTTGGCCCCGAAGAGGGTACGGCCGGTGAGCTGGAGATCCTCCCGCTGATTAAAGACGGACTTGTCGATCAAAAAGTACTCCTGCTCCGGCCCCACCTGACAGGTGACCCGCTTCACCTCCGTGTCCCCGAACAGCCGCATAATCCGCACCGCCTGCCGGCTCAGCTCATCTAACGAGCGGAGCAGCGGCGTCTTTTTATCCAGCGCGTGCCCGCCATAGGAACAGAACACCGTGGGGATACAGAGGCTTCCATCCTTAATAAACGCAAACGCGGTGGGGTCCCAGGCGGTGTACCCCCGGGCCTCAAAGGTGGCCCTGAGGCCCCCGGAGGGGAAGGAGGAGGCGTCGGGCTCCCCCCGGACCAGCTCCTTGCCGCTAAACTGCATCATCACCCGTCCGTCCTCCCGGGGGGTAATAAAGCTGTCATGCTTCTCGGCGGTAACCCCGGTCATAGGCTGGAACCAGTGTGTAAAGTGGGTGGCCCCCTTCTCAATGGCCCAGTCCTTCATGGCGTTGGCAATCTCGTTGGCAATCTCAATGGTCAGGGACCGCCCCTCGGCGATGCAGGTCTTCCACCCCTGATAGCAGGCGCTGGAGAGCCTCTGCCGCATCACCTCCTCGTTAAAAACCATGCTGCCAAACAGTTCTGTGACCTTGTTCATAGTAGTATCCTCCTCGCGCCTCCGCGCAGCAATTTGTCCAAAGTATAAAACCTCGCCTGTCATATATAGAATTTCGCGGCCCCAGCCGCGAAAAGCCCTCGGCAGAGTTTGCGGCGCCTGCACCGCAAATAAATCCAAATCGTTTTTTTCGGAAACCGCGTTTTCGAAAAAACACCCTGCGGGCCCCGCTGGGCCCGAACCTTTTTTCTTGGAATCGGCCGCGCCGCTTCCAAGAAAAAAGCCCCCCGTAATTGAAATCCTCGTTTGAAATCCAAGGATTTCAAACGAAATCCTTATTCCCCCCTCGCTTGAAATCCTCAGATTTCAAGCGAACGCGAAGCGTAAATCCGCAGATTTCACGCGAATTATTCCCCCGATTTCCCATAGTTGCTCAGCACACGGGCGCTGGGGTCGTCTACGTCGCAGCCCTCCCAGCTCCGGTTGGGCATCCAGAAGCCGGCCACCATGGCCGCCTGACCGGGGTAGTACTTCTCGAAGATCTCCCGGTAGAGCAGGGACTCCTTGGTGAAGGGCTTGGCGTGATAGGCGTATTTCTCCGCAAGCTCCCGCCAGTCGTCACCATAGGTCCGCTCCGCGTGGGCCTTCAAATCGTCCACCAAGGAGTGGCCCACCGCGTCGGAGAAGGCGGCCTTCTCCCGCTGGAGGATGCTCTCCGGGAGCCAGTCCCCCTCGAAGGCCCGGCGGAGCAGGTACTTGCCCTTGCCGTAGACATTCACCTTCTTGGCCGGGTCCACGGAGAGGACGTACTGGACGAAGTCCAAGTCGCCGAAGGGCACCCGGGCCTCCAGGCTGTTGGCCGAGATGCACCGGTCCGCCCGGAGTACGTCGTACATGTGCAGCTCCCGCACCCGCTTCTCGCTCTCCGCCTGGAAGGCGGCGGGACCGGGGGCGAAGTCTGTATATTTATACCCGAAGAGCTCGTCGCTGATCTCCCCGGTGAGGAGCACCCGGATGCCGCTCTCTGCGTGGATGGCCTGGCACATCAGGTACATGCCCATGCTGGCCCGGATGGTGGTGATGTCGTAGGTGCCCAAGGTGCAGATGACCTGCTCCAGGGCGCTCAGAACATCCTCCTCGGTGATGTATATCTCGTGGTGATGGCTGCCGATGTGCTCCGCCACCTGCCGGGCGTATTTGAGGTCGATGGCATCGGTGGACATGCCCACGGCGTAGGTCTCGATGGGCTTCCCCAAGAGCCGGGCGGCGATGGCGCAGACCAAGGAGCTGTCCAAGCCCCCGGAGAGGAGGAAGCCCACGGGCACATCGGCGTCCAGCCGCTTCTCCACGCCGGCGATCAGCTTCTCCCGGATCTTCCGGCAGACGGTGTCCAAGTCGTCATGACACACCGCCGCTGTCCGGGTGATGTCCCGGTAGCAGGTGAACTTCCCGTCCCGGTAGTAGTGCCCCGGGGGGAAGGGCTTGATCTCGCCGGTGAGGCCGATCAGGTTCTTGGGCTCGCTGGCGAAGAGCATCCCGCCGGTGGCGCTCTCCCCGTAGTAGAGGGGCCGGATGCCGATGGGGTCCCGGGCGGCGATGAACTCCCCCGCGGCGGCGTCATAGAGGATCAGGGCAAACTCCGCGTCCAACTGGGGGAACAGCTCCACGCCGTACTCCCGCCACAGGGGAAGCAGAAGTTCGCAGTCGCTGTCGCTGCGGAAGGTATAGCCCTTCTCCCGCAGGGCCTCCCGCGTTCTGCGGAAGCCGTAGAGCTCGCCATTGCACACCACGGCGCTGCCGTCCGGGGCGGTGAAGGGCTGCATCCCCTCCGGGTGGACGCCCATGATGGACAGGCGGTGGAACAGAAGGGTCCCCGGTCCCGTGTCCATAATGCGGGTATCGTCAGGGCCGCGGCTGGCGGTTTTAGCGAAGGCCGCGGTCAAGGTCTCGCGGGGGATATCCCGCTGGGTATAGCCCATAATTGCGCACATAAAAAGCACCTCCGAATTGTCGCCGACGCCTAAAATACTCAATTTTAGGACGAATCGTCGGAATCCGCGGTGCCACCTAATTTGCCGCCGAAGCGGCCCCTTCAAGCTCTAACAAGCTCTACAGCTGTAACGGGCTGATCCCGTCTCCCCTACTGAGCATGTACGCTGTTGGGGTCGAGGCTCAGAAGTGTTATTCACCGGGACTCCGCCGCGGGGTTTCCACTGTCTCCCGCTCACTGTAGGTGATCTTCCCGGCTACTTCTCTTCCTCATGGCCGCTGCCTGCGGACCTTGGCGCTGCGCGCCGCCGCCCGTCTGTTTCCCGCCGTCACCGGCCGGAAAATTTATGGGCGTATCATACCCCCTCTGTCCCCATTTGTCAAGAGGGAATTTTCAATTTTGGTGAAATTTTATGCACTCCCCTCCCGTTCTCTCCGGCGGTCACAGCGTCCGGCGCATACGGATGTGGGGGATGCCGTCCTCCAAAAATTCCTCTGAGACCGCCTGAAAGCCGGCCTTCTCGTAGAGCCCTCTGGCGTAGACCTGGGCCTCCAGAACGAGGCTGTCCGCGTGGAGGAGGTCCCGGGCGGCCTGGATGCCGGCGGCGAGGACCCGACTCCCCAGTCCCTGCCGGCGGCGGACGGCGATGACCCGGCCGATGGCGGCCTCGTCAAAGGCGGTCCCCGGCGGGAGCAGGCGCAGGTAGGCGAGGATCTCCTCCCCCTCCTGGAACCAGATGTGGTAGGCGGAGAGGTCCGCGGCGTCCACCTCCTGGTAGGGGCACTGCTGCTCCACCACGAAGACGGTGACACGGAGCTGGTAGATCTTTTGCAGCTCCGCTGTGGTGAGTTGGGTGAAATGCTTGGTGATTTGTTCCATAGGGTGCCTCTTTCGTTTGGTTTTGCGGTAAATATGATATCACAGGATGGGGAGGATGGCAAGTGTTTCGTATTGTGGGGGGAAGGGGGCACAGTACATGCCTTCTCTGCTGGGGTGAGAGTGCCCGGTACTGTCGAAAAGGCCTCTGCAACCGGCGGCTGCGCTTGCTGCTTGTGGCGGCTTACAGCAAATTTTCTCTTGACGAATCCCCCTGTCAAGAGTACAATGCCAAACTATAAAAAATACACTTCACGTTGAGGGGGAAACACCATGGCTGTCAAATATATCTTCGTCACCGGCGGTGTGGTCTCCGGGCTGGGGAAGGGGATTGCCGCGGCCTCCCTGGGGAGGCTGCTCAAGCAGCGGGGACTGCGGGTGAGGGTCCAGAAGCTGGATCCCTACCTGAATGTGGACCCGGGGACCATGTCCCCCTACCAGCACGGGGAGGTCTTTGTCACCGACGACGGTGCCGAGACCGATCTGGATCTGGGCCACTACGAGCGGTTTATTGACGAGAATCTTTCCGCCTACTCCTCTGTCTCCGCCGGTAAAATCTACTGGAATGTGCTCAATCAGGAGCGCAGCGGGGACTTTTTGGGCGGCACCGTGCAGATCATCCCCCACATCACGAACGAGATCAAACGCTGCATCTACGCCTTGGACACCCCTGACGCCGATGTGGCCATTGTGGAGATCGGCGGCACCGTGGGCGACATCGAGTCCCAGCCCTTTCTGGAGTCCATCCGGCAGGTGGCCGCGGAGCGGGGGCGGCACAATGTGATGTTTATCCATGTCTCCCTCATTGTCTCCATCCCCGGCAGCGGGGAGCTGAAATCCAAGCCCACCCAGCACTCCGCCAAGGAGCTTTTGAGTCTGGGCATCCAGCCGGATGTGATCCTGTGCCGGTCCGATGCCCCGGTGCCCGCGGAGATTTTGGAGAAGATCTCACTGTTTTGCAGCATTCCCGTGGAGAACGCCATCCCCAACCTGACGGCGGATCTGCTCTATGAGGTGCCGCTGATGCTGGAGCGGGAGGGGCTGGCGGACGTGGTGGTGCGGCGGCTGGGACTCATCTGCCACGCCCCCGACCTCACCGAGTGGGCCACCATGGTCCACAAAGCCAAGCACCCCTCCGGCAGGGTGCGGATCGCTCTGGTGGGGAAGTATGTGGCCCTTCACGACGCCTACCTCTCCGTGGCGGAGGCCCTGACACACGGGGGAATTGAAAACAGCGTGAAGGTGGAGATCGACTGGGTGGACAGCGAGGAGCTGACTGATCCGGCGGCGCGCCTCGCCGGCTGTGACGGCGTCCTGATTCCCGGGGGCTTTGGCAGCCGGGGGACGGAGGGGAAGATTGCCGCCATCGAGTACGCCCGGGTCAACAGGGTGCCCTTCCTGGGCATCTGTCTGGGGATGCAGCTGGCAGTGGTGGAGTTCGCCCGCCACGTCTGTGGTCTCGCCGACGCCCACTCCGGTGAGCTGGCGCCCCACACCCCCCACCCGGTGATCCATCTGATGCCCGACCAGCAGGGGATCACCGCCAAGGGCGGCACCATGCGCCTGGGCAGCTGTCCCTGCGTCCTTCAGGAGGGGACCAGGGCCCGGGAGATCTACGGCACGGAGCGCATCGACGAGCGCCACCGCCACCGGTATGAGTTCAACAACGACTACCGGGAGGCGCTCACCAAGGCGGGGCTGGTGCTCTCCGGGCTGTCCCCCGACGGGCGGTTGGTGGAGATGATCGAGCTGGCGGACCACCCCTGCTTCATCGCCGGGCAGTTCCACCCGGAGCTGAAGAGCCGCCCCAACCGGGCCCACCCGCTGTTTCGCAGCTTTATCGCCGCCGCCAAGGCGTATCGGGGGTCGGATTGACGGCTGTCAATATAAAACCAAAAGCGCGGAACTCGGCACAGGTGGCGCTCTGCTGGTACTTGCCCTAAAGGGCCACGGGTCGATACTTGCTCTCTAATATTGCAGCAATTACCGGGAATCAAAAGTTAACCAGCCTGGAACTTGCTCCCAATCCAACTGCCTGAAATTTATGGAGTCCTCTTCCAGCCTTGTTTGTTCCAAAATTGCGTCTGAAATTTGCTTGGTGAGGGACAAATCCTCGCTGAATATGACAACCTGGATTTCCGGTTCATAATATTCAATGCAGATTGTCAGACCAAAATCAGCATGAAAGGCCACATAGCGATTGAATGGGTACAACTCTTCCGTGGGGCGGTTTTCCATGTCATATAGACAAAACTCCTTCCTGCCGCTGAACCAGCAGGGCTCCAGGGAATACTTCTCCTCCAATTCCCGCAAAAACGCCGCCAGAGGCGCCTGTCCAATTACAGTCCACTCTGGCGGACAGTCTGCATGGAACAGTAATGCGTGAAGACAGGAAGGTCCAGCAGAAAAGGTATCCGCTTTATATTCCATTGCCCTGCCATTGGTCAATACCCATCTTCGCAAATCACAGTAGGCACAGAAAAACAGCAGTTTTGAAAAGGTATCATGGGGATAACAGAAGCGCCAGCCCACCGTCATCATAAGTTCGTCCGGCCCGTCCGCAGCAGGTGAAAAGCCGTAGGTTAATTCCGCTAAAGCCTCATAGAAAAAAATCCAAAACGGCGGGTGGCCGGGGGTTCGGTGTGCAACGACTTCCTCAATGGTTTCAATGATCTCACCGCGAAATGTAAAAGTACGAAATGTAAAGTCAATCCAATATTTTGTTCCATCAGCCATATTACGAAACGATTGACAGTCCTTCAGGTCGCAGCCCATACGACGGGAGAGGATATTGCTGTCCGCCTCGCCCATCTTCTGTAAATACAGCTTGTAAGACGGCGGGAGGGAACAGCCGTATTTTTCCTTAACCAACTGTTCAAGGGCTTGGATGTCCTCCGCCGGCGCAGGCCTGAGGTTTTGAATTCGCTCCGGTTCAAAAATAGAGATGCATTGTTCGACCTTGCGAAACCATTCCACTATGGAACCTGGAGGACAGGTGAACAATGTGCGAAGATCGCATTTCATGGCAATATCCCCCTCCTTGCTGATGATGATTCTATTATAGCCATACTCAGAATTTTTACAAGCAGTCGGAATAGCGTGGCGGCTGTCAATAAAAAACCAAAGGCGCGGACCGCATGGTCCGCGCCTGTCCCTTTACTCCGTGTAGGGCTTGTCGCTCTCCACAAAGACGCCCTGCTCACGGGTCCAGCCGGTGTTGAAGCCCAGGACCTTGCCTAAATCCCGGAGCTTGAAGTAGGTGTACCCGCCGCCGGCGTCGTCGGTGAGGGTGATGGCGGTCAGCTCCACCGCCTCGCCGTCCACGGTGACACTCCTGGCGCCGCCGGTGTAGGAGCGGTCGCCGGAGAAGGGGGTCTGCATCTCCGAGCCGTTGGGGGTATAGGCCTCGCCGGTGGTAACAGAGATGGCCTTGGCGGTGTTGTCATACCCCACAGCGAACTGGGCCTCGGTGCCGCTGAGGATTTGGGCCAGGTCCCGGAGCTTGATGTAGTTGGTGGGGTTGCCCTTCTCGTCCTTCAGAGCGTACATCTGGAACTCCACAGCCTTGCCGTCCACCGTCACCGTCTGGGTGGAGGCGTAGGAGGTGCCGCTGGCGGGGATGGTCTCCGCCGGTGCAGCAGGGGCGGCGGCATCGGAGGAGGGGGCGGGGCCGGTGGAGAAGGGGATATTTTGCTCTCTGGCGAAGGTCTCCGCCGCGCTGCCGGCCTTACCGTAGATGGTCAGCTTGGGGCAGCCGGCAAAGGCGCTGCTGGAGATCTTGGTCACACTGGCCGGGATGACGGCGGCAGTGAGGTTTTTACAGTCGTTGAAAGCCAAGAAGTCAATCTCCTTCACACCCTCCGGGAGCACCACCTCCGTGAGGCTGGTACAGCCGTTGAAGGCGTAGCCGTCAATTTTCTGCACACTGCCGGGGATGGAGACGCTGCGGAGGTTTGCACAGTAGGCGAAGGCCTGGTTTCCGATGTTCTGCACTTCATCGGAAATGACCACGTCGGTCAGCGTCTCGCAGTTGAAGAAGGCATAGGTGCCGATGCTGGTTACCGGGGGGATCACCACGCTGCCGCCAGGGCCGACGTACTTCTTCAGGTAGCCCTTGCTGTTGATCTCAAAGTCCTCGGCGGAGGAGTTGTTTTCCCAGTTTCCCTTCCACTGGGCCCGCATTCCCCAAGTGGGCAGGTCAGGGACGGGGGTGCTGGCCGTCACCATATCGCTGCCGCCGGCGGTGGACTGCCAGCCCTGGAAGGTGTAGTTGGGACGCACCGGTACGGGGAGGGTGCCCACAGGTTCGCCAACCATGCGCTCCAAGGCGGGGTACTGCTTCTGGCCGTCCACGGTGCCGCCGTTGAGATCCAAGTAGACTTGACAGACCTTGTTGGTGGGCTCCTGCGGGCGTTCGTTGGAGCGGTACAGATTGGGCCACACCACCTCGGCCGTGTAGCGCTTTCCCTCATAAATGGCTGTGGCGGTGCAGTAAATAGAGATTCTCTTGACAACAAGATAAGCGGATACCTCCAGGTAGTTGACCTCGTCCTTGGTGGTGGCTGTTGACGAGAAGGGGGAGTTGCTGTTTGTCATCTCCCAGTCATAGGTAACGCTGTACCGGGAGGCGGGCACCTCCACGCCGTCCACCGTCAGGGAGGGGATGACGGTCAGGATCGCCGGATAGGCGCACTCGGCCAAGTCGAAGCTGTCCATGTCGGGATCCTTGGTCAGGGTAAAGCGCACGCCATCCGTGCCGCCGGAGTCGCCGGTGCCGCCGGAGCTGCCGGAGCTGCCGGAGTTGCCGGAGTTGCCGGCGCCGCCGGGCTCGCCCAGGTCAGAGCCGTCGTCACGGTAGTCCCCATCGCTGCAGTGCACCACCGCGTTAGGGATGTCTTGCATGGCCGTATAGGGCGGGATGTATCGGGTGCCGTAGGGCCCGATGGTGGTCACACCCGGGAACATCCCCTCCCTCAGAGCGGAACGCCACTGCTCCACCGCGCCGCTGTAGTTGATCTCCTGGAGATCATCGCAGTACCTGAAGGACCGGTAGTCCACCTTGGAGACGTCGCCCCGCAGGGTGATGCTGCGCATGCCGCGCGGGATACGTTGGTCATATGACAGAAAGTCCCGGATGCCCCGGCCAAGGGTCAGGCTGCGGAGATTATCGCAAGTTGGAAGGAAGCGGAAATCGAGATCTGTGACGCTGTCGGGGATCACAAGGCTGGTTATATCCTTGTTGCCGTTGAAAACCTCCCTTGGGATTTCGATGACACCGTCCGGGATGACCACATCCCCGCCGGGGCCGTTGTACTCGGTAAGCACGCCGTCCTTGATGACGAATTCTTCCTCCGCTGCTTGGGCCGTTGCCGGCAGCAGGGAGAGGAGCAGGAACAGGGAGAGCAGAAGGGAGAGCGTTTTCTGTTTCATGGGGTGCCTCCTTACGTTGGTATTGCCCAACAGTCTACCACACCCCGCCGCCGATTTCAATTAACTGGCTGCATAGGGGCGCTTTTTCACCAGCCAAAACTCCTCTGATATTTTTGAATAAAAATATGCTTTTTCCTCTTCCATATTTGTGCAAAATGTGGGATAATAGAGGCAAGGAGCCTATACCACATCGACATGACAGGGAGGAGTACCATGAAGTCCACGAAAGCCTACCGGCCTGAGAACCTGCACTATCTGAAGATGCTGGCCCGCCAGTACCCCACCGTGCAGGCCGCCAGCACGGAGATCATCAACCTGCAAGCGATTTTGAACCTGCCCAAGGGCACCGAGCACTTCATCTCCGACGTCCACGGGGAACACGAGGCCTTTCTGCACATCCTCAACTCCGCCTCCGGCGTGGTGCGTCGGAAGCTGAACGACCTCTTTGCCACCAGCATTCCCCGGCGGGAGCTGGACCAGCTGGCCACCCTGATCTACTACCCCAAGGAGAAGCTGGAGGAGATCGCCCAGAGTACCGAGGACATGCGGGAGTGGTACCGGATCACCCTCCACCGGCTTATCGAGGTCTGCCGGCTGATCAGCACCAAGTACACCCGCTCCAAGGTCCGCAAGGCCATGCCCAAGGAGTACGCCTATATTTTAGACGAGCTGATCCACACCCGCTACGGCGACAGCGACAAGCGGGACTACTACGAGAACATCATCTCCACCATCATTGACATCGACCGGGCACCCAACTTCCTCATCCAGCTCTGCGAGCTGATCAAGCGCCTGGCGGTGGACCGGCTCCACATCGTGGGGGACATCTTCGACCGGGGGCCCGGGGCGGACATCATTTTGGAGTCCCTGATCAACTACCACAGTGTCGATATCCAGTGGGGGAATCACGACATCCTCTGGATGGGGGCGGCCTCCGGCTCCCGGACGCTGGTGGCCACCGTGCTGGCCAACTCCCTGCGCTACAACAATTTAGAGGTCATCGAGACCGGCTATGGCATCTCCCTGCGGCCGCTGGCGGTGTTCGCCGGGGAGGTGTACAAGGACTGCAACGTGGACCAGTTTGCCGTGAAGCTCTCCGGCCGGGACGCCCTGCGCTACACCGAGCGGGACAAGCTCCTGGCCGCCCGGATGCACAAGGCCATCACCATGATCCTCTTCAAGCTGGAGGGGCAGAAGATTCTGCGCAACCCCTGCTTCGGCATGGAGGACCGGCTGCTGCTGGACAAGATTGACTACGAGAGCAAAACCGTCACCATCGACGGCGTGGCGCACGCCATGCTGGACACGGACTTTCCCACGGTGGACCCCAAGGACCCCTACACCCTGACCGGCGAGGAGGAGGAGCTGATCTACCAGATGACCCGCTCCTTCCGCCACAGCGAGAAGCTCCAGCGCCATGTGCGCTTCCTCTACTCCAAGGGAAGCTTGTACCGGGTATTTAACGGCAACCTGCTGTTCCACGGGTGCCTGCCCATGACGGAGGAGGGGGCGTTTATGTCCTTCTCCATCGGGTGCAAGAACCTCAGCGGCAAGGCGTTTTTGGACCACGCCGATCTCACCGCCCGCCGGGCCTACTACAGCAAGCCGGGCTCCAAGGAGCGGGGCTTCGGCATGGACTTCCTCTGGTGGCTGTGGGCCGGGCGGAACAGCCCCATCTTCGGCCGGGACCGGATGACCACCTTTGAGCGGCGGTTTATTGCGGACGAGAGCATCTGGACCGAGGCGAAAAATCCCTACTATACCTTCTACAACGATCCGGCGGTCTGCGACCGGATGATGGCGGAGTTCGGTCTGGAGGGGCCCCACTGCCACATCATCAATGGCCACATCCCGGTGAGGCTGAAGAAGGGGGAGAGCCCCATCAAGGCCGGCGGCAAGCTGCTGGTGATTGACGGCGGGTTCTGCAAGGCGTATCAGAAGACCACAGGGATTGCCGGGTACACACTGATCTACGACTCCAACGAGCTGTGTCTGGTGGCCCATGAGCCCTTTGTGGGCCGTCAGGACGCCATCCGGGAGAATCAGGATATTGCGTCCAGCGAGATGACCTTTGAGCGGCTGGAGAGCCGGATGAAGATTGCCGAGACAGATACCGGGCGGCAGCTTCAGGAGCAGATTGACGATCTGATGGCCCTGCTGATGGCCTACCGCAGCGGCGAGATTGTGGAGGAGCATATGGTGTAAGGGGGATAGGAGAGGCGGTACACCGGAGGGGTGTACCGCCTCTTGGCGGGAGATCGCAGTTGTAAATGGCCGGAAAACTTGGTATACTGTATAGATAAGGTATCGCAGAGAGGAGGGCAGGACATGGTGTACACGGTGGAGAATATCGGAAGGGTCGTGTCCAAGCTGGCGGAGCAGTACGGCGCCCAGCGGGTGTATCTGTTCGGCTCCCGGGCAAGAGGCGACGCCAACGAGGAGAGCGACATCGACTTGCGCATAGACAAGGGGGCAATCCGCGGTTTTCAATTGGCGGGTCTCCTGCTGGATCTGGAGGAGGCGCTGGAAAGGCCGGTGGATTTAATCCCTACCGGGAGTTTAGATGAGCAGTTTTTAGCCGCTATACGGGAGGAGGAGGTGCTGCTCTATGACGCCTCCTGAGCGAGATTGGGATATCCTGCGGCACATCGTGTCCTATTGCGTTCAGATTGAGCAGACTGTGGTTCGCTTTGGGGATGACTATGGGCTGTTTGCGGCGGACTCCATCTACCGCAATGCCGCCGCGCTTTGCATTTTGCAGATTGGGGAGTTGGTGGGAAAGCTGACAGAGACGTTTCGTGCGGCTCACCCAAGCATCCCTTGGCGGCAAATTAAGGCTATGCGGAATATCGTGGCCCACAGCTACGGCTCCGTGGACCCAGAGACTGCGTGGGAGGTAATTTCTGGTGATATTCCGGTGTTAAAGCAGTATTGCTGTGAGCTTTTAGAGAAGGTGTAAAAAAGTCCCCGCAGCCGGTTGGCTGCGGGGACTTTCCTGTTTGGAGGCGACACCCGGATTTGAACCGGGGAATCAGGGTTTTGCAGACCCATGCCTTACCACTTGGCTATGTCGCCGGGTGTTGTCAGTCTATGCGGGAAGGGGGATGGATAGTACCGTTTTGGCGATAGAGAAAGGGTCCTGATAGAAAAATGGAGCGGGCGACGGGGCTCGAACCCGCTACCGGGCATCCCACGAATGGCGAGCCATTCGCAGGAACCCTACCCGA
>JAAWSV010000047.1 GCA_022801715.1 Oscillospiraceae bacterium
AGACCAAGACCATCCCCTACTTCGGCTTCGAGGTGCCCACCTCCCTGCCCGGCGTTGACCCCGCCATCCTGGACCCCCGGGACACCTACGGCGACGCCGACGAGTGGGACACCAAGGCCAAGGACCTGGCCAGCCGCTTCGTGAAGAACTTTGTGAAGTACACCGGCAACGACGCCGGCAAGGCCCTGGTGGCCGCCGGCCCCAAGGTGGACTGATTTATCCCATTTCCGCACCCCCTCAGCCCGCCCCCTCCGGGGGCGGGCTTTTTGTGGGGAACAGCAGTATAGGCATCCCGCGAAAAGCGGGCGGGGAAAATCCCCGCCCGCTTTTTCACTCCGCAAACACCTGCGACAAATCAATCACGCAGTCCTCCAAAACATTCACCCGGACCGTCTCCCCGGCTGTGCCAAAATCCTTTGCCGAGTAGCGCCCGTCCTCCAGCAGAAAGACCTGCACCGACCGGCTGACAGGGTCCACGATCCAGTACTCCCGCACCCCGGCCTGCTGATAGAGGTTGAATTTCGTCAGCCTGTCATGCCGCTGCGTGGAGGGGGAGAGGATCTCCATCACCAGATCCGGCGCACCCCGGCAGCCGATGTCGTCCAGCTTGGCGGGATCGCACACCACCGTGATGTCCGGCTCCACCATCGTGTCCACATCCTCCGGCCGGTCCCGCTTCTCCTCAAACAGCCGGACAGCAAAGGGGGCGGCATAGACCTCACATCTTTTCCCGTCCAGATAATTGCTCAGCTGCCTTGCCAAGGCGATACTGATTTTTTGGTGCGCTCTGGAGGGTGGGGCCATCATCACGGAGTAGCCGTTGATCAGCTCCATACGCTCCTGCTCCTCCCACGCCAGTACGTCAGCCAAGGTGCAGCGGTTTTCTTGCGGCAATGGCATACAATCACTCCTCCGTCACTTTGTTTTCCCTATTATAAGCAATTTTCCCACAGAAAACAAGTCCGCCGCCGGATTTCCCCGCTACAGCGTCACCACCTTGGTGGCAATCCGCTCCCGAAACACGCCGTCGTGCTCCACAAACACCATGGTGGGCGCAAACTCCAGCAGCAGCGCCTCGATCTGCATACGGGAGTACACATCAATAAAATTCAGCGGCTCATCCCACACATACAGGTGGGCCCGCTCACAGAGGCTCCGGGCGATCAGCACCTTCTTCTTCTGCCCGTCGGAGCAGCTCTCCAGCGGCTTCTCAAACTGTACCTTGGTAAAGTCCATCTTCTGCAAAATTGCCTTAAATAGACTCTCGTCAATCTGACATGCCGCCGCGTAGTCCGTCAGCGCCCCCCGGAGGTGAGCGGTATCCTGCGGCACGTGGGAGATCACCAGCCCCGAGGCCGTGGTCACGCTGCCGCTGTGGCGGATGTCCGCCCCGGTGAGGAGCTTCAAGAGGCTGCTCTTGCCGCAGCCGTTGCGCCCGTCCAGGGCCACCCGCTCCCCCTGACGGACGGTGAAGGACACCGGTGGCGGGACCGCCGCCCCGTCATACTGAGGCGACACCGCCTCGAAGGAGACCAGAAGATCCGCGTGGTGGGACAGGGGGAAGAGCTTCAGCCGCTGGACGCTCTCCTGATTTTTCAGCAGGCCGCTCTTTTCCGCAATGGCCCGCTGCTGCCGGTCGGCGATGGCCTTGGACCGCTTCATCATCTTGGCGGCCTTGTGGCCCACATAGCCCTTGTCGGCGGCCCCCATCTTGCTGGCCTCCACCCGGTCGGACCACACCGCAGTCTGCCGGGCGGACTGCTGGAGGCGCTTGATATCCTTCTGTAAACGCTCCTTCTGGGCCTCCTCGGACCGCTGCCGGTCCTGAAAGTCGGCCATGTAGGCGGAGAAGTTCCCGCCCCGCACCTCGATGTCGGAGCGGTTGAGGGACAGAATGTGGTCCACACAGCCGTCCAAAAACTGCCGGTCGTGGGAGACCAGCAGGAACCCCCGCTTCCGCCGCAGGTATGCCGACACCAGCTGCCGGGCCTTGGCGTCCAAGTGGTTGGTGGGCTCGTCGATGAGCAAAAACCGCCCCGGATTGAGAAACAGCGCCGCCAGCAGCGCCTTGGCCCGCTCCCCGTTGGAGAGCGTATCGAAGGGCCGGTACAGGGTCTCCGCGTCCATCTCCAAGAGGTTCAGCTCCCGGAGAAACTCCCAGTCCTCCGCGGCGGGACAGCTCTCCTGGAGCACCTCCAGGGTCATCCGCTCCGGCCGGGAAACCGGGTATGGGAAGTAGGAGAAGGCTGCCGAGGCGGTAATCCGCCCTTGGTAGGCATATTCCCCCGTCAGCAGACGGAGGAAGGTGGTCTTTCCCCGTCCGTTCCGGCCGACAAAGCCCAGCTTCCAGTCCGTGTCGAACTGTAGATTCACATTTTCGAAGATATTGTCATAACTGGAGGGGTAAGAAAACGTCAGCCCCTCCACCTTTACCATAGACATGCACATAACCTCCTCTGCCGTTTCCTGCGCCCAAAGCAAAAGGAGCCGCAAAGAAAGTGATTCCTTGCAGCTCCGGCACGGCACAGCGCCGCCGGCCCGCTGAAAAGCGGACGGCGAGACGGTATTCAGAGGCCGGATCGGGCAGGTGCGCAGCTTTCTTGCAAATGGGCGCAGCAGTACCGCACCGTGCGGCACCGTCGCGTATTCCAATGTTATTTGCAAGAAGAATTGCGCATCTTCCCACCCCTCTCCCTATTTTCCGGGCCAGTATAACACAGCGCGAGGCGGAAAGCAAATAAAACTTTTTGAAAACGCCAAACTTTTTTGCGCTCCGCCCCGTCTATTCCATAGACGTCACTCAGCGGCAAGCTTGCAAAATCTCTTTTAGAAAGGACGGCGCAGCCATGCAGACCCCTGCCGACACGCCCCTGACAACCTACCTGATAGCGGAGCAGGCCCGATTCTACCGCTTGGCCTACAGCTACCTGCGCCAGCGGGAGGACGCGCTGGACGCGGTGCAGAGCGCCGTGTGCCGGGCGCTGGAGCGGCAGGACAGCCTGCGAGACCCGGAGCTGATCCGCCCTTGGTTCTACAGAATCCTGATCAACACCTGCTTAGATGCCCTGCGCCGCCGGAGCAGGGTGGTCCCGCTGGAGGACTGGGCAGAGACCGGAAGGGAGGACCCGCCGCCGCCGGACGAGGATCTGTCGCGTCAGGTGGAGGCCCTGCCGCTGCCGGTGAGTACGGTAATCAAGCTGCGCTTCTACGAGGAACTGTCCCTGCGGGAGATCAGCGAGGCCACCGGCAGCAATGTGAACACTGTCAAGAGCCGCCTGTACGCGGGCCTGAAAAGACTGCGGATATCAATGGAAGGAGAGGATATCACATGAAGAAATTGGAGGAGGCCAGAAGGGCCTATGAGAGCACCCCCATCCCCGAGGAGCTGTCCAGCCGTGTGGAGGAGGGCATCCGGCAGGGCCGGAGCGCCCGGCAGAGGCGCCAGCGCCTGCGCCGCCGGTGGTTCAGTGCCGCCGCCTGCGTGATGCTGCTCATCGCCGGACTGAACGTGTCCCCCACGGTGGCCCAGGCCGCCGCCGAGGTCCCCGTTATCGGCGGACTGTTCCGTGTGCTGACCTTCGTCAGCTACGATAAGACGGAGGACGACATCAACTACTCCGTCACCGTCCCGGAGGTGGACGCGGAGAGCGCCTTGGCGGAGACCGTCAACAAGGCGATCCAGGAGAAGGTGGACCAGCACTTGGCCAAGGCCCAGCAGGACTGGGAGGCGTACCGGGAGGCCTTCTTCGCCACCGGCGGCACGGAGGAGCAGTGGGCCGGCCGGCAGATGGATGTGATCGTGGACTATGAGATCAAGTTCCGGAGCGACACAGAGGTTTCCTTCGTGGTCACCATGGCGGAGGGCTGGGTCAGCGCCATGGAGGAGCGGACCTGCTACAACCTAAACCTGACGGAGAACCGGGAGATCACCTTGGAGGACCTTCTGGGCGAGAACTGGGCGGAGATCAGCACCGCTGCCATCCAGCGCCAGATTGACGAGGAGCCCCAGAAATACTTTGCCCCGGAGGATGGCGGCTTCACCGCCGTGGACGAGAACACCGCCTTCTACATCCGGGAGGACGGTGTGCCCGTGGCCCTGTTCGCCAAGTACGAGATTGCCCCCGGTTCCACCGGTTTCCCCGAGTTTCCTCTGGGCTGAGAATTTAGACCGCCGCGACAGGGCGCGCCGAACCTTTTGAGAAGGTCCGGCGCGCCCTTTTTTCCGCCTCTGCCCGCCGGACTTGCTCCCCGCGGTGAGAGGTGGTACAATATCCCCTGTCAACCAACTGAGGAGCCGCAAAACGAAAGGAGTGTACTCCATGAAACCTGTCATCCTCAGCGCCGACGGCGAGGCCATGCTCTATTCCGTCCCCGACGCCGTGGCGGAGCACTTGGAGGACTGCTGTATGGCGTTCTGCACCCGCTGGCTCTGGGAGAGCCCGGAGGCGGAGCGGTACCGCCGGACCGTCAACGGCGTCACCGTCGTGTGCTACACCGAGACGGACTTTATCGACTACCTGAATACCCATGCCTTCCCCGACCAGCCCTCCCTCCTGATAGAGGGGCTAAAATGTCCCTTTTATGAAATCCCCGCCCAATACCAAAACCTCCCCCGCTTCAACTTCTGACATCCGCCGGATAAATTGTGAACTTTTTCCCCGAAAATTGACAGGGGGACGGATGTGGGGTATAGTATACCTAAATTCCATCCCACCCCGGAGGTACCCGCCCTTGGAGACACCATACACCTCCCGCTGCCGCGCCGTGCGCGTGGGCGGGCTTTTCCTTGGCGCTTTCGCCATCCTGCTCTGCTGCCAGACGGTGAGCCTGCAGGGCCTTCAGCCGGCCTATGCCTGGGTCGCCGCCCACCCCGCCGCCGCGGCGCTGACTGTTTTGCTGCTGCTGTGCGCCATGGGGACCCTCTGTGGCCTCACCCGGCTTCTGAGCCTCAGCTTCCTCCTCACCGCTGCCGTCCCCGTAACCCTCACTGTTGTCAGCTACTACCGCATGGTGATCAACGGCGAGCCGCTGATGCTGACAGATTTCTCCCTCCTTGGCCAGTTCGCCGGCGTGGCGAGCTTCGCCATGGACCGAATCACCGTCTCCGCCGCCACCAGGACGGCTCTGCTGCTCCTGCTGCGCCTCTTGGGCGCCGCGGTGCTGGTGGACATCGCCTTGGAGCGTCCCCCCCGGGAGGGGCGGCTCTACCGGGCGGGTCTGGGCTTCTCGGCGCTGGTGATCAGCGTGTCCATCGCCGGGAACACCTACTGCGTGGGGGCCTACCAGCGCTACGCCATGCAGGTGGACCGGGACCGGGCCTGCGGCGTGCCCCTGAGCCTTTTGAGCACCTGCCTGGGCAGTGAGGCCGCCGGCAGCGACGAGTACAGCGAGCTCCGGATGAAGCGCCTGCTCTTGGAGATGGAGGCGGCCCTCGGCGAGACCGGCGATCAGCGCCCCCATATCATCTTCGTGATGAATGAGAGCTTCTTCGACGTGACCCGCCTGCCCGGCCTCACCTTCTCCGCGGACCCCCTTCCCAACTACCACCGCTTGGAGGGCCAGACCACCTACGGCCGCTTCTACACCACCACCTGCGGCGGAGGCACCGGCTGGGTGGAGATGCAGGCATTCAACGGCGTGGCCAAGGACTTTCTGAGCCCCGAGCGGGCCAATACGGATCTGACGGAGGAGGAGTATGCCCTGCTGCCCTCCTATGTCCGGGTGCTTCAGGAGAACGGCTACCACACCACCGCCTTCCACGCCCACACCGACGAGATGTACAACCGCTCAGTGAACTACCCGCAGATCGGCTTTGATGAGGTGCTGTTCTTCGAGTCCTTCAAAACCGGCGCCACCTACGAGGGGGGCTACTTTGATGACAGCTCCAGCGCCGACGTGATCATCTCCCTCTTCGAGCAGTACCGGGAGAACCCCGTCTATCTCTACACCATGACCATGCAGAACCACCAGCCCTACTACGAAGGGCGCTACAGTGAGGACCGTGTGACGGTGACCAGCGACCGCCTGACAGAGGAGGATCTGGAGGTGCTCCAGTGCTATATCAACGGCATCTATGACGCGGACCGGATGCTGGGGAAGCTGGTGGACTACTTCTCCAAGGTGGAGGAGCCGGTGATCCTCGTGTTCGCCGGCGACCACGTGCCCAGCCTCTACCTGTCGGAGACGGAGACGGTGTACTCCAAGCTGGGCTATGTGGACGCCCCCCTCAGCGCGGACTGGAGCGCGGAGGAGTACCGCCGGATGCTCTCCACAGACTACATGCTCTGGACCAACCTTGACGCCGGGGCGGGGAGACAGGACACCTCCTGCACCGTTCTGGGCGGGGAGCTGCTGCGCCGGGCCGGGGTGCCCTCCACCCCCTACTTCGCCTATCTGGCCCAGAGCGCCAAGTCGCTCCTCTTTTACACCGGCAGCCTCTGGATCGGCCCCGATGGGGAGCTGCTGCCGGAGGACGACGAGGCGGGCCTGAAGGCCTACCGGGACAACCAGGACATCATCTATGACCTGCTCTACGGCGAGGGCTACATCGCCGATCAGATCAACCAGATCCCATAATCCCGCGGCGGCAGAGGCGAATTGACAGCCCTCTGCCGCCGTGCTATACTGGGTGAGAAAGGGGGGATAGCGGCATGGAACGAACCCTGCGCGCTCTGTCGGCGGCGCTGCTGGCGCTGCTCCTCCTCACCGCTTGCGACCCCCGCCCCGCCCATGAGTGCATAGCCGACGACATGCGCCATGCCTTCGCCGACCCCCGCTTAAACTACTGCGTGGAGAAGTACGGCGACGAGTTCACCGTCTCCGACACCGGGGACGTCCGCTCCACCCGCTTCGGCGGGATGCAGGTCTACCTCCAGTGGGACGAGGAGGAGAAGACCTATAAGGACGGTTACTTGGTCCATCTCCGGGAGGAGGACCTGCTGTCCCTGCTCACCCCCATCGCCGCCTCGGTCTTTGACGAGTACAGGCTGTGCCTGAGCCCCTACTTGGTCTGCCCCTCCTCCTTCGACAGGGACACCACCGCCTGGGAGCTCCTCCGCGTCACCGTCTTGGACGACACCGCCTACGGCCCCGCGGTGCAGATCTTTCTCTACACCACCGCCGAGGCGTCCAACCGGGAGATGGACATGGCGGCCCTCCGGGACGCCCTCTGGGTGGAGGACTACGCCCTGCGGGTCAACCTCTACTACGTCACCGCCGAGAGCTTCTCCTCCGTGAGCCGGGAGGCCCACCGGAGCGGCGCCCTTTTGAACCTGCCCTACCGGTGCAGGCTCGCCTTCACCATAGAGCCGGACGAGTTCCGCCTGTCCCGGGCCTTCTATTGCTGTAACGAGGAGGCGGAGGCCTCCGAGAGCGAAGAATAGACGCACCCGCCGGCTTTCCCGGCGGGTGCTGCCGCCAATACCACCGAATCAAAGGAGGCCCGCCCATGCCCCATATCCTGATCGTGGAGGACGACCGCTCCCTGAGCGCCGGCATCGCCCTGGCCTTGGGGGAGGCCATCTTCACCCACGCCTACACCCTGCAGGAGGCGGAGGCCGCTCTGACCGCCGCCTCCATAGATCTTGTGATCCTGGACATCAACCTCCCCGACGGCAGCGGCCTGGACCTCCTCCGGCGCCTGCGCCAACACTCGGAGGTGCCGGTGCTCCTCCTCACCGCCAACGACTTGGAGCGCGACGAGGTGGCGGGCCTGGAGGCCGGGGCCGACGACTACGTGACCAAGCCCTTCTCCCTGGCGGTACTCCGGGCTCGGGCGGGCCGCCTCCTGAGCCGCCGCCCGGCGGGGACCATCTCCCTGCCCCCCTTCACCTTCGACTTCGCCGCCCTCCGCTTCACCGCGGACGGCGCGCCGGTGGACCTCTCCCGCACGGAGCAGCGCCTCCTGCGCCTTCTGGTGGAGAACCGGGGCCGGACCCTGCCCCGGGACCTGCTCCTCAGCCGGGTGTGGGACGGGGGCGAGTTCGTGGATGAGAACGCCCTCTCTGTGGCGGTGCGCCGCCTGCGCTCGAAGCTCCCCGGCGCGCCCATCAAGACCGTCTACGGCGTGGGCTACCAGTGGGAGGCGGCAAAATGAGAGAGACCCTGTGCCTGCTGACCGCCCTCCTGAGCCTCGCCGCCGCCCTCCTTGCCCTCCTCCGTGCCCGCCGCCAGCGCCGGCGCATAGACGCCCTGATCGACCAGGCCATCTCCGGCGGCTTCACGGGGGAGACCTTCGACGAGAGTGCCCTCTCCGCCTTGGAGGGCAAGCTCTCCCGTTTTCTCAGCGGCTGCGCCGCCGCCAACCGGGACCTGAGCCGGGAGCGGGAACGCATGGCCGGCCTGATCAGCGACATCTCCCACCAGACCAAGACCCCCGCCGCCAACATTCTCCTGTACGCCTCCCTCCTGGAGGAGAGCCTTACCGGCCAGCGGCAGGAGCAGGCCGCGGCCATCCGCCGGCAGGCGGAGAAGCTGACCTTCCTCTTGGACACCCTGATGAAGGGCTCCCGCCTGGAGGCGGGGATGATCACCCTCCATCCGGAGCATCGCCCCCTGACCCCTCTCCTGACGGAGACCGCCGCCCAGGTCTCCGCCGCCGCGGAGCGCCGCTCTGTTGCCGTTACCCTCCGCCCCACCGGCGCCTCCGCCTGCTTCGACAGCCGCTGGACAGCGGAGGCGCTGTACAACATCGTGGACAATGCGGTGAAGTATACCCCCGCCGGCGGCCGCGTGACCCTCTCCGTCACCGCCGGGGAGCTCTTCTGCCGCATCGACGTCTCCGACACCGGCCCTGGCATCCCCGAGGCGGAGCGCCCCTTGGTATTCCAGCGGTTCTACCGCGGGACGGACTGCCGCGAGGTGGAGGGCAGCGGCTTGGGCCTGTACTTGGCGCGGGAGATCGTGCAGGCGGAGGGAGGGTATGTGAAGGTCTCCTGCCCGGCGGGGGGCGGGAGTGTGTTTTCGATGTACCTTCCGAGTTGAAAATTAGGAATTAGGAGTTGGAGAGCGGCGGTCTGCTGGGTATTCTACTGATGGTAGAGTGACTTTTGGGGGGCTTGGGGGTATGATGGGAGGAACTAAGACAGAGGAGGCTGCTGCATGGAGAATGATTTGAACACCTCGATGGGGACGCTGATCCGGGCGGCGCGGATGGAGCGGGGGATGAAGCAGCGGGAGCTGGCGGAGTGCCTTGGTGTCACCGACAAGGCGGTGAGCAAGTGGGAGAATGGCGGCAGCTGTCCGGATATTGCCCTTCTGATCCCCTTGGCGGAGACCCTGGGGCTGGAGGTCACGGAGCTGCTTCAGGGGCGCCGCCACCAGAGCGCCCCGGACCCGGAGGAGATCGCCCTCCGCACCCTGACCTACTCGCAGGAGACCAGCCAGCGCCGCCGGAAAAACCTGCGCCTCTGGCTCTTTGGCCTTCTCAGCGCCCTGCTTCTGCTGTCGGCCATCGTCTGCTGGATTGTCGATGCGGCGCTGAACCACGATCTGACCTGGTCCTTGCTGGTGTGCTGCTCCTTGGCCTTAGCTTGGGCGGTTCTCCTGCCCCTGCTCACCGCGCAGAGGCGCCCGATCCTCTGGTCCTTGGCGGCCCTCGCCGCCGCCATCCTGCCCTATCTCTATATCATGGGTAACTTGCTGAGCGACCCCCGCGTATTCCGCTTCGGCCTCCCCATCGCCCCGGCGGCCATGCTGTACCTCTTAGGGATCTACGCCGTGGTCCGCCTCTACCGCCGCCGCAAATGGCGCGCCGCCGGCGAAATCCTTGAGATGTCAGCCATCTTAGAGGTCTACATTGATTTTATCGTCTACGCCTACTTGGGCACCGAAATGATCTGGGCTGGTCCCCTCACCACCATAGCCCTCTCCCTCTTCTGCTTCTTGGCGGACTACATCCTCCGCCATCGCAAAACCGAAACCTGAAAACCGGAGGCCCGCAGAGCAATGCGAGCCTCCGCTCTTTTATGGTGAGCCGTCCCCACCCCCATTTCCAACTCCTGATTCAAACAAAATCTGTCCAACCTGTCACATTCTCGAAAGACTCTGGAAAGAATTCTGTGCTACACTATCCCCATCAAACGCAAAGGAGCGCATACCATGTCCATCCTACAGACCAAAGACCTGCGCAAGCACTACGGCGCGGGCGATACCTTAGTCAAAGCCTTAGACGGCGTGGACCTCAGCGTGGAGGCCGGGGAGTTTGTGGCCATTGTGGGTACCTCCGGCTCCGGCAAGTCCACCCTCCTCCACATGCTGGGGGGCCTGGACCGCCCCACCTCCGGCTCCGTCATTGTGGACGGCAGGGACATCTTCTCCCTGAAGGATGAGGAGCTGACCATTTTCCGCCGGCGGAAGATCGGCTTCGTCTTTCAGGCCTACAACCTGGTGCCGGTGCTCAGTGTCTACGAGAACATCGTCCTCCCCATCCAGCTGGACGGCGGCCGCGTGGACGAGGGCTACGTCCGGCAGGTGGTTCAGACCCTGGGCCTGGAGGCCAAGCTCCAGAGCCTCCCCAGCCAGCTCTCCGGCGGACAGCAGCAGCGGGTGGCCATCGCCCGGGCCCTGTCCACCAAGCCCGCCATCCTGCTGGCCGACGAGCCCACCGGCAATTTAGACAGCAAGACCAGTCTGGACGTGCTGATGCTCATGCAGGTCACCGCCAAGAAGTTTGCCCAGACCATGGTGATGATCACGCACAACGAGGAGATCGCCCAGATGGCCCACCGGATCATCCGCATCGAGGACGGCCGGATTCTGACGCGCTGAGGAGGGGGCTGTCATGAGAGTATCCAACCGCGGGTGCATCCGCACCCTCAGCTGGCGGAGCCTCTGGTCCGCCCGTACCCGGAACACCGTGGCCATTCTGGCCATCGCCCTGACCACGGTGCTCTTCACCTCCCTCTTTACCATCGCCGCCTCCATCAACTACTCCTACCAGCAGGAGAATTTCCGTCAGGCCGGCGGCGACGTCCACGGCACCTTTAAGGATCTCACTTATGCGCAGATGGAGGACCTGCGCACCGATCCGCTGATTGTGGAGGGCTTCGCCCGCCTGTTCGTGGGGATGCCCTCAGAGCCCCCCTTCAACAAGTCCCACGTGGAGGTGAGCTATTTAGAGAGCGCCGCCGCCCCCCACCACTTCTGTGTCCCCAAGGAGGGGACCCTCCCGGAGGAGGGCACCGACCAAGCCGCCACAGACACACACGTCCTGTCCCTCCTGGGCGTGGAGCCCAGGGTGGGGGAGCGGTTCACCATCACCTTCAACCTGGACGACATGACGGGCCATCCCATCCCGGTGACCCGGACCTACACCCTCTCCGGCTGGTGGGAGTATGACAGCGCCGTGGTGGCCAACCACATCCTGATTCCCCGGTCCGAGGCGGAGGCTCTCTGTGCCCTCAGCAGCGGGGACCCCTACTCCCTGACCGGCAAGTGGAGCTTGAATGTGATGTTTCCCAACGCCCTCCACATTGAGGAGGACATGCTCCAGGTCCTTCAAAACCACGGCTACCAGCACGAGAACGCCCAAGAGGAGAACTACCTGAAGATCGGCGTCAACTGGGGCTACACCGGGGCCCGGATCAGCCGGAGCTTTGATCTGACGACCGCCGCGGCCATCGCCGCTATCCTCCTTCTGATCATCTTCACCGGCTATCTCGTCATCTACAACGTGTTCCAGATCTCCGTCGCCAACGACATCCGGTTCTACGGCCTCCTGAAAACCATCGGCACCACCGGCCCCCAGCTCAAGCGGATTATCCGCCAGCAGGCGTGGCTGCTGAGCGCTGCGGGCATCCCCATAGGCCTGCTCCTGGGCTTTCTGACCGGCAACAGGCTGACGCCGGTGATCATGGCCCAACTCAGCTATAAGAACGCTTTCGTCTCCTTCAACCCCTATATCTTCCTCGGGGCCACGCTGTTTTCCCTCTTGACCGTGTTCCTCTCCTGCACCCGCCCGGGCCGGATGGCGGCGAAGGTCTCCCCGGTGGAGGCCCTCCGCTACACCGACGGCCAGACAAATAGGGCCCAAAAGCGCCCCAAACGCCGCAAAACCGGCACCGGCGCCTCCCTGCCGGTCATGGCTTGGGCCAACCTGAGCCGCGGCAGAGGCAAGACCGTGGTGACGGTGCTCTCCCTGACCCTGGCCGTGGTGCTGGCCACCATCACCTACACCTTCTCCACCGGCTTCGACATGGACAAGTACTTGGCCCGGAACGCCAATGTGGATTTCATCTTGGGCCATGCCGACTACTTCCAGTCCGGCGCCGGCTTTCGGACCACCGATGAGGAGGTGCCGGAGAGCGTCATCTCCGATGTAAACGCCTTGGGCGTCATCGAGGAGGGGGGCCGGGTCTACGGCGGCGTCTCCGCCATGAAGGAGTTCGTCACCGAGGACTGGTTCCGCCAGGGCTATGGAATGTACAACACCAAGGAGATCGTGGACCAGGTGGTGGAGCAGACGAACCGCCTGCCCAACGGCCTTTTAGAGGCCGGCGTGCAGATGTACGGCATGGAGGACCTCCCCCTAAGCCTGCTGGACGTGCTGGAGGGGGACCTGAGCCCCCTGTCGGACCCCGAGCAGAACGCCATTGCCGCCGTGTACCTCAGCGACGACTACAACGCCACCCAGTGGGGTACTAACTGGGCCAAATTGGGGGACACGGTGACCATCCGCCACATCACCGAGATGGAGTATTTCTACCGGGACACCGGGGAGGTCTTTACGGACGTGGATGCCGCCATTGAGACCGGCAGGCCTTGGGGGGAGCGGGCTAAGGTCTACGGGGACGTGGAGTACACCGTCTGCGCTCTGGTGCGGATTCCCACCTCTATCTCCTACCGTTACCGGGTTTTGGGCTCGGATGAGTTCATTTTAGGGGCGGAGCGGTTTAAGCGGGACACCGCCACAAAGAGCGTTATGGCCTATGTTTTCAACACCGCTGAGGAGGGCGAGGACGCTGTGGAGGACTTCCTTGCCCGGTATACCGACAGCGTTCAGCCCCTCTACGACTACGAGAGCCGGGCCACCTATGAGGCGGAGTTTGAGGGGTTTAAGCGCATGTTTGCCACCATGGGCGGGGTCTTGAGCCTGATTGTGGGGTTGGTGGGGGCGCTGAACTTTGTGAACGCCGTCCTCACCGGTATTCTTGCCCGGCGGCGGGAGTTCGCTGTCCTCCAGGCCGTTGGTATGACAGGGAAACAGCTCAAAATCATGCTGGTCTGGGAGGGCCTCTGCTACACCCTCCTCTCCCTGCTGGCGGCCTTGGGGCTGACGGTTTGTTTAGGCCCCCTGGTGGGCACCGCCGCCTCGGATTTCTTCTGGTTTTTCACCTATCGGCTCACAATAACGCCTATTTTGCTGCTTTTACCGGTGTTTTTGTTACTGGGGCTGGTTGTCCCCCTGATCACCTACCGCGCCATTGCCCGGCACACCGTGGTGGAGCGCCTGCGCGCCGCAGAGTAGGTGTCGTACCCGGTTTTGACGGTCTGAGGCAGGGGACTCTGAGGGGTCCCCTGCCTGTTTTGACTGCCCGGGGTTGTTCTTTTCTGGAGGAGATTTGTTTTTATATATAGGACAAAAGACAACTTTTCCACATGAAAAAACCGCAAAAAAACGCTAAAAATGGCGAAAAAACCGCGAAAAAGCCCCCCTTCGTTGCACGCAAAAAAGCAACCAAAAGACTCCCGCACCCTGTTTATAGCACCCTCCGCCGCACCAAGCCGGCGGAGGGTGCTATGATATAAAAGCCGTCCTATTTGTCCGCCCCGCTGCCGTGTTTCCCCTTGAAGGGGGGAGGTGCTTCTGTGGGGGAGGGTGGTGGGGGGAGTGTGGGGGATTTTTGATTATTTCCATATCTCGCCGGGGGCGAGGGTGTGGGGTGATGAGGGGACCGTCGGAGGGGCGGGGGCAGGAGGCCTCTGGCTGGTTTTTGCCGTGCTCCCCTCGAAGATGGGGGGGCCTCTGTGGGAGAGGGGTGGGGGGAGGTTTATTGGGGGCGGACTGTTACTGTTTTGTAATACTTTTCTGCATAATTGGCAGAATGCGGCATAGAAATGGAGGGATAGGCCCTTTGCAAAGTACGAAGAAATTGTAAGAATAAATCGAAAACTTGACAAATCCTTTTTTCTGCGTTATACTCTACCAAGTTTTTAGAACGGTAACAAAAAGTAACAAACAGGTTTGCTGCTCCCTGCGGGCGGCTATACTGGGATTGGTTACGGACTGCTGCCAGAAAAAAACGATCAGGAGGTACTACTATGTTTACTCATGGCAAGAGGCCGCTGAGCCTGTGGCTCGGGCGGCTTACGGCCGCGGGGATGCTGTTGGCGCTCCTTGTGTTTATGTGTTCCCTGCGCTCCCCCGCGGTGGAGGTCTCCGCCGCCGAGCGGGAGGAGGAGACCGTTTTGGACAGCCGGGAGGAGGTCTTTGTCACCACCAGCGCCACCCTCACCTCCCGCAGCAGCGCCGCGGAGGTGACGTTCCCGGCGGGGGCGGAGGTGGTGATCCGCTCCGCGGACGCCCAGCGGACAGTTGAGACCCGGGAGGAGACCGTGGCCCAGCTGCTGGGCCGGCTGCGCATGGAGGTCAGCCCCATTGAGATGGTTTCCGTGGATCTGACCGCCGACCCCATTGAGATTGTCATTGACTCCCAGCTGATCCTCTACGAGGTGGACGAGACCATTACACCCGGCGAGGTGGTCTATGTGGACAGCAATATCCTGCCCACTTGGTGCGAGCAGGTGGTGGAGCAGGGGCACGACGGCGTGAAGCGCACGGTCTACGAGGTGGTCTACAGCCAGGGGCAGGAGGTCTCCCGCCAGCTGGTGGAGGAGACGGACACGGAGCCGGTGACTACGGTGATCCGGCGGGGCACCTTGGACAACTTCGCCCCCAATCAGGAGGCGGTGGCCCAGATTGTCACCAATGAGGACAAGACCGGCACCATCGTGCTGGAGAACGGCCAGAGCGTCACCTTCCACGATGTGATCGAGATGCGGGCCACCGCCTACTCCAGCGAGGACCCGGGCGTGGGCACACGCACCGCCTCGGGCACCACCGTCCGGGTGGGCGCGGTGGCAGTGAAGAAGGATCAGATCCCCTTCGGCACCAAGCTGTACATTGTCAGCAACGACGGGGCCTACCTCTATGGTTTCTCCATTGCGGAGGACACCGGCGGGGGCATCGGGGAGAATCGGATCGACCTGTATTTCAACACCGCCGCCGAGTGTATCCAGTTCGGTGTGCGCAACTGCACCGTGTACGTGCTGGACTGAGCGGATGACCCCTAAGGGTTTAGAATGACAAAAGAGCCTCCGGAAGGAGGCTCTTTTGCTTAGACTGTCAAAAAAGCGGCAGGGTGGGACGGCGGTAAGGAGGATAGTGTGAAAGGAACCCAAGAGGGGTTCCCTTCGCGTCAAATCAACCCGCCGTACCCCAAGGGCATTTCCTCGCCGCTATGCGGCTCAGGCACAGCGACAAATTTCGGCCCCCGGCCGAAATTTGCGTCAGCTTGTCAAAAAACCTTTTGGTTTTTTGACAAGCTGACAAAAGAGCCTCCGGAAGGAGGCTCTTTTGTCGTCTCTGTTGGGATTGGGATTTGCTATGCCAGGGCGGGGCGGCGGCGGGGGGAGGGGCCGTACTGGACGCGGCGGGCGCACCAGAAGTAGGCCGGGACCAGAAACAGGTCCGCCAGGATCCAGGCCGCCGGGGAGGCGAAGCAGGCCGCTGAGTAGCCCAGAACCGGCACCAGGTGGGCCACCAGGCCCCGGCCGGCCATCTCCATGACCCCCGCGCAGGTGGCCAGCGGGGAGAAGCCCATGCCCTGGATCATGAAGCGGTAGATATTCACCGCGGAGAGGGGAAAGTAGAACAGGGCCTGCGTCATCATGTACTGCCGGGCCAGGACGGCCAGGGGGGCGCTGGCCTGGTCCAAAAAGAGCATCACCATGGGGCCCCCTAAGAGGGCCACGGCGCCTAAGGCGATGACGGCGTAAACCGCCCCTAAGATCGTGCAGGCCAGGGTGCCCTGGTGGAGGCGCTCCCACTTCTTGGCGCCTACGTTCTGCCCGCCGTAGGTGACCATGGCGGCGCCCATGGCGTCAAAGGGGCAGCAGAGGAAGATGGCGGCCTTGTTGGCGGCGGTGGTGGCGGTGACATAGGCGGTACCCAAGGAGTTCACCGCGGTCTGGAGCATGATGCTGCCGATGGCGGTGATGGAGTACTGGAGGCCCATGGGGAGTCCCAGGGTGAGGAGGGTGCGTGTCCGCGCCCAGGAGAAGGTCCAGTCCTCCCGCTGGAGCTTCAGAATGTCGAAGCCCCGGCAGACCCGGATCAGGCACCCGACCCCCGCCATCAGCTGGCTGAGGACCGTGGCCAGGGCCGCGCCGAATACGCCCATGCCGAAGGTGATGATAAACAGAAGGTCCAGCGCAATGTTGGTGAGGGAGGCCGCCGCCAGCCAGAGGACCGGGGTGCGGCTGTCCCCCAGGGAGCGGAGGATGCCCGCGGCCATGTTGTAGAGAATGTATCCCCCCAGGCCGGCGAAGATGACGGCGATGTAGCGGAAGGCGTCCTCGTAAATGTCCGCGGGGGTGTGCATGGCGGTGAGGATGGGCCGGCAGAGGAGCAGGGTGGCGGCGGTCACCACCACCGTGCAGATTAGACAGCACTGGGCGGCGCAGGCCACGTACCGGCGCAGCTCCGCGTAGTCCCCGGCGCCGAACTGCTGGGCCACCGGGATGGCGAAGCCGCTGCACAGTCCCACGCAGCCGCCCACCACCAGAAAGTTGATGGAGCCGGTGCTGCCCACCGCCGCCAGGGCATTGCCGCCTAAAAACTTGCCCACGATGGCGGTGTCCACCGCGTTGTAGAGCTGCTGGAACAGCAGCCCGAGGAGTATGGGGACGCCGAACTGGAGCAGAAGCTTCATGGGACGCCCGTTGGTCAGGTCCTTGGTCATAGGAATCACCTCGCTGCAAAATCCTGACTATTATAATCCCGGAGAGGCAAAATGCAAGGGGCGAAATGGACAATTATTCCCCCGGCTGGCGGCGGAATCTCCGCAGTTTTGAACAGCGCCTCTCCCGGCGGGGAGAGGCGGCGGCGCGGACGGGGATTCGCGGAAAAAAACAGCCTGCCGGAGGAGGTAAAATTGTCTAAAACAGAATTGCTATCAATGGCCCTCTCTGCTATAATAGGACTGCTGTGGCAGGAGAGGGGAGAGACACAGGCTGCGGCGGCGCTGTCCAGGGGATGGCGCGGCTTTATCGGCAGTCCCACTTCGTACAGGAGAGGAGACGATCTCATATGAAAAAAACCGTGAGGCGGCGCCTTTTGGCGGTACTGGCCGCTGCGGCGGCTCTGCTGTCCGGCTGTGCCCAGGGGGGCGGCGGCGGGGCGCTGACCTGCAGCGCCTGGAGCGGCTATGAGAGATTCTTTGCTTTGGCCGGTGAGACCTATCCGGAGATCCCGATAGAGCGCAGCCCCTATGAGGGGGGCAACCGCACCGGCTACAGCTGGGTGCAGATGCGCGCGGACGATATCCCCGATATCTTTGTCACCTCCCAGATCCTGGACGAGACGCTGGCCAAGGAGCGTCTGGCGGATCTCTCCGGCTATGATTTTATCAACCGCTTTACCACCTCCGTTTTAGACCAGGTGGCGGTGGACGGCGGGATCTATCTGCTGCCGGTGAACTACGGCATGTACGGGATTTTCTACAACCAGACGCTGATGGAGGAGCACGGCTGGCAGGTTCCCCAAAACTTCGCGGAGCTGGAGGCGCTGTGCGGGGAGATCCGGGAGGCGGGGCTGATCCCCGGGGTGCTGGGCACCCAGCTGACGGGGAACGCCTTCTCCACGGTGTTCAATCTGGCCAAGACCGACTGGCTCACTACCCCGGAGGGGGTGACCTGGGAGAGCCGCTTTCTGTCGGGGGAGGCCGGCGCCGCCGGCATGTGGGAGGGCACCATGGACTATGTCCAGCGGTATATGGACCTATGCATGTTTACCACCGACCCGGAGGACCGGAACAATCCGGATGTCTTTTTGGACTATCTGGGGAACCGGAAGGCGGTGTTCTGTACGGCGGTGATGACCCTCAGCATCACGGAAATCCCGGAGACAGGGGATAAGATCGGCATGATGCCCTTCATCAGCGAGGACGGCAGCAAGAATATCTATATGTACAACCCCACCAGCTATATCGGCATCAGCCGCCGGCTGACGGAGCCGGGGAATGAGGAGAAGCTGCAGCAGGCGGTGCAGCTTCTGTCCCTGCTCTACTCCCCGGAGGGGCAGGAGACCTTCCTCACCGAGGAGACGCCCTGCGTGCTCAGCGTGCTGGAGAGCGACGTGCTCTCCCCGGACGCGCTGGTCTATGACGCCCAGCGGGCCATGCGGGAGGGGCGGGCCTTCCCCATGACCTACGCCGGCTGGGAGGGCATTTTGCCGGACGTGGGGCAGGCCTTTAAGGATTGGTTCCGGGGGGAGGGGACCATGGACGGGCCCGCCTGCATAGAAAGGATGGACGTGCTCCAGCGGGACTACCTCTCCTTGGCGGGAACCATGGACTTCTGCCAGGCGGAGGCGGATTTCACCCTAAAGGAGACCGGCGCGCTGCTGGGGAAGGCCCTGGGGCAGGCGGCGGACGCCGACGCGGTGCTGGTGCCTGTGGGCACCTTCTATCAGGAGGGGGCGGCGCTGCGCTCCTGCGTCACCGGGCGGCTCTACCAGGGGGGCATCAATGCGGAGATCGTCAGCACCATCCTGCCCGCCTACAGCGGGCAGTACGCCGCGGCGGAGGCCACCGGGGCGGAGATCAAGGCGCTGGCACAGGCGGGGTTTGACGCCGCCGGGGACGGAAAGGGCTTCCCCTATGTGCTGGTGACGAGAGGGAACCGGGAGCTGGAGGACGACGCGGTCTACCGGGTGGCCCTCCTCGTCGGGGGCTACACCGAGGAGACGGCGGAGCGTCTGCATATTGATACAGAGGAGTGCCAGCTTCAAGCCGCCCTGCGGACGTATTTGACCGAGCAGGGGACGGTGTCGCCGGGAAGCGGCTCCTATGAGTAGATGAGAGTGAAAGCGGGAGGCGGTCTGTGAGCTGCCGCGGCGGGCGGCTGACCGCCCCCGGGGAGGATATCACCCTGCGCTGAGACGGCGGAGGAGGAGGCGGGACATATGAGGACAAAAGAGCAAAAGCGGAATGTGGTGCTGCCGGCGGTGCTGTCGGTGTGCCTGCTCCTGTTTCTGACGGCGGGCGGGGCCTATTTTACCCGCTATCTCCAGGAGCAGATCTTCGTGGAGCGCACCACCCAGCTGGACGAGATCACCGCGCAGGTGCGGGCCAATCTGGACAACGCCCTGAACTTCCACTGGAATGATCTCACCGCTGCCGTCAACATCATCGAGCAGGGGGAGCGGCCCGGCCAGGGGGATGTGTCGGAGATGCTGCGCCGTCTGGAGGAGCTGCTGGCCATGGAGGAGTACAGCGCCACGCTGATGCTGCTGGACAGCGGGGGGAACTGCTATGACGCCAGCGGGCGCTACGGCGTCTGGGCGGACATCGACCTGATTGCCGGCGGGGCGGACCGCTATACCTTCATCGCCGACGGCTTCATGCCGGACAGCAACTACTGGGCCTTTGTGCAGCGCTTTCGGGAGCCGATCACTACGGCGGACGGGGCGGTGAGTTTCACCCACGTGGTCCTGCGCAAGGATGTGCAGACGCTGACCGACTACTATGACAGCGGGGCCTACGGCAATCAGAATGAGACCTACATCCTCAAGAGCAACGGCACGCGGATGTATGACAATACCTCCCAGAAAACCAGGATCATCCAGGCCTACAACGTACTGAAGGTGCTGGAGGAGATGGAGGGGCAGACCCATACGGATATCCGCGCGGCGCCAAATATGGCCGCACAGTCCACTCCCTTCTGATGGCGATGCGCTATTTCAACCCCACATTCCACTTTGTGGCTTGCAAGG
>JAAWSV010000048.1 GCA_022801715.1 Oscillospiraceae bacterium
GCCGCATAGCGGCGAGGAAATGCCCTTGGGGTGCGGCGGGTTGATGGAACGCGAAGGAAAACCATACGGTTTTCCTTCACACATCCTTTCCCTTTCCCGTGCGAGAAAAGTCAGCAAAAGCGCGCTTAGGGGGACGGGCCGGCGGACTTTAGCCCCGCCGCAGGCGGGGCACAGTCCTTACGCCCGTCCCCCTAAGAACCATAGGACGCGGCGCAGCTTCGGTAGACCGGCGCGTAGGTTTGGCTCGGTGCTTCGGACGCGGCGGCGGTGGTTTTTGCTTAGCAGAAGGTGTCTTGAGAGCGTACCCCCGTCTTTGGATTTGCTGTGGGCGGCAGCTGCCGCTCTGCCTGCCTCGCTCGACTTGCCGCCGGGACTTGAAGGTTGAATCGTTGTTCGTTGTGCGGTAAAGGCCGCCGTGCCTGTTGGCGGCGGTGGTGTTGCTATATAAATCTCCGTAGGGCGCGACGACCTCGGCGCGCCGTCCCTCGTCAATCGGAATGCTTCGGTATACCGCTTGTAGGGGCGTACACAGCGCAGCCGTTGGCGGCTTTGCCGCCTTACGGATGCGGCGTGCCCCTTGCGGGTATTGTGCGCCTGCTCTGTCGGGGTTCGCCGTATTGGGGGAGGACGGGCCGATGGGGACATCGGCCCCTACAAACGCTGGAATTTTGTAGGGATCGGTGTCCTTGCCGGTTCGCTCTGTCGGCACTCGCTGCACCGGGGAAGGGCGGGCGCACGGTGTGCGCCCCTACATCTGTTTTCACGAACCATGTCCGATGCCACGATGTTTTTGTGAGCTGTGTTCGGTGACTCAACCGTAGGGGGCGGTGTCCTCACCGGCCTGTCACCCGACACCGGGATGGCTCGTCACCCTCTTCGTGGGGGGCGGGGGCTCGGTGTGCCGGGGTTCCTCTGTCTGTGATGATACCTACCCATGTCTCCCCGCAGGAGACTGTGCTGTCCCGTCGGCTGTAAAAGCCGGGGGTTCTTAGGGGACGCGCGTGTAAGGGAGTTTGCCCTGCGGGGCAAGCCCGCTCACGTGCGCCCCCTATTTGTGTTTTGGGCGTCTTGAAAAAGCAGTGCGCCCTGTCGGGCGCTATTTGGAGGTGTACAAGAATTTGAATATTGATGTTTTGGTGGCGGAGATTGGCTCTACCACCACGGTGGTCAATGCCTTTGACCATATTAACAGCCCGGCGCCGGTGTTCCTTGGGCAGGGGCAGGCCCCTACCTCTGTTTTGGATGGGGATGTGCGGATCGGCCTGAGCCAGGCGGTGGAGAGCCTGCGGAAAAATTTAGGGGCGGATACGCTGACCTATGGGACCATGCTGGCCACCTCCAGCGCCGCCGGGGGGCTTCGGATGACGGTCCATGGGCTGGTCTACGACATGACGGTGAAGGCCGCCCGGGAGGCGGCGCTGGGGGCCGGGGCCAATCTGCATCTGGCCACCGCCGGGATTTTGCAGGAGGAGGACTTGGAGGACATCCGGGATATCCAGCCCAATCTGATCCTTCTGGCCGGGGGGACGGACTACGGCGAGCGGAAAACCGTTCTGGAGAATGCCAAGCTGCTGCGCTCGCTGGATTTGAATGTGCCGGTGGTCTACGCCGGGAATGTGCAAAACCACAATCAGGTGAAGAAAATCTTTGCCGGGACGCCCTTCTACATTGCGGAGAATGTCTACCCCCGGCTGGATGAGCTGAATATTGAGCCCACACGGCGGATTATCCATCAGGTCTTTGAGGAGCACATCACCAAGGCCCCAGGGATGCAGGACGTGCGGGAGATGGTCACCGGGTCCATTATGCCCACCCCAGGCGCGGTGATGGAGTGCGCCAAGCTCCTCTACAGCGAGATGGGGGATCTGCTGGTGCTGGATGTGGGCGGAGCCACCACGGATATCCACTCCGTCACCGAGGGCAGCGAGGAGATCGCCGCCATCCAGATCACCCCGGAGCCCATGGCCAAGCGGACGGTGGAGGGGGATTTAGGCGTATTCGTCAACGCCAGGGTGGTGGCCGGACAGATGGGGCTGGAGAAGCTGGCCAAGGAGCTGGGCCGGGAGGCCGCTACCCTCTTTGACGGCTACAAGGCCATCCCCGACACCGAGGAGCAGGTGGCGCTCACCGAGCGCCTCGCCCACTACGCCGCCGCCACCGCGCTGGAGCGGCACTGCGGCAAGTTCCGCTACACCTACGGCTCCAATGGGCGGGTGACCTATGCCGACGGCAAGGATCTGACCAAGATCCGCTATCTGGTGGCCACCGGCGGGGCCCTGACCCGGCTGCCGGGGCGGGCGGCGATTATGGAGCGTCTGCGGGGCATCAATGAGAGCAAGAAGCTCCTCTATCCCAAGGCGGAGGCCATTACGCTGCTGGAGGACAAATGGTACTGCATGGCCTCCTTAGGTGTGCTCAGCCGGGACTTCCCCGAGGCGGCGGCGGCACTTTTGAAACAAAATCTCTCTCTGTGAGGTGAATGTTATGTATCCGAGACTTGTGATCGACCTGAAGAAGCTGGAGAACAACGCCCGGGAGCTGGTTCGGCTGGCCGGTGAGCAGGGGGTGACAGACGTGGCCTTCGTCACCAAGGTCTTTGCTGCCCAGCCGGAGATGGTCCGGGCGGTGGCGAAAAGCGGCTGCCGCTATCTGGCCGACTCCCGCACCCAGAACCTCGCCACCTACGCCGACGCCGGGAAGGAGAGAATCCTGCTGCGGGTGGCGATGCCCTCTGAGGCGGCGGCGGTGGCGGAGCACGCGGAGATCAGCTTCCAGTCCGAGGAGAAAACCCTCCGGGCGATCAATGAGGCCGCCGGAAAGGCCGGGAAGCGGCACAAGGTGGTGCTGATGATTGATTTAGGGGACCTGCGGGAGGGGATCTTCTTCCGGGACAGGGAGAAGATCATGGAGACCGTGGCGCTGGTGGAGGAGAGTCCAAATCTGATCCTCTACGGCGCGGCCTTCAATGTGACCTGCTACGGCTCTGTGCTGCCCACGGAGGAGAATTTAGGCGCGTTTATGGAGATCGTGGAGGCCATTGAGGCCAAGATCCATCGGAAGCTGGAGCTGATCTCCGGCGGCAACTCCAGCTCCATTGTGCTGATGCGGAGCGGCAAAATGCCCAAGCGGGTGAACAACCTGCGCCTGGGCGAGGCGCTGGTGCTGGGGCGGGAGACCGCCTATGAGCAGGACCTGCCGGAGCTCTGTCAGGACCCGGTGATCCTTGAGGCGGAGGTAGTGGAGGTGCAGACCAAGCCCTCCCACCCGGTGGGCGAGCTGGGGGTCAACGCCTTCGGCGAGAAGATGACCTATGAGGACATCGGGGACCGCCGCCGGGCCATCTGCGCCATCGGCCGGCAGGACATGGACTGCGACAATCTGACGCCCCGTGAGAAGGGGGTCACAGTGGTGGGGGCCAGCTCCGACCACCTGATTTTGGATGTCACCGACTGCGAGAGGGCCGTGGAGGTGGGGGACGTGCTCTCCTTCCGCATGAGCTATGGGGCCCTGCTGCGGGGGTTTACCAGCAAATATGTGAGCAGAGCTTTCGTCTGAAATCTGCGGATTTCAGACGAGGGTGGGGAATAAGGTTGTCGTTTGGAATCTTTGCTTGCAAAGATTCCAAACGAGGATTTGAATTTACGAGGGGGATTTTTTCCGGGAAGCGCCCAAGGGGCGATTCCCGGAAAAAGGTTCGGGCCGAGCGCGGCCCGCAAGGTGTTTTTCCGAGGACGCGGTCCCCGGAACCGCAGCGTTAAGAAAATGTGCCAGTGGCACATTTTTAGCGTAGGCCCCGCCAACTGTGTTGGCGGGGTGGCACTGGGCAAGAACTGTTCAGGCTTGATTTGTTTGCGGCGCTTGCGCCGCAAACCCTCCGGAGGCTCTTTGCGGCTGGGGCCGCAAATTCGGCGGGGGGTGGAGTTTTGGCGTTGGTGTTTTATGATTTTGTCAATCTTGTCGCTGCTGTTCGGGGGATATGTTGATCTGTTGGAATGGAGCTGATCAATCGGGATCTTTGAGAGGGTGTGTTCCATGGAAATTCTTTGGTATTTTTGCGGGCCTGCACTTGCGTCGTTTCTTTTGCAATATTTTGTTGGGAATAGAGCGAAATATAGAATGCTGCGGCATATTCCTCTGTACTTTTTTGCGCTCGCTCTTGTATTTGCCGTCATTGTGTCAAGGGCCGATCCGGGGTTTGTGATTGGCGGAAATATCATGGCGGCTTTTGTATGGATCGTCATTGGGATATGTGTTTTGCTGGGATATGTGTTGGCTGTTCTTGTACGTAAAATACGAAAGTGATTTGGCTTGCCTGACAGAGGCGGGGATTGGTTGGGCGAGGGATGGGGATGACGCTTGACAAGGGCGCTTTTATTATTATAATAATGTAGGGTGCGGCGGCTGAACCGGTGGTGGGAGGTGCCGCATATTTGAGAGAAAGGATCTACCCACGATGAATCGCAATATTCGACAGACATTTTTTCCGCTGCTCACCGCCTTTATCTGGGGCACCGCCTTTGCGGCCCAGAGTATGGTCACCGAGCACCTGGGGCCGCTGACCTTTAACGCGGTGCGCAACGTGGTGGCGGCGCTGGCGCTGCTGGTGCTGGACCTGGCGGCGGCGAAGATGATCAAGGGGCGCCGGAATATGTTTCAGCTCACCAAGGCGGAGTGGAAGCGCCTGCTCATTGGCGGCAGCCTCTGCGGCCTGATGCTGATTTTGGCCAGCACCATGCAGCAGATCGGCATCGCTGACACCTCCGCCGGCAAAACCGGGTTTATTACCGCCATGTACATCGTCATTGTGCCCCTGTTCGGCCTGTTTCAGGGGAAGCGGCCCACTGCCCTGCTGTGGATCAGTGTGGCGGTGGCCGCCGGGGGGCTCTACTTCCTCTGCGTCACCGAGAGCTTTACCGTGGCGCCCAGCGACCTGATCGTGCTGCTGTGCGCCGTGCTCTACGCCGGGCACATTCTGGTGGTGGACCGGTTCTCCGGGGAGCTGGACGGGATTCAGATGTCCTGCATCCAGTTCTTTACCGCCATGGTGCTGGCGGTGGCCGGGGCCTTCGCCATGGAGACGCCCAGCGTGCAGGCGCTGAGCCTGTGCGTGTGGCCCATCCTCTACTGCGGCCTCCTCTCCAGCGGCGTGGGGTACACCCTCCAGATTTTGGCCCAGAAGGACGCCAACCCCACGGTGGTGTCCATCCTCCTGAGCATGGAGTCCGTCTTTGCCGTCATCGGCGGCGCGGTGGTGCTCCATGAGCGGATGGGGGGACGGGAGATCCTTGGCTGCGTGCTGATGATGATCGCGGTGATCCTGGCCCAGCTCCCCGCCTCGAGTAAGGAGAAGGTTGTCAAGGCGGAGGAGTGAGAGGCGCGGCCTCGGCTGGTAAATAGCGAAAAAAGGGTTAGGAACTGGTGTTCCTGACCCTTTTTCTGATATAAACGGGCAAATTTCAGGTTCTTTGTTAAAACTCTTGCAATTCGCGGGAAACTGCGGTATAATGGCCCCACGAGAATAACGTGCGGCAGGGATAGACGGCTGGTACCCGCCTATCCCCTGTGAACAGGTGAGAATGACACCATGCACACAACTCCTTACATGATGGAGCACCACACCTATAGTATAATACACTTGCCCTGTTTTCGCAAGTGTATTTCTGTCGTTGTGTGTGATCGCATAGCATGATCCCACTATGCGTGCATGGGTATTTTGGTACCTGTGCACGCATTTGTTATTCTCGGCGGGACGGCCCGCGGGGGATGGAACGGTCTCCATCCCCCGGGGCTGATCCGGCGGGAGAGGGGATAAAATATGAACAATTTGTAAATTTTTCATTTTTTTGAAAATAGTTGCATATGCAACTACACGCCGCTGCCGCATATGATATACTGTTCACAATCACCAGTCAATATGGATGAATTCCACATTTTGTGGCAGGCTTCATGTGGGGCACCAAATAAAGTCCTTGCACTTCCCGGTATCTGTGGTACAATAGAAATGAAGCGCCATATAGTAGGCGTGCAGGCGGTTTGCCGCTGGTTATTCCCTGACAAAGTGACGAAAAATTTGACGGTCTGTGCTAAAAACCGGAAGTTTTGCTGCCAGTGATGCGCAACGGGTTTTGCCTTGGAGGAAACAACATTAAGGTATGTTTTTCTCTGTGGGAAGCCGGACTTGCGGTTGATTTTGTCATATGTTTTGGAGGGATTTTGTGCGTGCGGTGCCGGCGGGATGGTGCGGCAGCGGGGGCGGCTCCGGGTTGATGGTTGTTCCGCGCCGCTGCGGCGGTTGAACAGCGCCTATATGGCAGACGGGTTCCGTGAAGGAGAGGCGTGTTATGACCGACAAGGAGCTGCAAAAATTAGGGCGCCGGGAGCTGCTGCAGATGCTGCTGGAGCAGGCCAAGGAGGCGGAGCGCCTTGGGGCGCTGCTGAAGGAGAGCGAGGAGAAGTACCGGGAGCTGGAGGACAACTATGAGCGGCTCCGGGGGCGCCTCGACAAGAAGGACGCCCAGATTCACAACCTGCGGGCCACCCTCCAGACGGAGCGGGAGAAGCGGGAGATGGACATGGAGAACGTGGGCTCCATCGCGGAGGCCGCGCTGAAGCTCAACGGGGTGTTTGAGGCGGCCCAGCGGGCGGCCAACCAGTACCTCCAGAGTGTCCGGGAGCTCTACCCCGCCCCGGAGGGGATGGAGGTGCCCCATATGGCCATGAGCCAGGAGGATGTGGAGGCCGCAGCCGCGGCAGCGGCGGCGGCTCCGGCCCCTCCGGCGGCGGCCAGCGTCTCCGGGCCTCCGGTAAAACAGCCGGAGAAGAAGGCGGAGGGGCAGCCGGCGGCACCCAAGCGGTCCCTCCGGCTGAAGAAGCAGCAGGAGAAGGGCAAGCTGACGCTGTTTTTCGGCTGGCAGCATGATTGAGGATCTGGCCGCGCTGGGCCTGAGGAGACGGAGACCCTATGAAGAAAAAACCCAAGGAGGGCGCGGCATCCCGGCCCATTGAGATCCCCTCCATAGACCAGCTGGAGAAGGAGCTGGGGCGGGAGAAGTACCGGTGGCAGTTCCGCAAGGTGCTGCGCAGCACCATCTTTGTGCTGATCACCGTGGCCGCCGCCGCCGTGCTGGTGGCCACGCTGTGGATGCCGGTGCTCCAGATCAGCGGAAACTCCATGTCACCCACCCTGACCGATGGGGAGATCGTGGTCTCCTGGAAGGGGTCCAGCTGGGAGCCGGGGGATATCATCGCCTTCTACTATGAGAATAAGATTCTGGTCAAGCGGGTCATTGCCGGCCCGGGGGACTGGGTGAATATTGATGAGGACGGCACCGTATACATCAACGATGTGGAGCTTCATGAGCCCTATTTAGTGGAGAAGGCCCTGGGGGACTGCAACATTGCCCTCCCCTACCAGGTGCCGGAGTCCAAGATCTTTGTGATGGGCGACCACCGCAGTGTGTCGCTGGACTCCCGGAATACGGTGCTGGGCTGTGTCGCCTACGACCAGATCGTGGGGCGGCTTGTGATACGGGTTTGGCCCTATGAGATGATCAGCCTCATTTGAGAGGGCGGCTTGCCGCCTCCTTCGATGGGGAGAGAGGAACAGACCGCGGAGCGCGGGAATATCTTGACGGAAAGGAGGGTGCGGCAGTGATGGAAGAGAGCTTGGTCACACAGGTGACACGGTATCTGAAGTCCCAGCGGCGCAGGAAGATCGGCTATCAGGTTTTGACCTGTATGGCCAGTGTGGTGGTGTTTTGTACGGTGTACGCGCTGATTCTCCCGGCAATCACCATCTCCAATGAGCTTACCTGCGGACTGGAGCAGCATGAGCACGATGAGAGCTGTTATACCATGGCGCCGGCGGCGGCTCAGCCGGAGCTGATCTGTGACACGACGGAGCTGCCGGGGCTGGCGCTCCACACGCACAACCAATTCTGTTATGACAATGACAACCATTTGATCTGCACCCTCACGGAGCGGGAGGCCCATACACACGGCCGCTCCTGCTATCAGGAGCACCTGAACCTCATCTGCGATGAGGTTCAGGTAATGGGGCATGCCCACACCAGCGCCTGCTACGCCAAGGAGCGGGGCGAGCTGGTCTGCACCGAGGAGGAGGGCACCGGCGCCCATACCCATACCGACGGCTGCCTCTCCGTGACGGAGAAGGAGGTCCTCTCCTGCGGCAAGACCGAGGAGCCGGCCCACACACACGACGAGTCCTGTTACACCACCCGGACCAAGGAGACCTTGGTCTGCGGCGAGCAGGAGGAGAGCGCCCACACACACGGCGGCTCCTGCTACACCACCAAGACCAGCCGGACCTTGGTCTGCACGGAGAGCGAGGGGCCCGATGAGGTGGACGAGGAGGGCAATGTGATCTCCTCCGGCCACAGCCACTCCGGCGGCTGCTATGAGACGGAGGAGGAGACCTCCCTCACCTGCACTGAGGAGGAGACGGCGGGGCACAGCCACTCCGCCGGCTGCTATGAGAGCGAGGAGGAGACGGTTCTCTCCTGCACCCTGCGGGAGAGCGAGGGGCACAGCCACGATGGGTCCTGCTATAAAACCGAGACGGAGACCACTGTCCTCTGCGGACAGGAGGAGGGCGCCGGCCATGTCCACGGGGACAGCTGCTTTGAGTGGAGTGAGCGCCTGACCTGCACCGAGGAGGAGCACCCCGCCGGGCACATCCACGGGGACGAGTGCTATGAGACAGAGACGGTGCTGGCCTGCCGCCAGATGGAGATGGAGGAGCACGTCCACGGGGAGAGCTGCTATGACGAGGAGGGGGAACTCACCTGTACCCGCCGGGAGATCAGCAGCCACCAGCACACCGCCGACTGCGTGTTCACACCTGAGAGCACCGGCGAGGAGGTGCTGACTCTGACCTGCGGGCTGGAGGAGCATATCCACAATGAGGTGTGCTATGTGGATATCGTGCCGCCGGAGGACCAGGAGTTTTTCTGCGGCTTCCCGGCCCATACCCACGTGGAGGAGTGCTATTTCGAGGACGGCGTCACCCTGCGCTGTACGGTGCCGGAGCATATCCACACCGAGGAGTGCCGGGAGCCGCCGGCGCCTGAGGAGCCCAAGTACACCGGGGCTGAGGGCGTGGAGTTAGATAACGAGTTTACTTATGAGGACGACGCCTTTTTGGTGCGCTTCCATATCACCGGGTACGCTCCCCTGCTCTATGACGAGGAGCCGATCACTATGGAGGACGATGGCTTCTACAGCGCCGGGCCTCTGTCCGAGGAGCCGGCAGAGCCTGCCGGTGAGACGGAGCCGGTTGGTGAGACGGGGCCGGAGGCGGAGACTGTGCCCGACCCTGTGGAGGAGCCGGAGACCTCCGATGAGGCGGCGGAGTACGGAGACGGTGAGGCGGACGACAGCTTCGGCGGCTTTGCGGGCGATGAGGGCTTTACCCTCGCTGGTGATGCGGCGGATGGAGTCGTGCTGCTGAATCCCGAGGACGTGGTGTTTACCGTGGAGACGCTGTCGGAGGACAGCCGGGAGTACCAGCGGATGGCCTCCCACGCGGAGGAGTACGGCGATAATGAGGAGCTGCCCATGCTGGAGGTGCTGACCTTCTCCGCCGAGATTGACGGGCAGGAGCTGGATCTCAGCGGCTGCACCGTGGAGGTGGAGATTACCCTCAGCGAGCTGCTGGTGGAGTATCTGGAGAGCTACGGCGAGAGTCAGGCCATGGCCATTCCCGAGGACGGGGTGTTTGATGAGCCGGCTTTCGACGAGGGCGGGGAAACCAGCGAGGCTGCTTCGTTTACGCTGATGGCCTACACGGTGCGGGATGGCGAGCTTAATGAGATCGGTTCCGCGGACACTTCAAAGGAGACCAGTACCGCCGGTGAGTTGAGCCGGAACAGCGGCAATAAGGTGGCGATTGCGCTGCTGCCCAAGGTGTTCCCCCTATACACCGTGCAGTATTACGCCAATCTGGATCGTCCCGCTGTTGGCGAGAGGCCCGATGGCGGAGATGAGGCGCTCCCCTTTATTGATACCTCCAAAGAAACCGGTAAAGGCAAGCTGCCCGCCAATGGTGAGCTTGATACCAATGGGGGAATTATCGTAAAGGAGCTTTGGATTAACAGTGGTGGTACTGTTATCTTTGAGCCTGAGCTCACACCGGTCTATCAGCCGGAAGAGTTCCGCTTCAATCCCAAGCTGGAGGGGGACGAGAGCACCCGCTTGACGGTGGACAGTCTGGATGCCTTGACTAAGGCTAAAAACGACCATTACACCTTGGCGGGGATGCAGGTGTTCCAGCCCGGGCCGGGGCGGGACCCGGAAAATGAGGAGGACTGGAGCGAGCCCTACAGCTTAGAACAATTGAAAAATCTGCGGTTTACCAATAATGATCAGGGCACCGGAGACAACGTGGTTCTGCTTCAGGAACTGGAAGATGGGAGCAAAACCATCCTGCGCCTGATATATGACCCGGTAAGTGATATGTATAACAATGATGTTACATTGTTCGACTATGATATCACTGACGGGAGTGCTGAAGGTACAAACCCCATCAGGGTAAAGGCGAAGGAGAAGGGGATCAACCATCCAAGTAATTACACCGGAAGCGGGACAAAATTTGCGTTTGGAAATACCAATACCGGCAGCGGACTTGGCGACTTGCAGTGGAATGGAAATTTCCTGAACAAGGGTAACTACACTGGTACATGGAAAGATCCGCACTTCATTGGTTATCAAAAGTGTACCTTTGGACTGGTGCAAAGGCAATTAGGCGATGACGGCCTTCCTAAGTTTAGCGGTGGTATCAGTGCCCCCGATTTGTTCAGCGGCAAAGATGTGACTTCTGAGACGGATCGGGTTATAGGTAAGTATATCGTATCCGGTCATGACTTGCAGTTTATTCAGCAGGGTGATACCTATACGCTTACCGAAGTAACCGGCACTGCTGCTGCCGGCCTGGAGTCCTTCGGCCGGGCCAGTGGTCTGTGGACCAACCACTTCTGGCCGATGGATGGACTGAGCACCGGAGGAAAAGACCTGCCGTTCGGTGAAGTGAGTGGTTCTATTGTAAACGGAGAAAGCGGAAATGTACCGTTCACCCAAAGCGATAACGGCAAAGATCACAACAACTTCTTTGGTATGAAGTTTGAGGTGAAGTTCACCTTGGCGGAGGAGTACATCGGACCCTTGGAGTACTTCTTCTACGGCGATGACGATATGTGGGTGTTCTTAGACGGTAAGCTGGTCTGCGACATCGGAGGCGTCCACTCCTCCGTGGGTGAATATGTGGATCTGTGGGACTACATCGAGGGCGGTCGGGAGAACCACCACGCGGAGACCCACACACTCAGCTTCTTCTACACCGAGCGCGGTGCCTCCGGCTCTACCTGCTGGATGCAGTACACGCTGCCCAACGCCACCAATGTGCCGCAGTTCGACAAGCCCGATACCAGCGACCGTCCCCTGCGGATAGAGAAGTATGTGGAGGGTCCGGAGTCTCTGCGGCCTGATCCAACGCAGGAGTACAAGTTTACAATTTCTTTTGAGAATGTCCAGAGCAACAATATTCAAGCTGTTCGCTTTGAGATGGGGAATCCCGATCTCATTAAGGAGCAGGTTGAAATCAATGGTACTGGCAGCACAACCTTCTATTTGCGGGCGAACGAGTGTATTGAGTTTATCGGACTGCCCTCCCACGCCCGTTATACAATCACGGAGGATACCAGCGGGTTGGACGGCTGTAAGGTCAGTGCCACTGTGACCAGTGACGGCACGGAGGTTGGCAGCTTCCAAGACGAGCCTGTTGTCGGCGGACTCGGCGTGGGGCAGACGGTGGTTGCCTTTACCAACGGGTTCAACTTTGAGCTGCCTGAGACGGGCGGGAACGGCACCCTCTTGTATACTTTGACCGGCGCGCTGCTGCCAGCGGTGACGGGCGGTTTATGGTATAGAAAAAGAAAGTCCAAGGGAGAGGGGGCGGTTGATTGAGGTTGGAACCTCGACCCTCTCGCACGACTACACTATTTTTAGGAGTTTGAAAGGAGAAAAAGATGACACGTATGAAGAAACTGGCCAGCTTGCTGCTGGCAATGGTCATGGCGCTTGCCTTGGCTGTACCTGCTTTGGCGGCGGATGAGGGTGTTGATGTGCCTGAACCTCCGGTGCAGGAGGATACTCCGATTGCCGAAGTGAAAAGTGCCAATGTCACGGTTTCTGGCGGCAAAGGACATGAGCTCACCGCCTACCAGATTTTTGAGGGTGGTGTGGCGACCGGTGGCGGTGCCTTGGATCTCCGCTCCATCAAGTGGGGCCAGTATGTTGTAAGACCTGGCAACTTAATTGATGCGATCAATGCGGTGACCGATAATGCTATCACTGGAATTGATTCCTCGGCGGATTTGTCCAGTGCAGAGGTGGCACAGAAAGTGGCCACGGTTCTTGCTGAACAGTATACCAAGGCCAGTGATGAGGCGAAGCAGGCTATTGCCAAGGCGATTGCTGAGAGCAACGCTTTCTCTGCCTTTGTGACTCTGCCCGACAGCCTTATGACCGGTTATTGCGTGATCGTGGATAAGATTACGAGCAGCGGCGCTAATGGAAAATATATCCTCAAGCAGATTGATGAAGAGATGCTGACGGTTTCTCCTAAGAGCGGCAAGCCTGGTGTGGAGAAGGAAGTTTCTAACACAGGGGACAATTTCTCTGACGCTGTAATTGGCGCTGACGAGGATGGAAATGTTACCTTTAAGATCAGCGTCACGCTGCCGGATAACTTGGCTGACTATAAAGAAGCTGGCATGGTGTTAGACCACCCTGAGTACGGTTTCTATATCCGGCTTCATGATACCCAGAGCAAGGCCCTGACTTTTGTGGATGGCAGCCTCAAGGGCTACATTCTCGATGCCCAAGGAAATAAGGTGGACGATTTGGCTGCAAACCTGTTTGATCTTGAGGGGGCTTCTGATAACGACGGCTGTAGCTTTGAGATTCTTGTTAAAAATGTGCAGAATATTGAAGGTGCAGAGGCGCAGGGCAAAATCGTATTCGAGTATAAGGCTGCACTGAATGTCGATGAGGCTGATACAGGGACTCAAGGCGGCAATACGAACCATGTTACATTAGAAACCCCGGACCCTGAGCGTCCGGAGACAGAAGTCAATGTTTATGTGCTCGAGTTCGATCTCCACAAGGTAGATGGCACTGGTGAACCACTGTCTGGCGCGGAGTTTACGCTGACCAGAATTGAGGATGAAAATGGCAACCTGATTGAAAATCCTACACCGATTACGTTAACTGCTGATGAGACTGGCTCCAATTTCCAAGTTAAAGACCTGAAGCCTGGTAAGTACACTCTGGTGGAGAGTAAAGTGCCTCTGTTGCCCGGTGAGCCTGAGGGTGGTAAGACATACAATAAGATGGACGATATTACCTTCACCATTACGGCAAAGACTGATAAGACGCCCGATGTGACTATCGGCGGTGATTTGGATGTGAAGGTGGATGACGCCAGTGGCAAGATCCAAGTTACCCTGAACCAGTTGGTCGACAGCACCATCGAGAACGTCTCCGGCATCCAGCTGCCTGAGGCCGGTGGTATTGGTACCACCATCTTCTATATCCTCGGCGGCATTCTGGTCGTCGGCGCGGCGGTGCTGCTGATCACCAAGCGGCGTATGGGCGCCAGCGAGGAGTAATTCCTCAGCGTAAGCAAATATCGTCAGACCCCCACTATTTCGCCGCGCCGCAGGCCGGCCTGCGGCGCGGCGAAGGGAATGAACACCTATGAAAAAACATCTGTCCACCATCCTCCTGGTGCTGGCCCTGCTGGTGGGCGCGGCCCTGCTGCTCTACCCCACCGCCAGCGACTACTGGAACTCCTTCCACCAGTCCCAGGCTATCGCCACCTACGCCGAGGAGGTGGCCGGCCTTACCACGGTGGACTATGAGAAGGTCTGGCTCTCCGCTGTGGCCTACAACGAGCGGATGAGCGCCGCCGGCAACCCATTTATCCTCTCTGAGGAGCAGTGGGAGGAGTACCTGAAGGAGCTCAATGTTTCGGGGAGCGGCATCATGGGGTATATCGAGATCCCCAAGATCGAGTGCTCCCTCCCCATCTACCACGGCACCGACGAGTCCGTGCTCCAGATCGCCATCGGGCACATCGAGGGCACCTCCCTTCCCGTGGGCGGGGCCGGCACGCACTGCGCGCTCTCCGGACACCGGGGGCTCCCCAGCGCCAAGCTGTTTACCCACTTGGATCAGCTCAGTGAGGGGGACGTATTCATGCTCCGGGTGCTCAATGAGACGCTGACCTATGAGGTGGACCAGATCCATATCGTCCTGCCCCAGGAGGTGGACGATTTGGCCATGGTGCCCGGCCGGGACTTCTGCACCCTGGTGACCTGCACACCCTACGGCATCAACAGCCACCGGCTGCTGGTGCGGGGCAAGCGGATCGAGAACTCCGAGGCGGCCACCGCCATCCGTATCACCTCCGACGCCATCCGCATTGACCCGATTCTGGTGGCTCCGGTGGCGGCGGTGCCGATGCTGCTGATTCTGACCATCTATCTGATTGCCAATCCCGGCGGCAAGAAGAAAAAGAAGAGGAAAAAGGCGGCATCATAGCGCGGTCCCCATTCCATCCCATATTCCCTTTTGATCCCCCTGACGCTCCCGCGATGTGCGGGCGCGCAGCAGAGAAAGGCAGGCGGTTTCCTAATGAAAGTGAAGACAATTTTCCGACGCCCTCTGGCGCTGGCGCTGAGCCTGCTTCTCTGTGCTGTGTGCCTGACGCCAGAGGCCGCGGCCGTCCGGGCCCCCGGCACGATTGAGGGGTTTGACGGCAGCAAAACATGCTCCCTCACCATCACCTATCCCCACGCCGAGGAGGCGGTCACCCGGCCCCAGGTGCGGCTCTATCAGGTGGCCAGTGTGGACGCCCAGCTGTCCTTTGTCCCTGTGGGCGGCTTCGCCGGCATAGAGGGGCTTGGCGAGGATCTGACTGACGCCAAGGGGACGGGGAACTGGTTTGAGCTGGTTCCAGATTTGCAGAATGCCGCCGAGAGCGGGAACTTCGACAAGGCCGGCGGCAGCCCCAAGCGGGTGGCGGCGGACGGCAAGGTGCGCTTTGAGGGCCTCCAGCCGGGGCTCTACCTGGTGACGGCGGACAACTATCAGCGCACCGAGGACGACGGCAAGGGGGGGACGAGGACCGTCTTCTGTACCCCCAGCTCCTATTTGATCTGTCTGCCCAACTATGACGGCGGGCGGTGGGTCTATGACATCGCCAGCACCGCCAAGTATCAGGAGAGCGCGCGGGATAAGATTCAGATTCACGTCTTTAAGGTCTGGGAGGATCGGAATGACCGTTTGGACATCCGGCCGGAGAGCGTCACGGTGGCCCTGCTCCGGGGGGGCGTGATTGTGGACCGGGTTACCCTCCACGACGGCAACAACTGGAGCTACACCTGGACCGATTTGGACAACAGCGGCGCCGGCCAGTGGAGCGTCACGGAGCTGAATGTGCCCGAGGGCTACCGCTTTACCATCAGCAAGACCGGCACCAATTTGGGATGGACCTTCGAGGTGGAGAACTATATCCCTACCACCACGCCGCCGGATCGGCCCAAGCCGCCGCCGGAGGAGCCGGATATCCCTTTGGAGGATCCGGAGGTCCCCAAGGGCGAGCCCCCGGAGGAGCCGCCTCCCCCCGACGAGGAGATTGAGATCGAGGACGAGGAGGTCCCCTTGGCCGATCTGCCCCAGACGGGGCAGCTGTGGTGGCCTGTCCCCTTCCTGGCACTGGGCGGGATGTTCTTCCTGCTGATTGGCGCCCTTCGGCGCAGAGGGGACGAGTATGGCGAGGAGTAAACGGCGGGGAAGCACCTGCATTCTGATTGGCGTACTGCTGCTGATCGGGGCCTTGGGACTCACGGCTTACAACCTGTGGGACGAGAACCGGGCCGGTGTGGCGGCGGCGGGAGCCGCCCGCGCGCTGCGGGCCCAGACGCCCCCGGCGGTGCCGCCGGAGGACCCGGAGTATGTGATCCCCGACTACCTCATCGACCCCCGGGCGTCCATGCCCACCGCCGAGGTGGAGGGATACGACTATATCGGTGTGCTCACTATCCCGGTGCTGGATTTGGAGCTGCCGGTGATGGACTCCTGGAGCTACCCCCAGCTGAAGCTGTCACCCTGCCGGTATGAGGGCTCGGCCTACACCGGGGATCTGATCATCGCCGCCCACAACTATCATCGCCACTTTGGCCGGCTGAAAACCCTGCAGGCGGGAGATACCGTGGTGTTCACCGACGCGGCGGGAAGCGTGTTTACCTACACGGTCTCCGGTCTGGAGCAGCTGCTCCCCAGTCAGGGGAAGGAGATGCGCGAGGGGGACTGGGATTTGACGCTGTTCACCTGTACTGTGGGGGGACAGCAGCGTGTCACCGTCCGCTGTGAGCGGGTGGAGCCGGCGTAAGCGGGGAGTGATTTTCCACTCTTGCAATTTTCCTCCGCGTGTGCTATGATAATCCATCATTGCCATAAGGCGTGAGAGCATTTTTGAGATTCCTTTCAGAGAGGAGTGTCACTTATGACAAAACGTATCGTCAGCCTCCTGCTGGCTTTGACCCTGCTGGCGGGGCTGCTGGCCGGCTGCGGGCAGACCGCCGCCGATGACGAGGCCTTCGGTGAGGGCCTGCTCTTCCAGAAGACCGCCAGTGACGAGGAGGCCTTCGGCGAGGCGGAGCAGGAGCCGGTCTATGTGGATCAGGCTCCCAATTTAGAGGGGGAGCTGGTGCTGGAGGACGAGGCCGTCCCCTTGGCCGCCGCGCCTGCGGAGGCCCTGCTGCTCCCTGTGGCCGCGGGCACCGCGGTGAAGAAGGGCGGCGGCGCGGAGATCGACTACTCCAATACTGCAGACGGCTATGTGATGTGCCGCTTTGCGGCCAGCAACGCCAAGCGCCTGAAGGTGCAGGTCACCGGTCCCAATACCACCTACACCTATGATCTGCCCACAGGCAAATGGGTCACCTTCCCCCTGTCTGACGGCAACGGCAGCTATAAGACCGCCGTCCTCCAGAACACCGAGGGGAATAAGTACGGTGTTCTGGCCAGCGTCACCTTCTCGGTGAAGCTCACGGACGAGTTTGCCCCCTTTCTGCGGCCCAACCAATATGTGGACTACAGCAATGCGGTTAATGCCATCGCCAAGGCCAAGGAGCTGACCACGGATAAGGATATCACTAAGCCCTTGGATCAGGTGAAGGCCATCTATGAGTACACGGTGAACAATCTCACCTATGACAAGGAGAAGGCCAGCAACGTGAAGAGCGGCTATTTGCCTGTGATCGACACGGTTCTGGCGGAGAAGAAGGGCATCTGCTTCGACTATGCGGCGCTGATGACCGGGATGCTCCGCTCCTTGGGCGTACCCTGTAAGCTGGTGGTGGGCTACGCTGGCACCGCTTACCACGCCTGGGTCAGCGTCTGGACCGAGGAGACCGGCTGGATTGAGGGCGTCATCTACTTCGACGGCACCACTTGGCAGCGGATGGACCCCACCTTTGCCTCCTCTGCCCATTCCAGTGACTATATTATGAAGTATATTGGCGATGGGAGCAATTACACGGTGAAATATCTGTACTGATTTCTCCTATTTGTAATCAAGGAATTTGATGAGGGCACAGCGACCTCTGGGGCTGAGACAACGAGGCGGAGGAGTAGGGGATCATGAGATCGAAAATGCTGCTGTTTGGCATGGGCGTGCTTACCGGCGCGATGCTGTTCGGCGGAGCCACCGCTTTGGCCGCCGGGCTGACGGCGGAGCCCTCCCACCACAGGTTCTATGTGGACGGGAGGGAGGTATCCCTGACCGCCTACAACATCGCGGGGAACAACTACGTGCGCCTGCGGGACATCGGCGAGGCGGTGGGATTTAACGTCTACTGGCGGGACGGCGTGCGGATTGAGAGCGGCGTCCCCTACACCGGAGAGGCGGAGACCGCGGTGGCGGAGGCTGACGTGCCCCTGTCCGCGCTTCCCATGAGCCAGGAGGCGGCGATTTGTCAGGAGATCATCGAGCTGACCAATCGCCTGCGTACCGACTGCGGCCTTCCGGTGCTGACGGTGGACCCGAAGCTGATGGCGGCGGCCCAGGTCCGGGCGGACGAGATGGCGGCCACCTCCGTCTACTCCCACACCCGCCCCGACGGCACCCGCCGCACCACGGCCACCGACTGTCCCTATACCACGGAGAATATTCACTGCATCACAGACGCCCGGATGAAGGATCCCGCCTTGGAGCTGGCGGGCATTGCCGTGGGTGATTGGGCGGCCTCCCAGGACCACTTGCAGGGGATGCTGGATCCCACCCGCGCCAGTATCGGTGTGGGCATCGCCAAGGGCGTCAACGCCTCCACCGGCAAGGAGTGCTGGTACTGCGTCCAGTGGTTTATGCGGGAGGGGTATCAGGTTACTTGGGTGGATGAGCCGATTTTAGAGCGATAATCAGGAAAGGACTGCCTTGGGCAGTCCTTTTTTTGTCCGCAGGGTGCGGTTGGCCTATAGGAAGCGGCACTTGGGGCCGGTTTTTGTGAGATCAACACAGCTCCATACCACATCCGCCTCCAGAGGGGGGAGGGGGAGGCACAGGGCCTCCGATAGCCGGAGAGGGTCGCTGGCGGGCAGCTTCAGCAAAGCCACGGGGGCGTCCGCCAAGTCGATAGGGGGCTCCCCACCCCGCCGCTGCCAGAGGGCCTCCCAGAAGAGGACGGTGTAGTTCAGTTCCCCGGGGTAGGGACCGGCGCGAAAATCCTTCATGTGCAGCGCGAGAACCGCCGTGAAGGAGGCGGTATCGCCATCCAAAAGGGCCGATAGGGCCTGTGCGGCAACCGGGGACCAAGGGAGGGCGTTGAGCTGGGCGAGGGCCTGCCGGGCTTGGAGGTCGTTGCCCTGGAGGAGGCCGCTGTAGAGCTCGCACTGCAGGAGCAGCAGGTGCTTTCGGCGGCGCTCCTGCTTTTGGTCGATTCTTGTGTCTGGCTTTCCGTTCCAGAGGGGGATTTTCTCGCGCTCCAAGGCGGTGGGGATCAGGCGGAGGGCGTCCAAGGCACCTTGGGGCTGTCCGCAGAGCAGGGCGGCGGTCAGATCCTCCATAGGCAGGGCCTTTACCGGGGTAGGCTCCCAGCGGGGATTGCGGGGCAGAATGGTGTTGACAATCCCCCGCGCCTGCGCGGAGAGGCAGAGCCAGTGCTCCGCCTGCGACAGGCTGCCGTCCTGCATATAGGCGCAGAGGGCGCAGTGCATGGCGAGGAAGCTGAGGGAGGTGTAGTGGAGCGTCATCTCCTCGCAGCTGAGGCCGGTGATGGACTGTGTCAGCAGGTCATCCAGCTTTTTTCTGCGGAGAGCGTATAGGTTGTCTGCGATGTACTCTTGCTGCAGCTTTTTCCAGCCCCGTGTGGCGTAGAGGGGTTGAGCCATAGGTGTGACCTCCTGTTGGCGAGTGTTGTGTGGGTTGATTATAGCATGTTGTTGGTAGCGCTGCAAGTGTGGGGCATGAAAGAGCCCGGAAAGGGAGTCAGGAAATGAAAGGAGCACAGTGGATGGATATGCGAAGCGACAGACAAAAAGGGCTGAGCTATGTGGAGCTGGGACGGAAGTACCACATGGACCCGCGGACGGCAAAGCGGTACGCGGAGTCGCCGCAGAAGCCGGAGTACACATTAAGCGAACCGAAGC
>JAAWSV010000049.1 GCA_022801715.1 Oscillospiraceae bacterium
GCCGTTCGGCGGTCCCCCTCATCTCGGCCTAAGAGCCGCCCCCTTGGGGCGGTTGGCCTCGAAACGCGCCTGCGGGCGCAGCCTTTAGCAAGGGAGGCTATGGCGCAAAGCGCCGGGGACGGTTGGTTTGGTGCGATGGGCGTCGAGAGAGCGGGCGCACAGTGTGCGCCCCTACACACGGTATGCCGACAGGCACGGCGGCATTTGCGGCACCGGGCCAGCGAAATGACCATCAAGCTCCGGGGGCAAGTCGTGGCGAGGTTGGCAGAGCGGCAGCGGATGTTTATAGCAGGGCTAAAGACGAGGGGGCGGTCTCGGGATACCTTTATCCGTGCGAGAGCTGCTGCCGCCGCAGTGGGGGTGCCGGGGTTGGATGAGTGCGGGCTGTCGAGGGGGCGTCGCGGCCTGGGGCTCTTAGGGGGTAGCGAATAAGGGAGTTTGCCCGAGGGCAAACTCCCGCCTGAGCGGACACCTAAGCAGCCTTTTGCTGACTTTTGGGCTGCGCCAAAAGTCAGTCGCCCCGGGGGGGCGAAACCCCCGTCCTCTCCGCCCGGGGAACCGGGTGCTCCGCGCCGAACGCGGCGCGATAAAAAGCACCGTGCCCTGCCGGGCACAAAAAAAGAGCCACCCAACAGAAAAGAGGAGCGGCTGTTTCACGTGAAACAACCGCTCCTCTTTTCCAAATCAAATCTAAATCAAAAGAATCCCATCCTGTGGGGGAACCGTAATGTGCAGCTTCCCGAAGCGGGTATTGAACTGCTGCTTAAAGATCGGATCAATGGCGCTCCGCTTGTCGCAGTCGAAGGTCATATCAATGGGGCGGTCGCCGGAGTTCAGGGCTACGATGACGGCTTCGTCATCCAAAACTCGGCGGAAGGCCAGGCCCTGGCCCTCGGCGTAGAGGTACTCGATCTCGCCCCGCTGGAGGCAGGGGAGGTGGTTTCGCAGGTGGCCCAAGATGCGGAAGTGGCGCAGCAGGGCGGGGTCGATGTTGTCCCAGGGGAAGGTGCCCCGGTTGAAGGGGTCCTCGAAGCCCTCCATGCCCGCCTCGTCGCCGTAGAAGATGGTGGGGGAGCCGGGGAAGCAGTAGAGGAGGAGTGTGCCCATCATCAGAAGGCGGGCGCCCCGGTCACGCTCGGCGGGGGACATGCGGTAGCAGGCCCGCTGGGTCCGGGTCTCCAGGGGGGTCTGGGGACGGGCGCCCAGCATGGTGAGGATGCGGGGGTTGTCGTGGGTGCCCAGCATGTTCATGGCGCTGTAGTAGGCGTCGCGGGGGTAGTTCTCCCGCAGGTTCTCCATCGCCTCCATGAAGTCCCGGCCCATGCCGCCGGTGAGGAAGGCCATGGCCGCCACACGGAAGGGGTAGTTCATCAGGCCGTGGGTCTCCCGGCCCAGAAGGTAGTGGCGGCGCTGGCTGTAGGCGATCTTGTTGCTGCCGTCCTCCCAGACCTCTCCCATGAGGAAGCTCTCCGGCTTCTCCTCGGTCATGGCGGCGCGGATGGCGGCGATGAAGCTGTCAGGGAGCTCGTCGGCCACGTCCAGCCGCCAGGCGTCGGCTCCGGCGCGGAGCCAGCGGCGGACGATGGAGTCCTCATTTTGGATGATGTAGTCGATATAGGCCGGGTGAGTCTCGTTGACGGCGGGGAGGGTGTTAATGCCCCACCAGGAGTCATACCGGTCCGGCCAGTGCTGGAAGTTGTACCACGGGTAGTAGGGGCTTTCGGCGCTCTGGGCGGCGCCGGGGTCGGGGTAGAAGCCCTTGGCGTTGAAGTAGCGGCTGTTGCTGCCGGTGTGGTTGAAAACGCCGTCCAGCATGACGCGCATACCCCGGCGGTGGGCCTCGTCACAGAGCTGGCGGAAGTCCTCCTCGGTGCCCAGCATGGGGTCAATGCGGCTGTAGTCGGCGGTGTCGTAGCGGTGGTTGCTGGCGGACTCGAAGATGGGGCAGAAGTAGAGGGTGGTGACGCCCAGGTCCTTGAGGTAGTCCAGCTTGGAGAGGACGCCTTGCAGACTGCCGCCGAAGAAGTCCCGGTTGCGGATCTCCCCAGCCTCGTCGGGGAGGTACTCCATCAGCTCGCTCCAGTTCTGGTGGACGATCCGGTCGCCCACCATGCCCTTGGGGTCGGGGACGGCGGTGCGGCAGAAGCGGTCGGGGAAGATCTGGTAGGTGACGCCCCGGCCGAACCAGTCCGGGGTGTGGTTGGGCTCGTAGACCGTGAGCTGGAAGGAGTCCAGGGCATCGTCCCCGGAGTAGCCGCCCCGGCCCAGAAGGGTGCGGGGACTGCCGGGGCGGTCAAAGGCGAAGGAGTACCAGACCAGCTCCGGCTGGGCGGGGGCGGTGTAGACGCCGCGGAACACGGCCCGATCCCCCTCCACACCGGCGGCGGGCAGCTCAATCTCCTTGGAGACGTTGCCGAACTCCTCGTAGACCCGCAGACAGCACCGGGTGAACCCCTGCCAGGTCCTGGGACGGAGGGTAAAGGTGACCTCCTGCCCCAGCGTCACCGCCCCGAAGGGGGACTTGAAGGCGGTGTCGCGGGAAAAGAAAACGGTACGGTCGAGCATATTTGGAACCTCCTTTTAAGGGGAATTTTAGGAATTAGGAGTGAAGGCGTCCGGCTTCGCCGGAGGATTGGAAGGCAAATACTTTAATTTCCAACTCAGTATTCAAAGGTGGTTTTTTGGTGGACCCAGCGGAGGGTGGGATAGACGATGATCAGAAGGGGGAGGGAGATCAGGAATTCGCGGGCCGCTACGGAGCACATGGCGGCGAAGGCCGGCTGGCCGGCGGCGGCGAGGATCAGGACCCGCAGGAGGCCCGTGAGAGCCGAGCAGAGGGAGGCGGCCACCAAGCAGCCCAAGAGGTCACGGGAGAACAGGGTCTCGGTGATGAAGGAGGAGAGCAGGGCGGATAGAGTGAAGGTCAGGCAGAAAAAGCCGGGCAGAGGCGCCGCGGCGGTGGTGAGGTCACAGAGGAGGCCGAAGGCCGCGGCGAAGAAGGGGGAGGCATTGCGCCCCTCGAAGGAGGAGACGACGCCCACAATGATAGGGGGGAGGAAGGGGGTCAGCCCCCAGAGGCGGATATGGTAGACCACCAGAAGCTGGAACAGCAGCAGAAAGGCGGTGGCAAGGGCGTAGATGACCCATTTGATGACATAGTAGCGTTTGGGCAAGAGGGAAACACCACCTTTGGGGTGAGATTAGGAGATGAAGGGCGTCAGGGGACGGTGGGCGGGCGCACAATACCCGCAAGGGGTACGCCGCATCCGTAAGCGGCAAAGCCGCCAACGGCTGCGCTGTGTGCGCCCCTACATACGGTTTGTTGAAGCATTCCGATTGACGGGGGTCGTCGCGCCCTGCGGGGGGGGGTATCAGGGGCGCGGCGAGACGGGGGGACGGGCCGGTGGGGACACCGGCCTCTACGGGGGTGAGGAATCATCTTGGTGTCGGTAGGGCAGGCGCACAATACCCGCAAGGGGTACGCCGCATCCGTAAGGCGGCAAAGCCGCCAACGGCTGCGCTGTGTGCGCCCCTACATACGGTTTGTTGAAGCATTCCGATTGACGGGGGTCATCGCACCCTGCGGGGGGGTTATCAGGGGCGTGGCGAGACAGGGGGACGGGCCGGTGGGGGCACCGGCCCCTACGGGGGCGAGGAATCGTCCCAGTGGGGGCGGGGCGGCGATTAGTCCACTACTGTAAAATCTTTTACAATAAACACCTGCTTCAGCTCCGCCAGCTCCGCCGCGGGGCGGAGGATCGCGTATTGGGCCAAACCGCTGTCGTCGGTTTTGACCTCCTTCACGTAGCCGATGGGGAGGCGGGAGGGGTAGTACCCCCCCAGGCCGGAGGTGACCACTAAATCACCCACCTGGGGGGCCGCGCCGGCGGTCAGGTAGTTGAGCTTCAGCTCGTTGCCCTCCATCAGGGCGAAATCACCCTGAGCCACCGCCACCTCGCCGGTGCGGAAGATCTTGGCGCCGATGGAGGTCTCTGTGTCCACCACTGTGGTGCAGGTGGACCAGTTGACGCCGGCGTCGGTGATAACGCCTACCAAGAAGCCGGCGTCGGTGATGACGCAGTCGCCCACCTCCGCGCCGTAGGCGGTGCCTACGTTTAAGGTCAGGGTGGAGGCCCAGTTGGATACATCCCGCTGGATGATCAGGGCGGACTCCCAGTCCAAGTCGCGCCGCTGCTGACGCAGGTCTAAAAGGCGGCGGAGGGTCTCGTTCTCCTCGCTGTCCACCTCCGCCTGGCGCAGGGCCTCCTCCATCTGGGCGATCTGGAGCTTCAGGGCCGCGTTCTCCTCCTTCAGCGCGTCGAACTCGTCCCGGTAGCGCTGTTTATCCTCAATCCAGTCGGATATGCTGGTGCTCAAGGCGCGGAAGGGGGAGGAGACAGTGCCCACGATGCTGTTGAGCAGGGGGGTGTTGTTGGAGAAAAAGGTGATCAGGCAGAGGAGCACCGCCACGGTGGTGGAGGCCGCCAAGGCGATAAGGCCGTATTTGGTAAAAAGACGCTTCATACTGCCTCCCCTCCACATAGAAGGTCCACGCCGAAGGTCCGCAGCATCCGGGAGAGGCGGAGCACCGGGAGGCCCATCACGTTGAAGAAGTCCCCCTCGATCCCCTCCACCAGGAGGGCCCCCCGGTCCTGTATGCCGTAGGCCCCGGCCTTGTCCATGGGCTCGCCGGTGGCGATATAGGAGCGGATCTCCCCCTCTGTCAGGGGGCGGAAGCGGACGGTGGTGCGCTCCGCGCCGGAGAGGACCTGGTCCCCCTGCCGGACGGTGAGGCCGGTACAGACGGTGTGGGTCCGGCCGGAGAGGGCGGAGAGCATGGCGAAGGCCTCCGCCTCGTCGGCGGGCTTTCCAAGGCGCCGGTTCTTTAGGAACACCATGGTGTCGGCGGCGATGAGGATGTCCGACGGTCCGCAGAGGGCCGCGGCGGCCGCCGCCTTGGCCCGGCTGATGGCGGTCACCCCCTCCTCCGGGGAGAGGGTGGGGTCCCAGTGCTCCGGGGCGTGGGGGACGAGGACGGTAAAGTCCCGGAGACCGATCCGGCGCAGCAGCTCCTGCCGCCGGGGAGATTGGGAGGCGAGAATGATAGTTGGCATGGTTTGATGACCTCGCTGGATTTTTTCCCTTAGGAGTTAGAATTTAGGAGTGAGTAAGACCGCTCCCCGTCAGGGGAGCAGGGTGCCCTCGGGGATGATGCTGCCGCTGTTGCCGGAGGCGAAGTAGGCGTTGATGATCTCTACCGCCGTGGGGGCCAAGGCGCCGCCGCTGCCGCCCTTCTCGACTACGACGGCTACCGCGATCTCCGGGTCGTCGTAGGGAGCGAAGCAGACAAAGACGCCGTTGGCCAGCTCGCTGCCCACCTGGGCGGAGCCGGTTTTGGCGCCGGCGGTGACTACACACTGCTGGAAAGCGCCGGAGACGCTGCCGGTGCGGACCAGCTCGCCCATGCCGGACTTGATGGCCTCCACGGTGGAGGGACTCAGGGACACGCGGTCCACCGCCGCCTCGTCGTGGAGGTGGAGCAGGGAGGCGTTGTCGTAGGATTTGACGCTCTTGAGGAGGTGGGCCGCGTGTCGCTCTCCGCCGCTGACCAGGGTGGCCACGTAGTTGGCCAGCTGAAGGGGGGTGAAGAGGCTGTCGCCCTGGCCGATGGAGACCTGGAGGGTGTCGCCGCCCAGGTAGAGGCGGCCTACGCTGGCGCGGTACTCCGGGCCGTCCATGACGCCGGATTTCTCCCCGGAGAGCTCGATGCCTGTGGGGAGGCCCAGGCCGAAGTGGTGGGCGTATTCCACCAAGGTGTCAATGCCAACTTGGCGGCCCACGTCGTAGAAAAAGTAGTTGCAGCTGTGGAGAAGGGCCTGGGAGACGTTGATGCTGCCGTGGGTGCCGCCGTACTGGCGGTAAATCCAGCACTTGGGGGTGTAGCTGGGGGCGTAGTAGTTGTAGACGCCCCGGGTCTGGATGCGGGTGTTGGGGGAGATGATCCCGTTCTCCAAGGCCGCCGCCGCCACCACCATCTTGAAGGCGGAGCCGGGGGCGTAGGTGCTCTGGATGGAGCGGTTGAGCATGGGGGAGCGCTTGTCCTCGTTCAGCGTGGCGATGTCCTGTCCCAGGGTGGCCAGGGAGTAGGAGGGGTAGGAGGCGAGGGCCAGGATCTCGCCGGTGCCCACGCCCACCACCACGGCAGCGCCGCCTCGGGTCAGGGCGTTCTCCGGCTCCTTGTCCTCCGCATTCATGGACTCCACCGCCCGGCCCAAGATCTCCTCCACCGCCGCCTGAAACTCGATGTCCAGCGTCAGGGCCACGGTGCTCCCCGGCTGGGGCTCCTTGGAGTAGAGCTCGCTGGTGATTTTGCCGGAGCTGTCGGTGGTGATCATGCGCACGCCGTTCTCCCCGCGGAGGTAGGACTCGAAGGCCTGCTCCGCCCCGTCGATGCCGATGACGTCGTCGTAGCGGTAGCCCTGGTCCTTCAGTTCCTCGTACTGGCCGGGGCCCAGGGCGCCGATGCGGCCCAGCACGTGGGCGGCGTGGTCGGTGTCGTACTGCCGGACGGCGCTGGCGGAGACCACCGCCCCCTCGTAGTTCCCGTCGTAGAGGATGGAGATCAGCTCCACGGACACGTCAGGGGCAAAGACGTAGGCGGAGGTGTTCACAATGGTCCGCACCGCCAGCTCATAGCGGACGCCGATGACCTTCCGGGCCTCCTCCATGGAGAGGGCGGGGTCGATCTCAAAGTAGTCCCGCAGCAGCCGCAGCAGGGTGTAGGCACTGGGCCGGGGGTCGGTGAGCTTCAGCTTCTTCAGGGCCTCGTCGGTGAGGACCGGGTTCACGTGCTCCTCCGACGTCTCCTTCTCCGACCAGCCGCAGCTGACCAGAAAGTCGGCAAAGCGGCTGCGGGTGGTGGCGTCGGCGTTGAGGAGGGTGTAGGCGTAGGGGGTCTCGGCGGTGATGGGCAGGGTGTCCACCCAGGGGACACCGTGCTCCTCGCACAAATGGATGAGGCGCAGGATCGCCTGGTTCTGGTCCGCCCCGGCGGGGAGCTTGGCGCTGTCGAAGGAGATGTTGAACACCTCCCGGTTGCTCACCAGCACCTTGCCGTTGCGGTCGGTGATCACGCCCCGGCTGGCCTCCACCGTCTCTGAGCGGGGGATGCGCCGGGTGGAGAGCTCGTAGTACTCCGCGCCGTGGACCGCCTGCACGCTGTAGAGCACGCCGGCGTAGATCAGCAGGGCAACGAGCAGCAGGGAGAAGAGCACCCAGAGACGGATGGTGTACTCCCGGGTTACCTCCAGGTAGCCCTGGTCCTGGTGGTCGATGGGGCGTTTGCGTCGGATCATTCAGTCAACTCCTCGATAGAAAAGGCCGCGGGTGAAGTCCGCGGGGGGCTCCGCCGCCGATAGTCCAAGGTACTGCCTCAGCACGGCGGCGCACTGGGCCGGGCTCTCCGTGGTAAAGCGGAGGCGTCCGTAGGCGAGGCCCAGGGCGCGGAAGTCCGGCCTGTCGGCCAAATATAGGGTCTTGGCGTTCTCGATCTCACTGCGGCAGCCGAACACCGGCGCCACGGGGAAGTCCTCTCCCCGCCGGTCTGTCAGGGTATGGAGGGCGCCGCAGGGGACGGCGTCCCCCTGCCGGGGACCGCCGCAGCCCTGTCCGGCGTTGGCCATGAGGCAGTGCTCGGTGATCATCAGGGGCAGGCGTCCGTAGACAATGGCCTCGCAGGGGAGGGGTTTTCTCAAATCCCGGATCTGCTCCCGCCGCAGCTCGAAGGAGAGGCAGGCGCTCCTCAGCCCCCACTCCCCGCACTGGGACAGGGCGTGGCTGTTGAAGAGGTTCAGACCATAGTCCCCCCGGGGGGCGAGGCCGAGCCGCTCTCCCAAACGAACCTGCCCGATATTCTGGATGGCGAGGGAGGTACAACCCTTCTCCCTGGCCTGCTCCAAGAGCCGCAGCAGGTCCCGCGCCTCGCTGTCCTTGCAGATCCGGGGGAGGGCGGCGCAGAATTCAGTGTGGGGATACCGCTGGCGGTCCGAGGGGAGGAGATCGAAGTCGGCGATCCGCTCCACCGGCAGATAGACCACAGCGGGGGAGAGCTCCAAGAGGTCCGCGGTGAGCTGTAAGCCTTGGGACAGAGAGACAGTAAAGGCCATCTCCCTGACGGAGTGGGTGTCCTCCGGCGGTGGGGGCGGGGGACACTCCCGCCGGGGCGGGGGCGCGGTGCGCGCCGCGGACAGGGCCTCCAGCGCCTCCCGGCGGAGGCCGTTTAACGCGCTGGCGCTTAGGGAGAGGCCCTCGTCCACCGACGCGGTGACACCTTCGCAGGTGAAGGCGGTGCCTCCGGTTTTCCGCAGGCGGGCGGAGACCTCCTCGGCGGTGAGGCTCCGGTTCCGGGCGGCCTCGGGGACGGGGCCGGTGACAGTGACGGTGTGCCCGTCGGTGTCCTCGGCGGTGAGGGAGGCGGCCTGGCCCTCCCTGATGGCGCAGGTGAGGGACACCGGCACCAGGCGCAGATTCTCCCGCTGGTAGGCGGCTCTGGCGGCGGCGAAGAGGGCGTCGCTCTCCGGCTGGGCCTCCCGTGTGCCGAACATGTCCGGGCCTATATTGCCCAAGTAGTAGCCCTGGGTAAACCCGCCCCGGGAGAAGGCGGCGGCCAGCTGCCGCCGCTCCTGCGGGGTGGGCTGCCGCTGTTCCCGCAGGAGACGGGCGTAGAGGCCGGTGACAACGGCCACGTACTCCGGGCGCTTCATCCGTCCCTCGAGCTTCAGACTGGCGGCGCCCAGCTCTGTGAGCTCCGTCAGGTGGTCGCAGAGGGCGGCGTCCTTCAGGCTCAGGGGGTGGCCCGGCGCCCCGCTGTCCACGCGGTAGGGCAGGCGGCAGGGCTGGGCGCAGAGGCCCCGGTTGCCGCTGCGCTGGCCGATGAGGGCGCTCATGGCGCACTGGCCCGACCAGCACATGCACAGCGCCCCGTGGCCAAAGACCTCAATGGCGATGGGGCTGTCCTGACAGATGTGGGCCATGTCCTCCCGATTCAGCTCCCGGCCCAGTACCGCGCAGCGGATGCCCAGGCGGGCGGCCTCCGATACGCCGGCGGCGGAGTGGATGGTCATCTGGGTGCTGCCGTGGAGGGGCAGGTCCGGGAGGGCGGTCCGGCAGAGGCGCAGAAGGCCCAGGTCCTGCACGATCACCGCGTCCACTCCCCAGCGGGAGGCCAAGCGGAGGTTCTCCAGCGCCGAGGGCAGCTCCCGGTCGGAGAGGAGGGTGTTCATGGTCAGATAGACCCGGACACCCCGGAGATGGCAGTAGTCCAGCGCCCGGCGGAAATCCTCCAGGGAGAAATTTTTGGCGCCGCGGCGGGCGTTAAAGTCGCCAAAGCCCATGTACACAGCGCCGGCGCCGCACTGCACGGCGGCGATGACGGCCTCGTAGTGGCCGGCGGGGGCAAGCAGCTCCATCATGCCTTCTCTTCCAGACGGCGCTGGAGCTTAAAAACCTCCCGCTTCAGCTCGGAGGCCTCAGCCTTGGCCCGGTTGGCCTCGTCTAAGTAGTCCTTGATCTGGCTGCGAAGGTTCTCGCTGCCGGCGAGGGCCTTCAGGTACTCGTCGGCGATGTTCACTGCCGCCAGTACGGCGGCGGCGTCGTGGTTGACCCGGCTGGCCTGGAGGATGGCGGCCATCTTTTCATCCACCAGAGCGGCGACCTTCTGCATATAGGAGGGGGATTCCTCCGCGGTGAAGGTGTACTCCTCCCCGCAGATGTTGACGGTGATACGGTTAGCCATCGAAAGAACCTCCTGTCGAAGTGGGATGGTTATATCAACTCAAACTATAGTATATCCAAAATTGGCTGGGATGTAAAGGGAGAAATCCCCTGTGGCGGGTCAAAAAACGGCGGGGCTTCCGTTATCAGGGGAGTGCCCGCTCCACCAGCTCCGCGCCGAAGGGGCGGTCTGTGGCCGCCTCGAAGGGACTCTCCACGCACAGCAGCGCGGCGGGGAGCTCGGAGACCTCAATGGGCCGCACCGCGTGCCCCGCTGACGCCGCCGCCCGCAGGGAGAGGATCAGGGGCATGGGGAACACCTCGCAGTACAGGCTCTCCATCGCCCGGATGGCCCGCAGGTACTTCACCGCCGCCGCCCGGATGGCCGAGGCATCGCCGGTGCAGAGAGCCTCGGCCATCCGGCAGTCCGTCCCCCGGTAGATGCCGTCGGCCTCCTCCTTACACTGGGGCAGCAGGACCTCAGCCCCTGACCGGTCCCCGGTGAGGAGGTGCCACAGCAGGCGCGCATAGGCGGTCTCCCCGTCGCGGATCATCTGCTCCGCCTCGTCGTAGCGGTAGATCAACATGGCGTAGTACACCCCCGTGTGCTGATAGCCCCAGTAGGGCCGGTCTCCCTGCCGGCCCTCCGCCCGCCAGAGGCGGGTGCTGAGGATGGCGCTCTCCCCGGCCTGGTGGAGGGCTTTCAGCACCTCCCCCATGTCCGCCCCCTTGAGGTACAGCTCCTGTGCCCGGGCGGAGTAGCGAAAGCAGATGCTCTCGTAGAAGTCCCGGTATTTCCCCTTGGCAAACATATGGACGCCGATGGAGGTCCCCTCCAGCGCCGGCGGCAGGGTCTCCATAGGGGGCGCGCCGTAATAGGGGGAGGCGCGGTAGTCCTCCAGCGCCTGAAACCGCCGGGCGTCGGACTCCCAGCAGAGGTTGTAGTCCCTGTCCTTCACGCAGGCGATCTGATGGGCGGTGCGGAAGCGGAGACCGTCGCTCCCCGGCCCGGCCTTCTTGCGGCGCACGGGCTTGTAATCCGGGTAGTCCCGAAACCAAGCGTCCTGGAGAATGCTGGCCACCGCGGTCTCCCGGCACCGCTGCACGAAGTCCCGCTTGTCCCGGTTCTCCACTCCCCGCAGCTCCTCCGCCAGTTGGCGCTGAAAATCCATCTCCGCCGCCATCAGCGGATGAAGCCCCGTATACCCCGTGGCCTCGAAGTCCAGGTAGGTGTAGAGAAATTCCAAATTCCGCTCCGCCAGCTCCCGGCCGGCCTTCTTGTCCTTCCCCTCAAAGACCTCCAGTAGCCGCTCCGCGTTCTCCACATATTCCGCCGCCAGCACGTCCCAGTCCTCCGTGGGCACCACCGCGCTGTCCTCAATGATGGCCAAGTAGCGCCCGCCGATGGCGTAGCCGGTGGGGATCGCCTGATAGAACCGCTCCACCACCCGGTGCATCCCCTTGGCGTTCCCCCACTCCCGGCCCACGCAGAGGCGCTCATACACCGGCTCCAGCCGCCGCAGGCACTGCACCCCAAAGAGCGCCGTCTTCCAGAAGGGCAATCCCTTCATCAAAGTCTCCACCTGCTCCAAATGCCGCTCCCAAGATCCCTGTCCCATAAAACCCTCCTGTCTCCGCACAGCAGAAATTTCTAATTCCTAACTAATTCCTGATTTGAGAGCTTTTCCTCTCGTCCCGCAAAAAAATCTCTCTCAGCACTATATTTATTCACAATTGCCCCCTATAATGGAGAAAAAACCACCGGAAAGGGAGACCCGCATGGCTCATTTTTCTGACAAACTCCGCACCGGCACCGCCCGGTTCCTCTGTGGGCGCAACGGCACCGATCAGCTCAACGGGGGACTGCTGGTGCTCTATGTCATTCTGGTCTTTCTGCGCTCCTTTGTGGTCCTCCTCTTCCCCTACGCGGCGGTGTCCGGCCTGTTCAGCCTCCTGATCCTCTTTGTGTCGCTGACGGTGATCTTCCGCATCTTCTCCCGGAACCTCCCCAAGCGTCGGGAGGAGAACCGGCGGTTCCTCTGCTGGTGGAATCCCAAGGCCGCCGCCCTCAGCGCCGCCGCCGCCCGCCGGCGGGACCGGGAGCACCGGTACTTCCGCTGCAAGTGCTGCGGCGCCCTCTGCCGCGTCCCCCGGGGGGTGGGCAGAATCGAGATCACCTGCCCCAGGTGCCAAAACACCATGTCGGCGAAGAGCTGAGGGCGCTTCGCGCCTGACAAAAGAGCACAGCGACAGCGGTCTGGCCTGCGCCGGGCCGTTTTTTGTGTGCAGGGGAGCAGTGTACAGATTTTGGGACAGGGCGTCGGGTAGGATAGGGGACAAAGAAAGGAGTTGACGCCCTATGACAAGCCCCCGTTCTACCGCCGCGGTACAGTCCCCCTGTGTAGTGATCTCCTTCCGCGCCGCACAGCGCCGGGAGCGCCGGGAGAAGCTGTATGTGATCTTCGCCCTGACGCCCCAGTACATGGCCCTGGGCGCCCTGCTGCTCTATGCCCTGCTGCGGGTGCTGCTGACGCCGCAGGTGCCCTTCAGCTACTATGTGGGTCCGCTGGTCCTGCTCTGGCCCGCCGCCTACCTGCTGCTGCTGCTCAGCTATATGTCGGACAAGCTGCTGTGGGATGACTGAGCCGCCTTTGCTCTCTGCACCCTCCGCCTCTGGCGGAGGGTTTGCGCGTTGATGGGCTGCTGTCTATTTTACCAAATTGATACGCATTTGTCATCAATCGTTACCGACTTTGTTACAGATTGTGATCGATCTTTCGGCGGCCCCGTGGTATACTGAGGAAAACTGCGGCGGCGGTGTTTGGCTCTTGATACCGCGCCCTCTTAATTTTGATGGAATGCCGGAGGTTCCCCGCCATGCGCCCTGTTTTGCTGCTGCTCATCTGCTCTCTCTGTCTCACTCTGCCGGGCTGCGGGGGGCCGGCGGCCTCGAATCATGCGCCTCCGGAGGCTCCTTCGGAGCCGCCGGACACCGACCTTGCCGCAGACGATGCCGGGGAGCCGGTGGTCATGCCTGAGGGACCCACTGCCCCGGAGCCCTTCGCCGAGGACTTCAGCGACGCCGCTTTCATCGGGGACTCCCGCACAGAGGGGCTTCAGCTCCACGCGGGCCTCAGTGAGGCGGACTTCTTCACCGATGTGGGGCTGATGGTCAACGAGGCCCTCACCGAGGACAAGCTCCCCCTCCCCGACGGTACGCGGGGCACCGCCTTGGAGGCCCTGTCGGGGAGGACCTACCGGCGGATCTACCTGATGTTCGGCGTCAACGAGCTGGGCTGGGACGCGGACAGCGTGTTCAAAGACGACTACGCGGCCCTGATTCAGGCCATCCAGGAGGTCCAGCCGGAGGCAGTGGTCTATGCCCAGACCATCTTCCCCGTGACAAGGGAGAAGTCCGAGGGGGACAGGACCTATAACAACGACAACGTCCGCCGCTTCAACGACCGGGTCCGGGAGGCGGCGGAGGAGACCGGAGCGGTGCTGATCGAGACCGCCGCCCTCTTTGACGACGGGGCGGGGAACCTGCCCGCGGAGGTCTCCGCCGACGGCGTCCACCTGACACACAGCTACTATCTCCAGTGGCTGGACTATCTGCGGGAGGTGTCTGTACCGTGAAAAGAGCTCTGATCTGCGCGCTGCTCGGTCTCCTGCTGCTCACCGGCTGTGCCGGGAAGGCCGTGGACCCGGCGGTCCTGGGTCCTGCCCTCTTGGAGGGGGCCGGCTTTCCCGAAGGGATGCTCACGCTGGAAAGCGATATGGCGGGCAGCGTCTTTCAGATGGATATGACCACTGTCACCGCCTGCTATGCCGCCGTCAGCGGCAGCGCCGGCGCCGATGAGCTGGTGGTCCTCACCGCCGGGGATGAGGACGGGGCGGAGGCCGTCTATGACCTGTTGTCGGATCGGATCGCCTGCCGGCAGGAGAGTTTTTCCGACTACAATCCCGCCGAGGCGGCAAAGCTGCGGGAGGCCATCCTGCTCCGGGAGGGGACGGCGGTGGTCTACTGCGTCTGTCCCGACCCGGAGGCGGCCCTAAAGATCATCGGGCGGTAGCGGGGGCGGAGGCGTCGATTTTGCTGAAAAAATGTGCTCCGGTATGAAAAATTCCCCTTTACAACATACTATGAAGTGTGATATAGTACACAGGTATGCGGCACGTGTCGCGAAACACTTCCCCCGCCTCGCCGTTTGGCGGCACCTGCCCCGGCGCGGCCTGCGGAGTATTTTTTTGAAAGGTGGAAACACAAGCTATGATGCTCAAAGACCAGAAGACCTCCATCATTGAGGCCAACCGTACCCACGAGAAGGACACCGGCTCCCCCGAGGTGCAGGTGGCGATCCTCACCGAGCGGATCAACCAGCTCACCGAGCACCTGAAGGTCCACATCCACGACAACCACAGCCGCCGGGGCCTGTACAAGATGATCGGTAAGCGCCGCAGCCTGCTGGACTACTTGGCCAAGAAGGACGTGGAGCGTTACCGTGCCCTGATTGCCAAGCTTGGTATCCGCAAGTAATTTCGATCGAAACCCGCTTCGCTGGGCTTTCGATCGAGGGGGTTGCGCTGCGCTGCGCGCACTCGCCCTCCGCTGAGGCGGAGGACTCGCACACTCCGCTCCGCGAGAAGTATTTTTGCCGAAAACGCGGTTTCCGGCAAAAATGATTTTAGTTTATTTGCGGCGTGCGCGCCGCAAACTCCTGGCGGAGTGCTTTTTGTGTGTGACAGGGGGAAAGCTTGCTTTCCCCCTGCTTCTGCAAACTCTCCTGTGCCCCCACGCATCCTTGGGAGCTGCTCCCCTTTAGCAGTTGATTTTGCCGCTGGGGGTTCGGCGGTGAAATCAAGTGCTAAAAAGGCGGCTCCCGCTACAAAATGATCAAAAAGGAGTACGCTATGTCTACCATTATCAAAAAGAAGACCTTCCCCAACTACCGCAAGTACACCATGGAGCTGGCCGGCCGGCCCCTGACGCTGGAGACCGGCAAGCTGGCGGAGCTGGCCAACGGGGCCGTCCTCGTCACCTACGGCGAGACCACCGTCCTCTGCACCGCCACCGCTGCCCCCCGGCCCCGGGACGGCATCGACTTCTTCCCCCTCAGCGTGGATTTTGAGGAGAAGATGTACTCTGTGGGCCGCATCCCCGGCTCCTTTATGCGCCGGGAGGGCCGCCCCGGTGAGAAGGGCATCCTCACCAGCCGGGTCATCGACCGGCCCATCCGCCCCCTGTTCCCCGGCGACTTCCGCAACGATGTGTCCATCATGGCCACCGTCATGAGCGTGGACCGGGACTGCTCCCCGGAGATCGCCGCCCTCATCGGCACCTCCGCCGCCTTAGCTATCTCCGACATCCCCTGGAACGGGCCTGTGGGCGCGGTGAAGATGGGCCTTGTGGAGGGCGAGCTGGTGGTGAACCCCAACGCCGCGGGGAACGAGCTCAGCGACATGGACGTCACCGTGGTCTCCACCGGCAGGAAGGTGGTCATGATCGAGGCCGGGGCCAACGAGGTCCCCAACGACGTGATGTTCAAGGCCATCCAGACCGCCCACGCCGAGAACCAGAGAATCGTGGCCCTCATTGAGCAGATGGCCCGGGAGATCGGCAAGGAGAAGTTTGACTACCCCCACGCCGACTTCAATCAGGAGCTCTTTGACGACATCGTGGCCAACTTCATGGACGAGGCCAAGGCCGCCATGGACACCGACGACAAGAACGTCCGGGAGCAGCGCTGGAACGCCATGATCGAGCACTGGCACGAGAAGTATTTGGAGCAGTATCCGGATATGGACAAGTATCTGGAGGAGTTCACCTACAAGTTCCAGAAGAAGATCGTCAAGGCTTGGCTGCTCCAGGGCCACCGGGTGGACGGGCGGCAGAAGAACGAGATCCGTCCCCTCTCCGCCGAGGTGGGCATCCTGCCCCGGGTCCACGGCTCCGGCCTCTTCACCCGCGGCCAGACCCAGGTTCTCAGCGTCTGCACCCTGGACACCCTCTCCGCCTGCCAGAAGTTAGATACCATCTGGCCCGAGGAGTCCAAGCGGTATATGCACCACTACAACTTCCCCGGCTACAGCGTGGGTGAGGCCAAGCCCGCCCGCAGCCCCGGCCGCCGGGAGATCGGCCACGGCGCTCTGGCCGAGCGGGCCCTGCTCCCCGTCCTCCCCAGCGAGGAGGAGTTCCCCTACGCCATCCGCGTGGTGTCCGAGGTGGTGAGCTCCAACGGCTCCACCTCCCAGGGCTCCATCTGCGGCTCCACCCTGGCCCTCATGGATGCCGGCGTACCCATCAAAGCACCGGTGGCCGGCATCTCTTGCGGCCTCATCCAGGATGACGACGGCTCCTTCACCACCTTCATTGACATCCAGGGCGTGGAGGACTTCCACGGCGAGATGGACTTCAAGGTGGGCGGCACCAAGCGCGGCATCACCGCCATCCAGATGGATCTGAAGAACGACGGCCTCACCATGGAGATCATCCAGAACGCGCTGGAGATCACCTATGACGCCCGGTGCGAGATTTTAGATCAGATCATGCTCCCCTGCATCGCCGAGCCCCGGCCGGAGGTCTGCCAGTGGGCCCCCAAGATGCTCACCATGCACATTGACCCGGAGAACATCCGGGACGTTATCGGCAAGGGCGGCAGCGTGATCCAGAAGATCGTGGCGGACACCGGCGCCAAGATCGACATCGAGGACGATGGCACCATCCGCATTGCCAGCCCCGACGCCGCCAGCTGCGACGCCGCCAAGCACGCCATCGACCAAATCGTGTTTGTCCCCGAGGTGGGACAGCTGTACTACGGCCGGGTGGTCCGGATCATGACCTTCGGCGCCTTCGTGGAGCTGGCCCCCGGCAAGGACGGGCTGGTCCACATCTCCAAGCTGGCTGACCGCCGGATCGAGAAGGTGGAGGACGCCTGCAAGGTGGGCGACATGATGTGGGTGAAGTTCATGGAGATCGACGAGAAGGGCCGCTGGAACCTGAGCCACAAGGATGCCGTGAAGGAGATCGAGGCCAAAAAGGCCCGCGGCGAGGCCATTTTTTGAGGTTGTACCTGTTTTTCTTGAAAGAAGGGTATCAAAAGAACTTCCATGAGGGTATTACAAGTCGGATTAGAAGGAGGTTATTCAAATGGGTCAAACAGATAAGCAATTCAACGGATTTTTGCGTATGGTCATTTCCAGTCTGAAAAAAGCCATTGCCGAACCGGACCCCGCAAAAAAGAAAGAACTTCTGCAAGAACTGCTGGACAACCTTCAAACCACACTGGAAGATTAGCAGAAGGGCAGGCGACGCGTCGCCTGCCCTTTCCCTATGCCCCCAGCCGCTCCCGGCTGGTCTTGATGAGCAGCCCCATGACCTGCCGCAGGTCGGTCAGGTGCTGCTCAATGTAGTTGTCCACCCGGCGCAGATAGCCGGCGCAGGAACCGGGGGAGAAATCCACCCTGCACCGGTCCTCACTCAGACAGAAGGACTCCAGCGCAATGGCATCCTCCGTGAGCACTTGAAGAAGCTCCCACAGCTCCTCCATTCGATTCGTCAGTTGTTCGTCCATTTTGTCACCACCTTGCATACAATTTGGCATTCATTTGCAGTATAGCAGAGGTTTTTCATATGTGTGGGAAAAAGTCGAAATCCGCCTATTTATTTTTGTAGGGCGCGACGACCCCGGCGCGCTGTGCCGCAAGGTCCGATAAACATTTGTAGGGGCGCACAATGTGCGCCCCTACACGTGGTTGATCGGGGTATCCCGGTTGATGGGGGACGGCGCGCCGGGTCGTCGCGCCCTACGATGGGTTGATGTTCCCCCGCGGTCTCCCGGTTATCGTGGCACAAATTGTAGGGGCAGACATCGTGCGCCCGTCCTACCCCACACTGGTGGAAAACGATAGAACGGGCGCACAATGTGCGCCCCTACACGTGGTTGATGGGGATATCTTGGTTGACGGGGACGGGCCGGTGGGGACACCGGTCCCTACTTTCCTACGCAAAACCGGGAGAAGATCCGCTCCACCAGGTCCTCCCGCAGGGTCCGTCCTGTCAGCTCACCCAAGGCGGCGATTCCCGCCTCAGCGTCGGTGAGCACCGCGTCGGGGGTCAGGCCGCCCTCCAAGGCCGCCGCGGCGCCCTCGATGGCCTGGAGGGCCCGGGCTACCGCCTCCGCCTGACGGGTGTTGGTGAGAATTTGGCCCGCCGGGGACGCTCCCGCCGGGACGGCGTCGGTGATGGCCGCGGTCAGTGCCTTTAGGCCCGCTCCGGTTTTGACGCTGACCTCCACCGCCGGGAATGGGAGGGGGGGCAGCGTCAGCCGGCGGGGCAGATCGCACTTGTTCACCACGGCGATGGCCCGCTCCGCTGTCTCCGCCAGACGCAGGGCCTCCTGGTCCTCCTCCGTCAGCGCCGCGGAGGCGTCGACCACCACCAGGCACAGCGCCGCGCTCTCCGCCGCCGCCCGGCTCCGCGCCACGCCCAACTGCTCTACCGGGTCCTCGGTCTCCCGGAGGCCCGCCGTGTCGATGAGGCGCAGCAGCAGATTGCCGCAGCGCACCCGCTCCTCCACGGTGTCCCGGGTGGTGCCGGGGATGTCGGTGACGATGGCCCGCTCGTACCCCGTCAGGGCGTTGAGCAGGGAGCTTTTGCCCACGTTGGGCCGGCCTAAGATGGCCGTGGGCAGGCCATTTTTCAGCACCTGCCCCTGCCGGAAGGTGCCCAAGAGGCCCCGGAGCTCCGCCGCCGCCGCCCGCAGCGTGCGGCCCAGCGCCTCCAAGGTCAGCTCCTCGATGTCCTCGTCGGGGTAGTCCACCACGGCGTAGAACCGGCTGGCCACGTCCATGAGGCTGTCGTAGATCGGGGCGATCCGCCGCAGGAGGGCACCCTCCACCTGTCCGGCGGCGTTTCGGGCGGCCTGCGGGGTCTCCGCCTCGATGAGGTCGATGACGGCCTCCGCCTGTGTCAGATCTAAATTCCCGCTGAGGAAGGCCCGCTTGGTAAACTCGCCCCCCTTGGCCTGCCGGGCCCCGGCGGCAAAGAGGGAGAGCAGACCCTCCTGGAGCACCACCGGGGAGCCGTGGCAGTGGAACTCGGCGCTGTCCTCCCCGGTGTAGCTGTGCCCGGCGGCGAAGGTCACGGCCAGCGCCTGATCTATCACCCGCCCCTCCGGGTCCAGGAGCGTCCCCAGCACCATGGTCCGCCGGGGATGGGCAGACAGAGGCCGCCCGTCTAAAGGCCGAAAGACGGTGTCCGCCACAGCAAAAGCCCCCGCCCCAGAGAGGCGGAGGACCCCAATCGCCGCCACAGCCGGCGCCGTGGAGATTGCGGCAATGATATCCATCGTAGTTTCACCTTCCTTTTTTAGGACGGGGGTTTCGCCCCCCGGGCGACTGGGTCTGGGGACCCTGTCCCCAGACCCAGCAGATTTCGGCCACGACCGAAATCTGTCGCTGCGGCGGGTGATTGAACGTGAAGGTAAAACCTACGGTTTTCCTTCACACATCCTTTCCCTTTTCGCTTTCTTGTGGGCATACCA
>JAAWSV010000113.1 GCA_022801715.1 Oscillospiraceae bacterium
TTTTTGAGCAAGGAAACGCTTGATTTTGTCCCCCCCTTGCCGCCGAAAAACTACAAAATTTCTTCGGCGTTTTCTTACAATTTCATATCGGCGTTGACACTGCGGAAAGAGGAAAAGTCCCTGCCGGGACCCTCCTCGGTAGTTAAATAATTTGCATACCTTCTCTTTCCAGAATATCCTTGAAAATGTAATGGCTCTCGATACTATTCCGTTTCATGCTCTCCCTGTAATCACGGCGGAGCCCGTATCGATTATCTATTGCGTAAACGTGCTCGATATCCGGATTTCTCATCCGAAGTCGCCTCGCTTCCCCTAAGATAGTGCTGATCGATACGAATTCCTCGTAGATACAGAAGTAATTCAGAACTGTATAGGCCCTACTTGCTCCAGAAATTCCATAAAGAATGACTTGTCTCATTACTTTCACCTCCATAAAGGACGTGGAGTTTTATGCGGAAAATATAAAAGAGAGAGAGCCGCTGTGTTAGCGGCTCATATCCCTCCTTGCTTTCTTGAAATCAACAACAATTACTTTGTCTGATTTGGAATGTGTTTTCTTCGCTTTAACCAATTTAAGTTTGTCATCTAAAACGTTCGTCCATAATGCAGCTCCTGCTGTTGATACTGCCCCTACAATAACGAACGTTCCAATCGTGCTAAAAATTTTCTTGGTCTCCACAAGTATCACCTCCATAAAGGTCACTGCCGATTTGGCGAAAATAAAAAAGAAAATGACTTCAGGGTCGGCCCAACGAAAACCGTTGCCCGGTGGGTACCATCTTTTATTAAGTTATTACTTGGCGGTACGCCTTCGTGTCTCACCGCGGGATTTCCACCCGCATCTATCCATTTTCTCGGAGAAGTCGTATCGGGAATCGAGCCGATGCCTCTTCAATTAAGAAGTGTTCTTCCAAGTAAACTAACTCCCTCTCCATAATACGATTTGTAAAATCTGCGGAAGAAAAAGAAAGGGCGAGCCGTGGGGACTCGGACCCCATCTGAATGGCCACGCGGTATTTCAGCCAGACTTTACCTGTACCAGTTCCATTCAGGATTCTTCCTAAGCGGATTTCCTCTCCTTTCCATAATGGATACTGCTAAATCTGCGCAAAAGAGAAGAGCCTCGGTTAGGGCTCCTCGCTTTTCTGTATGTAGTTCTGTAGGTACATCATTTCGTAAAGGCACCATGCCATGTCCAACTTCGCCAGTTTAGCTCCCTTATCGCAATGAACTTGGTTCATCCTCTTAGCAAATTTGTTCAGCAAGGCATATACTCCCGAACGCCCTTTTGTGAGCTGGTAGATACGCTTGTAGTTCTCTGCCTGTCGGATGTGGTAGTCCAAAGCTCTATGGTCTCGCTTCATCTCTTCGTCGAACTGAGTGTAGTATTCTTTATTCCTGATTACCATAACAGTCACCTCCGTAAAAGGACCTGTGAAATAAGCGAAAAGAAGAGAGCCGGTTAGGGCTCCTCCTTGGTTTCAATAATTTTTATATCCGGTTGTACTTCAAGTTGTCTTGGGAGCCATTCATCAAATTCTTCTTTATCCTTGAAATATCTGATGTCTTGGCAACCGCTACGCTCATATGTAACAATCAACACAATAATCACCTCCGTAAAAGGACCTGTGAAATAAGCGAAAAGAAGAGAGCCGCCGTTTAGCCGCTCCCTCCTTGGATCAGTTCTTCTTGCCGTACTGTTTCATGATGACCGAGATTGCTCCTATGCAACCTGTAACGATCAGACTGGAAACGCCCAATCCTGTCCAGAATGCCTTCCGGTATCCGCGTCTGTACCCTTCGATTGCCGCGTCTCCGTAGTTCCGGCACAGGTAGAGTAGTGCATCCGTATGACCGTCTTTACACAGCTTCTCGATTTCGCCCATCAGTCGTTTCTCGTTCATAGTACGACCTCCTTTCCATAACAGCGCCTGTAAATTCAGCGAGCCAGCGGGACATAGTCATTTCACAAGGATAATCCTCGAAACCAAGGGTCTCGCAAGTGATAAGGCCCTCCAATACACCGATAATGACTTCGGCCTCATACTGCTTGTAAGGGAATAGTTCCTCTGGTAATTCCCTATGTAACGAACCACATATGGTACACCGGAGTCTGCGTATTACAATCCATTCTGTCACCCGAGCTTTCGTCCGTACAATGCGTTTCACAGTGTCGAAGAACCTGAGGTGTCCTCCGCATTTGGGGCAGCTTGATACATTCTCGCTAATCATAGATGACTCCTTTCTAATCTAAGTTAGGAGCCCTCTAACCTAAATTAAAAATTTTATGTAGGAATAACTTGACAATTCCTACACTCATCATATATGATAAGTAGGGCGAAACAAAGGGAAATAGCGGGAAAAGCAAAATAAACGGGAAAAATAAAAGAAAGAGCCCGCGTTTCCGCGAGCCTCTCCCGTTTTAGTAAGTTTCGCTCATCAAATCTAAACAGCATGTAATGATGATAGTTGCCGCAGTGGCTACAACCATACCCAGACGCAAATGTCTTCGCACTTTGCAATCGTGCCCAGCTTTTGCTGCCGCGACACATACTTGTCCGAAGTGCGTTAATGCCTCCTCGTGGCCAACCCACAACTCTTCAACCTCGTTCATTAACTTTTTGTCTATTTTCATGGTAGTCAACCTCCTTCATAAAAGGAGGTGCCAAACCTGCGAAAGGAGCTATTCGATGAAGAAACATGTGAACCCAAAAGACTTTCTGCATAAGGTCTATACCGAAGAAGGGGGTGTAAAAGAGCATAACAAAAACCAGCAGGTCATAGGCATTTTGAAATTTGCCGGGATTGTCTGGAGCATTCAAAAACTTGGACGCATAGTGGATAAGATCGAAAGGCTTCCGATTAAGACTCTTGAAAAGAAAGACGAGGAACCGCCATGTTAATAAAATGTCCTGAATGCGAGCTGCAAGTCAGCGATAAGGCGGCGGCCTGTCCTCATTGTGGTTACCCGATGCAGCCAACTGTAAAACGAAAAACCCGTGTTAAGAGTAACAAACGAAGGCGCCTCCCCAATGGGTTTGGTCAGATCAGTGAGATAAAAAACCGCAACCTCCGAAACCCTTTTCGGGCGATGGTTACGGTTGGAAAGACTCCTGAAGGGAGACCTATTTGTAAACCTCTGAAACCGGAATCGTATTTCCCTACTTACAATGACGCTTACGCCGCTCTCGTAGAGTATAACAAAAATCCGTATGATTTGGAGCCGTCCATTACAGTTAGGGAGCTTTACGACAAATGGTCAGAAGAGTATTTCAAGACCCTTAAAGCGGATGGCAGCATCCGAGCTGTTACATCGGCTTGGGCCTATTGTTCGGCTGTCTATGATATGAGGGTGATGGATGTTCGAGCCCGTCATGTGAAAGGCTGTATGGAGGAGGGAACGGCCAAGGTTCGAGGGAAAGAGCAGCATCCATCGGCGAGCATGAAAAACAAGATCAAGTCTCTGTTCAACCTGATGCTCGACTATGCTTTGGAGTATGAACTGGTCGACCGAAACTACTCCCGCACCTTCAACCTGACCGAAGAGACAATCAAAGAGATACAGACAGTAAAGAAGGAGCACATGTCATTTACGGATGAAGAGATGGAACTTCTTTGGAGTCATGTAGACGATAAACGATATGTCGATGTTATGCTCATTCAGTGTTATTCCGGATGGAGGCCGCAGGAGCTCGGATTACTGGAACTTGAGAATGTTGACCTTGAGGGGTGGACGTTCAAAGGCGGCATGAAAACGGATGCTGGAGAGAACCGTGTCGTGCCGATCCACTCGAAGATACGTCACTTGGTCGAACGCAAATATAAAGAGTCTCAGCAGGCCGGAAGCAAGTATCTGTTCACTTGTACGGATGGCCGCAGTGGTAAGCCAACGATGCTGACCTATCAGCGATACCAAAAGGGGTTCGCCATGGTTCGGGACGAGCTGAAGTTGAACCCGGAGCATCGTCCGCATGATGGTCGGAAACACTTTGTAACTGCTGCCAAGAAGGCTGGGGTGGACGAGTACGCCATCAAGTACATGGTCGGTCACAAGATTTCGGACATTACCGAGAAGGTCTACACTCAGCGTGAGTTCGAGTGGCTAAAGACCGAAATCGAAAAAATAAGATAGTCTGTAGGGGAGGCGTAATATGTGATTCCAAAAGATTGTCATGTCGTCGATAATTTTAAGGTTCCAGATTTTTTCGTTCAAAAAATAGCAGTTATAACTGACGGGGTCATCACCGACATCGAATCGACAATGTTCTATTTGGCGATGGCACTCGTAGGCATGAAAGCTGAGGCATCCCCACCACCAATTCCATTACTTGGTTTGAATGTCTACTTTCTTGAAAACAAGTCGATAACATTCTCCTTGGATGAAGATGTTTTTGGATGCTTTCATCAAGCAATCATTTTTCCAGTTTGGAATTGGCGGGAGCGGGGAATAACCTCGGAGACTATGTTGGTTGTAATGGTAGAAGAACTATGCCATGCAGTGTGGCTAATACCTGATGGACCTCTGATAGAAGAAAAAGTTAGAGAGACTTTTGAACAGCGGCCAGATCAGTTCTCGCCAGATTTTGTAACAGATATGTATAAGAAGATAGATCAGATGACTTGAACTCATGACTAATAAGACGATTGGAAGCTGTTCCCTCAGGTAGCCTCATGCTTTTAACTGCTGCAATCGCTTCTTCAAGCAACTGGTCAGGACTTTTCTTCATAACATTTCACTCCTAATGAATTTGCATCACAGATTTGCCTGAGAATAGCATCAATACCGGTCATCTGAATGCCAGCAAATTGTTCGACGACTTTGAAGTTCTCAAAGGCATAAAACTCAGTGTAGCGTTTCCAGTGAGTTTCGTTGCAGAAGGCCGGACAGCGTTCGCCAGCAGGACATCCAAAACAAGGATCGTTTTTTTCACCCAAGTCAATTCCTTCGTAATTGGGGTCGCGGCCATTGTAAACAGAGTGAGCGGTTGCCTCAAGCCATCTTAAAGTACAAACCCAGCGATCTCTGTCGGTCCAGTCTTTAGGTTTTGGGGCTTTGGCTGGGAGCATTTTCAACACCTCTTTTCGATAAAAATAAGAAAACGCCATTTCTAAAAGAGAGGATGTGCTCAGGCAATTCAAAGATGTCAGGGTCGTAGACCTGATAGCGAGATACGCTTCTTTTAGAAATGGCGTTTTCAACTTTCGGGAGAAGTCTCCCACAGATTACCTTGCTCATCGGGAACAAGGTTGCGGGGCTCAGGGTTCAGAGCATGATCGGAGTCTGTCGTATGCCGGCATTCGCGACCTCTTTTGTAGCAACTGGTTTTTCGGCAACTTTCGACAGTGCCGTCGCAGAGATAGAGGATTGCTTTTTTCGTCTGCTTGGCAGCTGATACTGCGAACACTTTAGCAAAATGCTGAGCCTCGTCAGGGTGCGTTTCGAGGTATATATCAGCTTCATTGAGCGGCATTTTCCTGATTTCTTCATCGGTCAATCTGCTCATACAGTTCTCCTTTTTGTATTTTTATTCATTCTGTTCCACCTTTTGCGAAATATAGGAATATCGGTATAGGATTAGTGTAGGAATAATAGATAAGTTATCTACATTTCCACAAAGTTTTCCACTTCTAACTACTGCTTAAACCATTGAGATAACAGTAGTTAAGGGCAGTAAAGAGCAGCAAATACAAGAGAGCGTTTCTATTATGGAAACAATAGAAAAAGTTATCGTTTCACAATAGTGGAAGAATATCATGAACTTGACAAATTATTCCAAGATCATTTTGAATAGGATACTCTTTCTGTGCGAGAAAAGGGGCATTACGATCAATAAACTTGCAGAAATGAGCGGCGTAAGACAATCCACCATCCACAATATGGTTTCTGGCACGTCTATGAATCCTAAAATCCGAACACTACACAAAATTGCAATTGCTTTTAGCATGACATTGGCAGAATTCCTTGATTACCCGGAATTAAATGACTACTCATTTGATGATGAGAACGAAGATTAGCTGCCTAATAATGAGGAAAGATCCGTTCGATATTTGATGAAACAAATTTAGAGCCATAGCTTTGTGGATATTTGTTCGCTCCAGTTTTTACCATGCCATATATTTAGGCGCATTGCTATAAAAATAATTGCAAACTTGTGCTGGTTTTCGCCTTTTTATTTGGCAGTACACTTTTTAGTAAGGTGGTGTAACGCTATGGCAAGACCAGTGAAAGATATAAAATTGGAGATAGGGGGGTATTAAGCAAAAACGGGTTACAGAAAAGATGTCCCACGATAAATTAGCTGAAATAACAGGATACAGCGCCGCTGTTATTCAAGAAGTGGAACGGGGATGTTTAGGATTGTCCCTTGAATCTATGTGAGCATTGTCAAGGGCGTTAAAGGTTTCGTCTGATAGTCTGCTTTTTGGAGAAGCGCCAGCGGAGTTCCGTTACCTATTTGAAGAACTGTCAACATTGCCTCAAGAAAAGCAGAAACAAATTATTCAGATCGTAGAGGTTACAATTGCTTGCGCCCGTTAGAGGTGATTTTGAGGACTTTATAACCTATCCGGATAAATTCATTATACAACTCCAAGCAATTAAAATAATTGGAGAATTGAACGATAGCCAATTAGAGGGATTTTGCAAATTGATGAATACAAATCTTGAAAGCCAAAAGTAGCAAATATCAGTTCATTATACAGTTAAAAATTATTTGCAAATTTGTTGGGGGGTGCTATAGTAGAAGTGTAAGTTGGAAACGAAAGCTTCTTTGGCGTAAATTTCCACATCTACAATAGTGAAGATTTTTGGAAGTGTATCGGCTTTGTGTAACAAAAAGGAGGTGGGGTAATCGAAGGAAAGTATGCCGATTTTTCTTGTGACCTTTTGCTGAAGATATGATATATATAACAAATGGGCACATGAACTGAACGGTTGACTGTCATTTTGTGCGTTTTCTTCAAAAAAGTTAGTTTTATATTTTTAGGTGGAGGTGCTTTTTTTGAAACATACTATTAGAACCTTGATTGTTTTTGTTGCTATGACTATCGCCTTTACGGTGGTGGTTTCTGCTACATTAGCTTCTGATGTACCATTTATCTATTATAGAGGTGGTTTAGCGAGTCCTACAGTTGAAGTAGAAAATCGTTTGTTATACAAATGCTTTGGTGAGAGTGTGGACGAGTGGAATAGCACTGACACGCCGGTAGAAATTATCCAAGTACCCGGTAGTGGACATAGTTATGTTATTGCTGGTCAATTTGATGACACATGGTATGGTTTATATACACCCAGAAGCCAGAATATTTTTACAGGACGAGCTGGAAAATTTAAAATTGAGTTAAATAGAACTACTTTGGTGACGGAAAGTGATACCGTTTGGAAAAGTGTGTTAGTTCATGAACTCGGACACGCCTTTTGTTTAAGCGATAATCCCTCCAGTGGTAATCAATCCATTATGAATTATGATCGGAATCGGAACTATTTGACATGGCCAACCGCTGATGATATAGCAGGTGTTAACGACGCATACAATTAAGATTTAATTAAGGAGAATTGAACATGGAGAAAAAGAAAACGATTACCGCTTCTATGGTTCTTATATCTTTCGCTGTAGCAATTTTTATTGTAGGGGTTGTAAAATCACATCAAAAGCTTATGATTGAAGGAGACTATCCCTATTATCCCGATGTACAAAGCATTACTGATGCTGCCGACGTTATTATCGTCGGTGAAGTTGTAACCTCTAAGTATACTGAAAACCTTATGGTTGATATGACTCCAGACAAAGAAAGCAAAGAAGAAACTCCGTATACAATTTCTACAGTAAAAGTAACAGAAGTGCTGAAAGGCAACATTAATGTTGGTGATACTATTACAATCAAGCAATTAGGCAACTATATTAATCAGCCAGAAGCGACACTCTATGAAATTGATGGTTATTTGAAAACTGCACAAAATGAATTGATGTTTTTAGCTGAATATGAAAACTCGCCATATTCAGCAGTGAATCCTGCGCAGGGAATGGTTGAAGTTATAGATGGAAACATATTGTATTCGGCAAGTCGATATTCGTTATGGGGGTATGATGACCCTGCTATACGAAATTCCAGTGTAGATACTCTTGAAAATGCAATAATGGAGATTAAAGGATGTTTATCGTAATGCTATAGCTCAGAGTACTTGCAAATATATTTGTGTTCCAATACAGGTTGTTTCTGTATTTCCATAAGTACAAACTGTTTAAGTTTATTCCTGCATTATCCGCACCGAGTTCGTTCCTCTGCCGGTGCATCTACTATAATCCGATAGCGACATACAAATCTGTCATATAGCCATACCGTATAAATGTATTAATGCAATCAAAGGGGAATTGCCCTGTACTGACTGTAAAATGTCAGTACAGGGCAAAAATATGTGTATGGTCAGGTTAGTAGGCCGGTGTTCCGTAGCCCAAAATCTCATAATGGCCAATAATATACTGCCTTTCCTTGCAGCTATCGCTGGTATTGCCTTCTATGGTGTAGACGATCCCATTCTCAACCTTCTCTACAATGCCAACATGATCAGCAAGGCCGTCCTGCGGCCCGGAGCTGCCCTTGCTGTTCCAGTCAAAGTAGATAATGTCGCCGGGGCGCGGCTCATAGCTGTTATCCTGCCATAACCCTCTAACTTTGAACCAGTCAGCGCCGGCAATGCAGCCAGCTGTTCTGGGAATCACTCCAGTGTCCAGATACCCGCACTCGTTGGCGCACCAACTGACAAAGCAGCCGCACCACTCCACACGGGAGCTGAAGCCATACCAGGACCAGTAGGGCTGGCCACCCACGTTCCCGATTTGCGAGAGGGCCACCGCTACAATCTCCTCATCACCCGGGCCAATACCGTACAGAACGCTGCTCCACATACTACGGTTTTCTTCCGCCAGCAGTTCCGCAAGCTGTGTCCGCTGATCTGCGGTAAAGCGGTAGACATCGGCCATCTCATCGGCGGTTTTGTGGGTTACGGTGATATAGAGGGTTGTAGTCGTCACCTCGACTTCTTCCTCAACAATATTTCCTGCTCCATCGTCCGTCTCCTCAATCTGTGTGGCGGTGGCGGTTTCTGTGCGGCTGCTTACCTCGTTCATGGCCCAAAATATCTCTTTCAGCAGGGCCTTTTTATCATTATCCATCGTAACCACCTCTTGGGGGTTGTCCAGATCACTGGCGGTCTTAACGGCGTAAATTGCCAGCACATCGGGCCAGACAGCGCGGGAGCCGGACATTTCCAGCGCATCATAGGTGTTGGCTGTCTTGATTTCTTCCAACTTGCTCTCGTAGTCCATATTGACCTCGCGAACAACGGTGGGCATGGTCAAATCGGAGCCGCTATCCTCCCCGGAAAAGAAGATGCCGAAACAGGAGCCTGCAATCAGGCCAATTAAGCAAATTATGATAACGGCAAGAACAGCAATCCAGCCTCCGGCAACCATCGCAGCTGCCAGCGCCTTAGCTGATGCAATCGTGGCCTTTGCTGTGGAAACCGCGGCCTTTGTGCCGGCCTTTGCGGCGGCGGTGGTGCCTTTTGCCGAGGTGCGGGCAGCTTGGGTGGCCATTTTGGCGGCTTGTGTGGTTTCCTGTGCCACTTTTGAAGTGTATTCAGCAGTTTTGATAGCGGTTTTAGATACACTCTCTGCGGTTTTCACGGTTTCCTTCCCTGCCTGTCGGGCTGTTTTTATTGCCTGTTTGGCGCTTTTGACAGCTTTCTTTGCTCTGTGATCCGTGGATTGGTTGATCACGCGGTTAAATTGCTTTGTCGTTTCGACAGTATCGACAGCCTGCTGGGCAGCCTTTTCCGCCTGCTGGCTCATGGGGGCGACATCCAAAGGTTTCACCTGCGGCTGGCTAAGCCTGCTGGAGCGGATAGTCTGCTTTTCTGCCTGCCGTTTGCGCTCAGCCCGCTTTGTGACGAAAGCCCGCCCACGCTCCACCGCTGTGTCAGCAGCATGGGGAGGAGATCTCCCATCAGTACAGTTGTGGGAACTATGGGATTGTCCGTGTTCTGTTGTGCTTCCAAGTGCCGCTTTTTTTAGGGCGGCGTTTCCACGACGGCGCTGGGAAAGTCCCCGCCCCTGATATATCGCTGTTTTTGTGCCAGACATCGCCACATTCGCCGTATCGTGGGCAAGATCATCGGCGGCAAACTCCACCTTGTCCTCCGCATACTCTCTGGGGGTAGCTTGACGATCATCCATCAAAGCCGCCGCGTTTCGTTTGGAGCGGATAAAGGCATTTTTCATCCTTTGGCCCACAACAGCGGACTTGTCCAGCACCTTAATGTCTGTGCCTGTGGCCTTTTCACGGGTCTTGATTCTGCTCATGGCCGCTCACCTCCCGTCTTTTCATCCAGCGGTGTTTCAATTCTGCCGGGGCCACATAGTAGCTCCTGCGGCGCTGGCCTGTCCACTCCTTCCCACCAGCTTTACCATCAAAGGTAAAGCCAGCGGCCCGAAGTGACGCCCCTCCCTCGGTTGCCAGGGTATAGGTGACAATGCGCTCATAGCCCATGTCAAACCCAATGCGGCAACAGGCCCCGTATAGCTTAGAACAGGCATTGTGTGTCCCGTCCGTACAGCAGCGCAGGATTTCAAGAGTCAGCCCATTGTCCAGGTGCCGGGAAACGGGACGGCCACAAATGGCAACGCCGCATAGGGTGTCCCCATCGTAACAGGCCACGGCAAACTTGCCGCCTACGGGCGGAATGCTGTGCCGGTGGTGCTGGCCGACATACTCTCTCGCCGCCCGCAGGTGGCAGGGCTTGATTTTCAGTGACATTTTCACACCTCCGTCCATAAGGGGAGGGGCAGGCATCAAGCCTGCCCCCCGGAAAAGCGGCCCTCACCGGGCCGGGTGGTCATCAAGCGGTAGAGTTCCGTATTGTGGGGGAAACGGTTGACGAAGGGCACCAAGGCGGAGCCGTACTTGATAAGGCCGCACCCGGCGGGGGCGTTGGTGATGTGCCCCATCTGTTCCTCGGAGATGTTCAGCAGACGGGCCAGCTTCTCCCGGTCGCTTGCCGCCTGATTAAGCATGACGATGAACTCAGAGTTGGACAGCATGGTGCTGGCCTGCACGGAGTCCAAAAGATACTCTACGTTCTGCGTGATGGCGGTAGGGTAGGCGTTGCGCTTTCTGAACTGCCGCCATGCGGAGTTGAAAAAGTCGGCGGAAAACTCGTTCTCAAACATCACATGGAATTCGTCAATGAAAACATGGGTGCGCTTGCCTTTCTTCCAGTTCAGGGTGACGCGGTTGAGCATGGTGTCAGTGATAACCAAGTGCCCTATGGGCTTCAACTGCTCACCCAGTCCATGGATGTCGAACACCACCACCCGCTTGTCCAAATCAACGGTGCTTTCGTGGCCGAAAATGTCAAGGGAGCCGGTGGTGAACAGCTCCAGGGCCAAGGCAATCTCTCTCGCCATGTCCTCCGGCTGTGCCATCAGCTTTTCCCGCAGCGCCGCCAAGGTGGGGACTGCGCCGGTCTGCTCCGCTTCCTCGTACAGTTCACCCGTGCAGCGGTCAATAAGGGACTTCTGCTTTGCGCCCACGCCTGTGGGGTCGATGCGCTCCACCAGCGACATGATAAACTGCGATTTCACCACAATGGGATTGTTCTCACCGTAGCCGTCCACCATATACATGGCGTTCAAACGGTCTTTCCCGCCAGCGGCCACCCGGATCACGGTGCTCATGTTGCCCATCGCTTCAATCAGGGGCGCGTACTCCCCCTCCGGGTCTGCTATGAGAATATCATCGTCCGTGTTGAGAATGAGGAATGTGATTTCCTCCTTTACGCTGAACGACTTGCCGGAGCCGGGAACGCCCAGCCGGAACGAGGACTGGTTGAGCAGGTTGGCCTTGTTACACATGATAAGGTTATGGGAAATGGCGTTTTCTCCGAAGTAGATGCCGCCGCGGTCCTGTATCTCTTGCACCTTAAAGGGCATGAACACGGCAAGGCTCTCGGTGGTCAGGGTACGGAAAGCGTCAATCTTCCGCACCCCAATGGGCAGGACGGTGTTCAGGCCGTCGATTTGCTGGTATTTCAGCACCGCCAACTGGCACCGCCCGGATAGGGAGCGGATTTTCTCGGTGTCGCTGTCAAGCTGCTGTTTGCTGTCGGCGGTGATGACCAGCGTGAGAACGGCCTGCATCATCCGCTGGTCGCGGGTGGTGAGGTCGGCCAGAAATTCCTTGCTCTCTTTGCGCTGCAACTCCATGTCATAGGGGACAATGGCGGAGAAGTTGTTGTTCTGGTTCTGCCGACGCTGCCAATTTGTGATGTTGGTTTCTACCCCTAACAGACGGTTTTCTACCTCCCGCATGGCTTCATCCGTGGGGACGGAGAGAATGTCGATAGACAGCATCATATTGCGGTTTAATTCGGTCAAGTCCGCCACAATATCATCTTGGATATAGTTAGCGTAGTCCTTCAAAAACAGCACCCGGCAATAGCGGTCGCCCAGCTTGAGGTAGTCGCTGTATTTTTCGATCCCGTCCGGGCAGATATAGTCCTTGAAATCGTGGCCCAACCGCGCCATGTCCGCCATGTCGAAGCGGAAGCTGCCCTCGTCCCCGGCCCGGTAGAAGTCGTGGAGGACACGCAGGCGGTCAGCGGCGTTCAGCTCCACGCACTTGGAGCCGAGGGCGGCAAAGCGGGCGGTCAGGTCGGCCCCGATCCGGGTGAAGTAGGCGCGGGCGTCCTCAATGTCCTTTTTATAGATGGACACCGTGACAAACTTCTCCTGGGTGATGCCGTTGGCCCCGGTCGCCTTATCAATGAGCATTTGATTGTACTCTTTGCGGTACTTGTCCAGGCCATCCCCCTGCATAGCCATAAGGACAGACTGCTCAAAGTCCGCTTGGCTCTGGCGGCGGTTGCAAATAGTCAGCTTGGTGGTGGCGGCGCTGTCCAAGCTGTTCAGCAGCTCTGAGTAGGTGAGGAACATGGTTTCCTTGTCCTCCCGGCTGGCTACCTTGTAATTGATGTCGGTGAAACGCCAAGTCTTGGAGAACTTGGAGCCGCCCACACGAAAAATGCCGTCCGGCCAGATGGTTTGAATGGGGATCACGTCCTGCACCCTGCGGGGGACGCGGTACGGCTCCCGATCCTGCCGCATGATGTTCTTGACACTCTTAATCATGGCGCTTGTATTCCTCCTTCTCCCGCTTTTCCAGGCTGGACTTCAAAAGGTCGTAGTACAGCGTGGACGATTCAAAGCGGAGTTCTCTCGGTTCCAGCAGTTCCGAGCGCAGCCACGCCCAAATAAACTGCTCAGCCGTCATGCCGTGGTAGGTGAAAAATCCCAATGCGGCAAAGGGGGCCGCGCCCAAGACACACATCCAAGACACGGTTTCGGTGCCGACGTAGGGTTTCAGCAGAAAGTACAGTCCTACGGCCACCACCACCGCCAGCAGGGAACATACACACTGACGCATGGACAGGCCGAAAAACATACTCTCCGTGTAGTTGCGGATTTCGCGGTTGATTTTAACTTCCAAAATTGATACCTCCTTATCGCTCCATGTCTTGCTTTTTCCGGGGCGCTTTCCGCTGGGAGGGATAGGGTACAAATTCTTCCTCCCCCTCGATCATGCTGAACTCCGCCCGCAAAAGCGGATGGGTTTCAAGTGCTTGGTACTGACGGATCATGTGGAGCGCCTGTTCCCTTTCGACGGCGCTGCCCACCTGCGTTCCGTCCTTGAAAATATAAAATCGTTTCATGGCATTATCTCTCCCGGTCATGGTGGTTTTTCGCCTTTGGCTCCTGCTGGGCCTGCCGCACCTCGCCGGGGACAACGCAGGTCGTACCGTCCCGGACGGTCGTGTGGGTGGCGCAACCCAAGATTTTCAGCGCCTTGCGGACTTGCAGGGCGTGTTCCGCCGCAGGTACGCAGACACCAACCGCCCGATACATCTGGACATCCTCGTACCACGGCTCGTCCCGAAAACTATCATAGCGGAAGAAAATATCCGGCTTGATCTCGTCAATGGGTTTTGCCATCAATGCCCGGTATTCACCTTCAAAATTCACAAACACGCCCTCCTTATAATCCCATCATCTCATGCACCACCCGATCAGCCATCTTGACGGAGCCAACCAGAATGAGAATATTGAAAATGAGTTCTCCGATATAGCTCCAGACCATTGTAGCCGCCGCCACACCGGTATTGACGGTGGGCGGAGAACTGGCGAACACCGAGAAGATCAGGCAGGCCAGCACGATCACAGCGCCCTCCAAGCAGACGGCGGCATAGCTTTTTAGAAAACTCCTGCCGATATTCTGACTTGGTTCCCCAGCAAAGCTGGATAGTGGGATAGGGGCGATAGCTGTGAACAGTAGGGTAAGCACCCGGCGCCTTACCACATTACTGCGGCAGGTTTCCAAGCACTCCCCTCCAAACCGGACGTACACCTCTCGATGTATCCGGCTTTCCAAGTATCAATCCAGTTTTCCAGCATGCAATTTGACATGGCAGTTATGGCACAACGCCATAGTCTTACGCCTGCGCGCAATCATATGGCGTTCCCATTCCGCCCTGCCTAATAAGTCTTTTAACTTTTTGACGTGGTGTATCTCAATTTCCACGCCTGTTGCTCCACACCACTCACATTGACAGCCCTGCAACCGCTGAATAAGGCTGGTATAGTTTCTGTTTTCCCTTGCACGTCCGATGATGTCAGGGTCATTTGCGTTTACGTGGGTGTCCCGCCGCATTCCCTGATTGTAAAACATCACAGATTTTTCACCGGATTTGCCTTGGTAGGTAATTACAAAGTCCTTGTCTTTCGTATACTTCCGGATGATTTTTCGCATGCTTGTCCGGTATTTCCCGGCGAATGTTTTGTACATGCTGTATTTCATCACATAGAGGAAATTATTCAGTACGGTTGCATTGTGCGCGATGCGATAATAGTTGTACAAACCCCTGATTTCTGCGTTATACTGGTTCAGAATTTCCAGGTCGTCTAAATTGCGCAGTCCAGACCTGCAAACCGGCTCCCAGACTTCTTTGTTCCTGTTGTCCTTGTCATAGTGAATTTTAAGCGCTCCATAGGACAGCAGACGCTTTAACCACTTATCTTTTGGCACATACAGCTTAATACGTCCGGTGTAAGAGCGTTTAACATAACCAGCTTTGGTACGGGTGCTGTTTTGCTCTGTGCTGGCTGTAATTTGAAAGCTGAGGAACCGGGCAAAGTCTGTGCCGTGTGTGATCAGCGTCTTTTCCTGGGATAATTCCAGATGAAGCTGTTTCTGAATAAACTGTCCCACATTGGTCTTGACTTGCTTTGCGTCCTCCTTGCTCCCAATCACTCCAATCAGAAAATCGTCCGCATAGCGAACGTACACCAGCCGTTTGTAGCCGTTGTCCATTGGGTCAACATATGGAATTGTACGCAGATATTGATTGATTTCGTTGATTTCAGCACTGACCGCCATTTTTTGCTCTGGGGAAATTTTATGCTCATTCCGTTTCAGCCACTCTTGCTTTCCTCTCCGTTTGTCCAACGGTTTTTTGTACGCTGGATTGATACGCCGCTTATCTCCCTGATGGAATGTTTGGGCATATCGGGCCATAAATTCGTCTAACTCATTCAAATATATATTTGCGAGGATTGGGCTGATAATGGACCCTTGTGGAGTACCGGAATAGGTGTTATGATAAGTCCAGTCCTCCATATAGCCCGCTTTCAGGAACTTCCAGATAAGCCCGATGAAATGCTCGTCCTGAATGCGCCTGCGCAGAATGTTGACCAACACATGATGGTCAACGTGGTCAAAGCACCCCTTGATGTCTCCCTCAACGAACCACTTGACCCCTGTAAAATTCTTTTGTACATATTGGAGTGCTGTATGGCAGCTCCGTTTGGGGCGGAACCCGTGGGATGTGTTCAAGAAAGTTGGCTCATAGATACTTTCCAGTATCATACGGACAACCTCCTGCACCAGCTTATCGTCGAAGGAGGGAATACCGAGGGGGCGCTTTTTGCCGTTGGCCTTTGGAATATATGTCCGACGGGCTGGGGAAGGCTGGTAACTGAAATCTTTCAGTCTGGCAATCAGCGTGTTGATGCGCTTCATGCCCATACCATCCACAGTCTTACCATCTGTTCCAGCGGTCATGTTGCCTTGCTTGGCTTGTATTTTTTGGTATGCGGTCAGATAAAATTCGGGGTTATACAAATTGCGATAGAGCCGTTGATATTGGTAATTGTTATTGCATGCTTTAGAACTAAGACTTTCCAATACATTTTGGGGACTTCTCATGGTGTCTCACACACCTTTCCTTCTATAAATTGGGGATACCCTGCCGCCCTTCGCCATGTACAAGGCTTTCCCTTGCTCGGACTACTATGGCGGCTCCGTTGCCATGCCGGATTTTCAGGCCCTGCGGCCATAGCCATAGCTGGCATTCCGGTTTAGGCAATCTCCGGTTAGATAAATGGAAACAGCGTAATATGATGTCGGAGTGGGGTTTCGTCCTTTTCCGCTGACTGCGGCTGACTGCCATGGGTATCTCGCAAATTGTGTATACATGTCACCATTTGCCATGACATGCGGCGAGTTCAGCTATCTTACGCCGCCGGCTCAAGTATGCCGCCTCGGACTGCCCTTAAAGCAGTTTAGCTTTGTTCCTCATTCATATCGTTTCATCTTGCCGTTCAGTAGTGGAATGATAGCTTTCCAACTTACGACGTTGCCAGCATGCTGCACTCCCCATCAGGTTTCCCCTCCGGATAAGCTGGCCGATGATAGGCGATTCGTTCACCTGCCTTTCTGGATTACCTTTTCCTACCGCCGTGCAATAGGCGGAATTTCCATCTACCCGTGTGCTTTGGCTTATGCCGATGCACTTCCGGACGCACTAAATAGCTTAAAGAACCGGCCATAGACGCTGAGAATCATTACAAAGGACAGCACCCAAATAAACAGCCCTCCGATCAGCGTCACCGCCCACAATGGAATGCTTTCCAAGAATCCGCAGTCCTCAATAGCGGTTACAATCTCTGATGGCAGCACCGTAGTCTGCGGCGAACCGAACCCAGCCGCATGCAGAATGGAAGCGGTAATCCCTTGGATAATCTCCAGCAGAGCCATCATCAGCGCCATGCCATAGGTAACAACACCCTTTGCCAGCGCAAAGCGTACAAAGAGCCGCAGCGCGTGTTCCGGCTTTTTAATCTCCGCAAAGCTGCCGCAGGTTTTAACCACGCCCACCACAAAGAACAGTACCAGCAGAGCATAGCCAATCGCCAGCAGAGTGCTGTGAACACCGATAATCAGGCCCCAGATGGAGCCGCCCCGGAAATCCTGCGGCGACTGGGTGACAATCTGCCAGATCTCCGTCAGTTTTCCGTTCCAGACCTCCAGCGCGTTCTCCAAGTTTTGTACTACCCAGTTATCTGACACATGGAATCCCTCCCTTTCATAAAAACAGGTTGATATTTACTCATAATTTTGCTATACTTTTGGTAGAAGGAGGTGGCATACGATGCCGATGATCCGTCCTATCTCCGATTTGCGCAACAGCGCCAATGAAATATCCGATTTCTGCCGACAAACTCGGGAGCCGGTCTATATCACCCGCAATGGAACGGGAGATATGGTAGTAGTCAGTGTAGAGGAGTACGAGCGGCAGCAGGCGCTGTTGGATTTGTATGGGAAACTGGCTATCGCAGAGCGAGAGATTGCAGAAGGTGCAGAAGGCAAAGATTTCTTAACGGTAGCCCGTGGACTTAGGGAGCGTGTGCATGGCAGAGGTCTATAAGGTAAAAATTTACCCTGCTGCGGAGCAGGACCTCTTGGATGTGATTGACTATCTCAACACACTTTCTCCGCAGGCGGCGTTGCGTTACTACGATCTGCTTACAGAGCAAATTGCCAGTCTCAGCACCATGCCGGAACGCTGTCCCCGTCCCAAAGATTTGGCCCTTGCCGCAAAGGGGTATCGCTGTATGGTAGTAGAGAATTATCTGGTGTTCTACATGGTAGTCGGCGATACAGTACAAGTCCACCGCATTTTGTATGGCCGTCGAGACTATCAGGCTTTACTTTGAAAATAGGGCTGGAGGATGTTTGCCATCCCCCAGCCCTATTTTTTAACCGGTAATCAGCGTCAGAATCTCGCGGGCGAAGGTGATAATTACGCCGCCGGCCAGCGTCAGAAAACCGTTGGAACGCTGGGAGGGGTCGTGAGACTGGAGAGAGAGGCCCACCTGGACGATGCCCCAGCCCAGCAGGATCAGGCCCACCGCCCGGATCAGGCCGAAGATAAATTCGGAAAGATTGTTAATTACCGTCAGAGGATCACCGCCAGTGCCAGCGCCAGTTGCCATAGCCGTCATGGTACAGCAGCCCATCAGAGCCGCTGCCGTCACCAAGAAACAGTAGCGGTGATAACCCTTCTTCACCTTGTCGGGCATGGGCAGGCGGTTGGGGTTCTTCTCGTTCTTCTTGAAAATGCTCATTTTGTTGTTCCTCCTAATGAATTGATAAGTTCTTCTAATTCTTCCTCTGTGAGAAGTAAGAAGTTGTGTTTCACCGCGTCCTGTCCCTGTTCCGCCGCCTGTTTCAGCAGCTCCTTGTCAAACTGGATGGACGCGATACTGCGGGTGTCCTCGCTGTGCCGGTAGGGTTCGGCCCCGCCGTCTGTGGTCAACTTTACATGGGGGTGTTTGAGGATGTCGTACTTGAAGTCCTGAACGGGCCGTTCCCCGCGAATAAAAAGGAGCGCATACTGATTGTCCAGCATACGCACCTCATCCGGGGTCAAAAGCTCGCGGCCCGCTAATTGCCAGTTGGTGGAGTAGCTGCCGCTCCGTCCTCTGGACTGGCCGTAGGTGTTGTGGAGTAGGGAGGCACCGCCTTGCCATATTGCTATGGTGGGTTTGCACCACCCTCTCCGGGAACCGGACTTACATCTCTCAATGTATCCGGCTCTGTT
>JAAWSV010000050.1 GCA_022801715.1 Oscillospiraceae bacterium
CAGATTTCGCTCTGAACAAGCGAAATCTGGTCTTTCGATTTTGATTTGTGCGAAGCGGTTTGTTACAGATTGCCCCTGAACAACCTGTAACAGAAAAAACCCCGGAAAATATATAAAATCTTCCGGGGTTTGCCTATCGCATTCTACACATATTGTATTATAAAAGCGTGGATAAATCACAGCGGCGAATTGCATTTGCTGCACGAACTACCGCGTCTGCGCAGATACTCTTCGGGGCTTGCGGTTTAGCCTGTGAGCTCCTCTGCAAGGGTAAAGACGCGCTCTAAAAAGTGTCTAATTTCCGCCTCTGTCTGCCATGTATCTGATTGCGCTCTTGCCTCGACGGCGAGGGGAATGGCCTCAGAATCGGGCAGGATGGCGGCGGCCTCTACAAGGAGCCGTGCGGCGAAATCTGCATGCAGGTAGCCTCTGCCGCCCGGCATGATGTGATAATCCCCATACAGGGGGGTGTTCTGTTGCAATATTGCGTTGCAGAGGTGAATGTGTCCGATCACGCCGCCGCAGGTACGCAGCGACTTGGACAGGTCCCCCTCTTGCAGAGAAAAATGGGCGCTGTCCCAGACGATGGCGGTTTTTGGATGTACTAAGCGCACTTTTTCTATCAGCGCGGCGGCCTCCTGAGAAGTGCCAAGCGTTCCGCACTTGTGAACATCCCGATCCAGTGGTTCTATAAACAGGCTGAACTGGGGATAGCCGGCGGCGCAGTCGGCCAAGCGCAGCATCCCCTCCTCCAAACGGCGCAGTGCCTCGGGGAGCTTGCCAGCTGCCTCGGGCTTTCGGCCGCTCAGAATGGAGAAGGCGTTTGCGCCTGCGTCTGCTGTTGTTTTCAAAAGCTCTGTCAGCCTTTCGAGTGAACGCTCCCATACCTCTCGATCAAGGCTGCTGATGTTCAGCGCCTCCGCATTGATGAAGGGGGAGGCCCAGCATGTCCAGCGCAGTCCGGTACCAGCACATATGTTATACATGCGTGCCGAGAGAGCCCTGTCGCATAGCACCGCGGTTTCTATGGAGCGATAGTATCCTAAATCGCTCAGCCGCGCGGCGGCTTCTGCTATAGAACAGCTCTGTGCAAGCGGATGCATCAGCTCCATAGTCTGGACCGATGGCAGAAAACGGCCTCTGATATTCTCCATATCCTGTCCCTCAGACTACAGGCGGTAGGAGTGGTCAACAATGGTTTTCATAGAAAAGTCATCCCCGCAAAGCGTCTCATAGAGCTTCCACTGGCCTTCTGCATCGGGAGCCGCTGCGCGGAAAAATTCGCGGACCACATCCCGGGCATAGTCGTGGGCGGCAAAGTGTCCCACGTCGTCCGGCATACCGTCCAGCGTCTCCACGCCGGTGCCCAGCTCGTTGAAGCCGTATTTCTCCAAGAAGCCGCCTGCGGTCTCTTTGTTCCATACGCCGTTCCATATATTGCGCGTCGCCTCCAGCTTTCCATAGCCGGAGGCCTCACAGAAGCGGTGCCAGAAGGGCATCAGCTCCGCAAGCCCCTTGTCGAGCCCTGCGGCGTCAAAGACTACCTCCCGCTCATAGTTGCTCATCTTCTCCACGCTGTCGTCAAAGCACAGCAGGATTGCCTGACGTGCGGCGCCCTCGGAGAAGGCGTTGGAGGAGGTATGCTGGGAGACGATGCTCATCTCTGGCCAGCATGTGTCGATAAAGGCCTTGGTCCGCTTCTCAAAGTAGACCAAGTGCCCCGGTTCACACTCGTGGGCAATACATTCGACCAAGCTGTCCACGGTCCAAGGGTAGGTGAGGTTGATGTTGCGCTCGTACTCAATGCGGTCATAGTCGTAGCCGAACAGCACAGACAAAAACTGCATCCGACCGGGCAGCTCACGCACACGGAAGCGGGGCATGTTGTTCTCCGCAATGTCCATATGTGCGCGGGACATGTCGTGGAAGCTCTGCCCCACCGCCTGCACCGTCTTCAGCAGGTGTTCGCGGGGGATCCGGATGCTGCGGCGGAAGGCCTGAATCCGCTCCAACGCGCTGCCACTGCCGGGCAGCGCGTTCCGCGCGTCCTCCAGCAGGCGGTCAAAGCGGCTGTGGTCATAGGCCGGTGCCGACAGGTCGTACAGTTCACGGGTTATGCTGTCATAGTCCATCTGCTCTCCCAGCAGTATCCGGGCCCGAACAAAAAGCTGGTGCGCGTGTTCGCAGAGGTAGACTGCCCGCTTTTTCTCCGCCGGATCCGCCGTTTTGACATAGTCGGCCAAGTCCCGCTCCAGACGCTCTGCGCTCTGACAGATATCAAGGAGGGACTTACCGTGCTTCATCTCCCCGATCTCATAGTCAGGGATCGTCTTATAGGTCCGGGAAAACTTCATGGAGGTTCTGCGCCAGAAGGGACCCTCGGTGTACCAGTTTAGGTCCCACGGATCGTACCGTGTCTTGTTTAGAACCAAATCCACATAGGTCTGTGCAAAATCGTTCAATACACTCTCCGACATAGCTTCTCCCTCCTCACTCTGCGGGTTGGCTCTGACAGTAGGCCAGTACCTCTGCGCCAGTGGCAAACCAGACATCGCCGGTGGCCTGCATGGTGTCGAACAGCTCGTCCAGCACGAAAATGCGGCCGCGCTCACCGATGGCTTGGGGGTCCAGTTGGAGATTGAACAGCGTCCCCCACCGGCGGGAGCCCTCAAACTCCTTTTTCCAGTTCACAAGGACATCGTCTGCCGGCGTAATGCGGCGTTGTACATGGGGATCAAATACAAAGGCGAAATAGGGCAGGTCATAGAGCGCCCAGTCCACTGGGAGCTCCAGCAGTCCTGTGTCCTTGTGGACATAGGGGAAGTCGCTGTCGGAGAGGGAACTGGAGTAGCGGAATCCCACGGCTTTGGCAATGGACAGTGTTTCACCAGTGATCTCCCCCTCCGGCATGCGAAAGCCGATGGGGTCATAGCCGGTAATCTCCCGCAGGGTCTCCTTTGCAGTGGAGAGCACCTCCCGCTGCTCTTGGGCGGACAGGTGGGCAAGATTTTCGTGCTTGTCGCCATGGCAGCCGATCTCGTGTCCCCGCCGGGCAATCTCCTGCACACACTGGGGGTATCGGCGCGCCACATCGGCGGGCACAAAAAAGGTCCCTCGGATCTGGTGGTCATCAAGAACATCCAATAGGCGGGGCAGCCCATGTTTCATTCCGTTGCGGCCCATAAGAAAGCTGTCACCGTCGTCAATGTCCGCCTCCGGACAGAAGATCTTGATAAAATACTCCGCGTCTAAGTTCACCGTAACCATCGCGGCGGAGTTTTTATCCTCGGGCCAAATACCTCTTTTCGCGTACATCCTTAGCCCTCCTTTACCGATTTGTAGTATCGCGCCACATCGGCGCAGGGTGCGCACCAGATGTCTGGATGCTCCGCCAGATACTGACAGTAGTCGCGGAGCAGCAGGGCCCGCCCGCCGCGGCCGCACACCTGCGGATGGAACGAGGTGGAGATGGACTGGCCGTACCGGACAGCCCCCTCTGTCTCGCGTATGAACTTCTTGTAGATACCATCGTAGCAGGCCACGGCAGGCAGCCCCACCAGAACCTGCGGGTAGGAGTTAAAGACGCTCATAATGTAGTCGTCCAGCTCATCGGGGCAGGGGATGTTGACCGCGTTGGTCCTCACGCCGTCAACCTCGTAGTACTCCAGCAGGTCGCTGCTGCACCCCGGGGTGTGGTAGAGGAAGCCGCCCTCTGTATACATCCACCGCTCCGTCTCCGGCAGGAGGGGGCCCGTGTTGCGGCAGCCCACCGCGCGCACGCCAGTATGCTTCTCGAATACCGCTTGGCTGCGTTCGATATAGGCTTTCTGCGCCTCAAAGGTGGCGCCGTAATCGCTGGTGTGGTCAAAGCCGTGATGGGAGAGCTCATGTCCCGCGTCCAGAAAACGCCGGATGAGGATGGGATTCTCCTCAACCACCGTGGCCGGGACAAACCAAGTGGCTTTCAGCTGAAACTCATCCAAAATGTCGAGGATCCGGTCTGCGGCGACTCTGGGACCGAATTCCCCCACAGAGGGACCCTTGAGGTAGTTCGCGCCGTTGGGAAGGTCCCGAATTTTATTCCGCCAGATGGTATTGCTGTCAAGGTCAAACGCCAAGGAAACCGCTATTTTGGCGTGACCGGGCCATGAAATACTCATACGCTGTTCTCCTTCCTGCTGTAAAAAGCCGCGGTGCGCTGCACCGGCCAGCTCAGTTTTTCCGCTTCGACTTGCCCAAGTAGTTGGAGATCACCGACTCGTCCGCTGCAATCTCCGCCGCCGTACCAGATTTTACCACGCGCCCCTGCTCTATTACACTGGCGCGGTCTGCGATGGACAGGGCTTTACGGGCGTTCTGCTCCACCAGCATTACTGTCACACCGCTCTCGTTGATCTTTTTGATGTGCTCCATTACGTCGTTGACAATCAGGGGCGCCAAGCCGAGGGAGGGCTCGTCAAAGAGGATTATCCTTGGCTGGGACATCAGGCCGCGGGCAATGGCCAGCATCTGCTGTTCCCCGCCGGAGAGCGTCCCTGCCCGCTGCTTTCGCCGCTCCTTCAGTCGCGGAAACATCTCGTAGGCCCGCTCTATGCCGGGCGCCCGGTTTTTGACTATATAGCCGCCCATGAGGAGATTTTCCTCCACTGACAGGTTGTGGAAGATCTGCCGTCCCTCCGGCACCAGTACCACACCTTGGCTGACCACCAAGTGCGGCGCGCCGGACAGGCGCTCCCCGTTGAGAAGGATCTCCCCCTGCTGCGGCGTCAGCTGCCCGGCGATGCAGTTCATCATGGTGGATTTTCCAGCGCCGTTGGCGCCGATCACCGCGTGAATCTCGCCCTCGCGCAGGTCTAAATTGAGATGGTTGAGAGCCTGTATCTTCCCATAGAAAAAGCTCAAGTCTCTGATCGCAAGCATCTACTCCACCCCCAAATATGCGTCAATAACTGCTTGGTTGTCCTGAATCTCCTCCGCGGTTCCCGTGGCCAGCATCTGGCCGAAATTCACCACCGTTATCTTCTCGCACACCTCCATGATCACGTCCATGTGGTGGTCGATGATCACAATGGTAACCTGAAAATCCTCGCGGATCTGCTTGATGATCGCGGACAGGTCCGCGGACTCCTCCTCGTTCATCCCCGCCGCCGGCTCATCCATCAAAATCAGCTTTGCCCCGGTGACAAGGGCGCGCACGATCTCTAAGCGGCGCTGCTGGCCATAGGGGAGCTTGTTTGCGTGCATGTCGCGCTGGTCATAGAGCCCAACGCGGCGGAGGATATCGAGGCAGGTTTCCTTCGCCTGTGCCTCTTGGGTGCGGTAGCGCTTGGTTTTGAAGATGGCATCTAAAAAGGAGTAGGTTAGGTTGTCCTGATAGGCTGTCAGCACATTCTCATAGACGGTCAGATCGTCAAAAAGACGTATGTTTTGGAAGGTCCTGGCAATTCCGAGCCGTGCAATCTCATGGATTTCCCGCCCCTCAATGTGCTCCCCGAAAAAGAGAATATCGCCGCTGGTAGGGGCATAGACGCCGGTGATCAGGTTGAACAGAGTGGTCTTGCCTGCGCCATTGGGGCCGATGATGCCGTAGATCTGGTTCTCCTCCACTTGGATATTGATATTCTGGGACGCATGGATTCCGCTGAAGTTCTTACAAATGTTCACCAGCTCCAAGGCATAGGGGTGGTCTCTCATACTTCTTCCCCCTTTCCGCTGGAGCGCCGCCAGTTAACCAGCTTTCTCCATGTGTTCTGTATCCCTTGCAGGGTCAGCTCCTTCGTCCCCAAGAGCCCGGAGGGCCGGAAGGTAATCACAAATATGACCAGCAGTGCATAAACCACCATGCGCCACTCCTGCGCAGAGCCAAAGCGAAGCAGCTCCGGCAGGGGGAGCAGCAGGAGCCCCGCGATAATGGTTCCTGTGAGACTGCCGCGTCCGCCGAGGATCACCGGAATGATCAGCTCCTCCGATTTCACCATCTTAAATAGATTCGGTGTCAGATAGCCCATATAGTGCGCCAGAAGGCCGCCGGACAAACCGCAGAGCACACAGCTGATGGTCATGGCAATCAGTTTATAGTGGAAGACGCTGATTCCCACAGATTTGGCCGCCAGTTCCTCCTCGCGGATGGCGATGCAGTTCCGGCCAAATTTAGATTGAAGAAACGCACGGATAAAGACAACCGTCAAAATCAGGCAGACCAGCACAATCCAGATGTTGGTAAACTTGGGTATGCTGGTTAACCCTCGGGCGCCGCCGGTGAGATCGGTCAGATTCTGGATTACCAAGCGCACGCCCTCACCTACACCTAAGGTGACAATCAGAAAGTAGTCATCCCGCAGCTTAAGTGTCGGCAGGCTGATGAGGACGCCAAACACGGTGGACAGCAGCGTGCCGCAGAGAATGGAGACTGGCACAGGGAATCCCAGACGCATAGAGAGCAGCGCGGAGACATAGGCGCCGATTGCCATAAAGCCGGCGTGTCCCATGGAGAACATTCCGGTAAAGCCGCAGATAACGGATACGCCGAGGATGGCAATCAGATAGACCCCCACCTGCGTCGCGATGCCAATGATGTATGTCACAGTCGTCCCCCCTTTAAGCCTTGTCTCCGTCAGCCTTGCCCATCAGCCCGGAGGGGCGGATCAGGAGAATGACGATCAGGATGCAGTAGGCAAACAGGTCCCGAAACGCGGTGGAGATATAGGCGGAGACAAAGGACTCCGCAACCCCTAACAGCAGCGCCCCCAGCACCGCGCCGGGGAGGCTTCCCAAGCCGCCGACCACCGCCGCGATAAAGGCCTTGTTGGTCATATACGTTCCAAGAGAGGTATAGGTCGTATACTTTGCGCCCAAGAGTACGCCAGCCACACCGGCCAGCAGACCTGCGATAATGAACACTGTCAAAATCAGGCGGTTGGTGTTTACGCCCATCAGGGCTGTGGCCTCCAGATTGAATGCGGAGCTTCTGATGGCGAGCCCGGTGCGGGTCCTCTCAATGTACAGCTCCACGCAGAGAAGGGCCAGCAGGCTGACCACCAGAATAATAACATCAATCAGCCCTGTTGATGTGCCGAAGATGTTGACGGAGATATCAGCGAAGTTCACGGGATAAACCCGGACGCGTCCTGTAAAGATAATGATCATCAGGTTTTCGCACAGGATACTCACGCCAAGTCCCACAATCATCAAATAGAGGCGCCGCGCCTTTTTTATAAGCAGCGGGCGGTAGGCCAGCAGCTCAATAAAAATTCCGGTGATGATGGCCGACAAAATTCCTGCAAGGAGTCCGATGGGGAGGCTCTGGGAGACTAAAAACTGAAACCAGAAACACCCGAACGCGGCGATAGTTACCGTGATTGCATGGGCAAAGTTTGTAAAATTCAGTAGACTGTAGATCAGTGCGTAGCCTACCGCCAAAAGCGCATAAATGCTGCCAACGGATATACCATTGATAAGTTGCTGCCAAAACATGTATATTCTCCTCCGCTCTATATGCAGCAGGCCGCTCCCTGGCCAGTCAAGGGCCTCAGTGGAATCGGCGGTTAGGAGCAGGCCGCGCGGTCAAACGCTGCGCGGCCCGCCCTTGCCATCCTGCCGCCCCGTTGCGCTCAGGCTGTCGGTTTGAACTCGGCGATCTTGATAAACTCCTCCTTCTGGATCTGATAGATCGGACACTCACGCAGTGTATCATGGGTCTCGGGGACCACGGTAAGCGTCCCGCATATAGAGTCGATTGTTCCAAGATTTTCCAGAGCGTCGCGAATTGCGGTCGGCTCAGCGGAGCCTGCGTTTGTAATGGCGGTTTCAACCATCATCCATGCGTCATGGGCGCAGACCAAGTCGCCAGCGGAATCTTGAGAGGGATCATAGCCGAACTTCTCAGTGAATTCCGCCAAGAAGGCTTGGACGTTGGGGTGGTCGATAATGAACGAGGCGGGGTAGATTGCGCCCTCCACGCCCTCGCTGGTGATCTCAAACATCTTGCCCACCATCATGCTGTCCGTGCTGACAATCGGCTGATCTAAACCCAGCTCACGGGCCTGCTTAGCAATGAGCCCGGCCTCCTTGTAGTAGCCCACCGCAATATACAGACAGTCGAAATCGCCGGCATTTTTCATCTTGGTCAAAACTGCCCGGTAGTCCACGTCGCCGTCGTTATAGGCCTCGCTGGTGACAACCGTGCCGCCTTCATTCTCAAAGGTATCCGTAAACTGCTGCATGATGCCGATGGAGTAGTCCGAGCCCAAGTTGTAAATGACACCTGCGGACTGGTACCCTAGCTCACGGATGGTGTACTGGGCCATAATGGAACCCATCTGGGGGTCACTCAGGCAGGAGCGGAAGGACTGGGGCCGTGTCTGGCCGTCTTCGGTCCGTGTCACCTTGATATTGGTAGCCAGCGTGGTGACAAAGGGGATGTTGTTTTCCTCACAGACTTGGGCCAAGGCCAAGGTGGTCGCGGAGGACTCCGTGCCGATAAATACTTGGACGCCGTCCTGCTGAATCGCCTTGCGGGCGGCGTTGGTGACCTCCACAGGGTCGCTGCGGTCATCGTACATCTTCAGCTCTACCTGCTTGCCTATGATGCCGCCGGCTGCGTTGCAGTTCTCCGCCATCAGGGTGATGGAGTCCTTCAGAAGCTGCCCATAGAAGGCATTGTCGCCGGTGATGGGGCCGATACAGCCGATGACAATCGTATCATCCGCTTTTTTTCCGCAGCCTGTGCAGATCAATACAAGAATCAGCGCAAGTGAGAGGGCAAGCGTTCTCTTTAGTTTTTTCATCTGTCTGCTCCTTTATCTCATATTTTATCGGAAACTGTCTTTTATGCTCAGTACATCCAAGAACCGCCGTTGGGACAGAGCACCTGTCCTGTAAAGAAGTCGGATGCCGCCGAGGATAAGAATGCCGTTGTCGCGCCGATATCGCTGGGCTCGCCCAAGCGGCCCACCAGAATGTTGTTGGCCTCCACCGACTCCCAAGGGAGCACCATACGGGTGCGGATCAGGCCAGGGGCGATGGTGTTGATATAGATGTGGTCCTTTGCCAGCTCCACCGCCAGCTCCCGACCAAGGCTGATTACGCCGCCCTTGGCTGCCGCATAGTGCGGATCGCTCCAGTCTCCGGTAATGGCGGCGCCGGAGCTGATGTTGACAATCTTTCCGGACTGCTTCGCCCGCATAACGGGCAGCACGCGCATGATGAACCGGTAGACACAGGTCAGATTGAGTTCAATGAGCCTGTCCCACTCCGCGTCGTTCATATCGTCCAGCTTTTTGCCGCCGCCGCAGCCGGCGGCATTGTTTACCAGAATGTCCACCCCGCCGTACTGCGCTTGGGCCGTCTGGATTACCCGGTCGATGTCCTCCGCGCTGCGGATATCGCAGTGGACCGCCGTCACGGTGCCGCCGGCCTCGTTGAGACGGCGGACCGTATTGGTCAGGGCTTCATCGTCAATGTCACAGGCCACCACATTTACACCTAAGGATGATAAGGTCTCCGCGATGCCGGCGCCGATTCCGTTGCCGGCACCTGTGACAATGGCTGACTTACCTGCCAGCTTGAAGTAGTCGTACATGGACCGGACTACATAGCTTTCATTCATGTTCTGTCTCCTCCTTTTCCACAGTCATCTCTGGCTGTGTTCCGTCACCGGCTGAGGGCTTCCCGGACCGCTTGGGCAATCGCTGGGGCGTCCAAGCGGTACTTCTTCTGCAGTTCGGCGTAAGGGGCGCTTTCGGCATGGCAGTCCTGCATTCCAACAAAGCCCATGGGAACGCCGGCGCCCTCTTGGGCCAGAACCTCCGCCACCGCACCGCCTAAGCCGCCAGCCACGCTGTGTTCCTCGGCGCTGACAATGGCCCTGGTCTCCTTGGCGCACCGCAGAATCAGATCTCGGTCGATGGGTTTGATGCAGAACATGTCCACCACACGGAGATAGATACCCTCCTGCGCCAGCAGCTCCGCGGCCTTCAACGCGTTGCCCACCATAAGACCGCAGGCAACTACCGTGGCGTCGGTGCCCTCCCGGACGACGCGTCCCTTTCCGCTTTCAAAACTCTCGCCCTCTTGGTAGACTTCCGGAAATACGTCCCGGGACAAACGCAGGTATGTCGCTTTGGGGGATGCCGCCGCGTGGCGGGTGACCCACTCCGTCTGTACCGCGTCGCAGGGCACATACACCTCAAAGCCGGGGAGCGTGCGCATGACGGCAATATCCTCCAGCGCGTGGTGGCTGGGGCCGTCAAAGGCGTCCGACAGACCGCCATAGGCACCGGCCAGCTTAATGGGGAGCTGACTGTAGGAGCCGAACAGCCGGGCGGGGGCCAGTCCGATGGAGGTGAGAAAGACGGCGAAGGTGTTGACAAAGGGGATCTTTCCGGCGGCGGCCAGGCCTGCAGCCACCGCGGTCATATTGGCCTCTGCAATGCCCATGTTGAAAAAGCGCTGAGGATAGGCTTTGGCGAAGAGACAGCTTTGGGTGGAGCTGCTGACGTCAGCGTCCAGCACAACAATGTTTCCGTTTTCCGTGCCGCAGCGTACAAGGGCTTCCCCGTAGGCCGCGCGAATGGACTTTCCCATCTACACCACCCCTCCCAACTCCGCCATGGCGGCGGCAAAACTGTCGCTGTCGATCACCTTTCCGTGCCAAGTGTTCCGGCCCTCCATAAAGGAGACGCCCTTCCCCTTGATTGTCCGAGCCAAAAGGATTGTGGGCTGTCCTCTGACTGTCCGGGCCTCTGCCAGCGCCTCGGTCAAGGCGGCAATATCGTGGCCGTCACAGAGAATGGTGTGCCAGCCAAAGCTCCGGAATTTTGCCTCTGTGTCGCCCATAGGCATGATCTCCTCTGTGGTGCCGTCAAGCTGTACGCCGTTCCAGTCGAGGATGGCGCAGAGATTTTCCGCGCGGTACTTGGCCGCCGCCATACACGCCTCCCAGACGGTTCCCTCGTTGAGCTCCCCATCCCCCAAGATGGCGTAGACTCTGGCGGCGGAGCCATTCAGCCTCAGAGAGAGGGCCAGTCCCAAGGCGAAGGACAATCCCAGACCCAGCGGCCCGGTGGTGGCATCCACGCCGGGGGTTTTTCCGGCGCAGGGGTGCCCTTGCAGCCTGCTGTCCAGATGGCGCAGGGTGGACATCTCCTCCGGGGGGAAGAACCCCCGCCGGGACAGCGCCGCATAGAGCATGGGGGCGGCATGGCCCTTGCAGAGCACCACCCTGTCCCGCTCCGGCCAGTCCGGGTCGGAGGGTCGTACATGCAGTTCCTCAAAGTAGAGTGCCGCCATAATCTCGCAGACGGACAGCGAGCCGCCGGCGTGGCCGCTTCCACGCTGATAGATGGCCCGCAGCGCGTCGATGCGCAGTGTGCGGCAAAGCTCTTTGAGTTCCTGTTCTTTCGCCTGATTCAGCTTCATTTGTCAGTATGGACTCCTTTATTTGATGTTAACCACATTGACCGGCGCACCGGCAAGGAACGCCTTGATGTTCTCCACAGTGCAGTCCATGATCCGTTGGCGGCTCTCCAGCGGTGCCCAAGAGATATGGGGGGTGATGATGCAGTTCTTTGCTTGGAGCAGGGGGTTGTCCGCCCGGATGGGCTCGGTGTACACCACGTCTAAACCCGCCGCGGCCAGCTTCCCGCTGTTGAGCGCGTCCGCCACGTCCTGTTCCACAATGAGCTGTCCCCGGGCGTTGTTGATCAGGATGGCGCCGTCCTTCATCTTGGCGATGTTCTCTCGGCAGATGAGACCGGTGTTCTCCGGCGTCAGGTTGCAGTGCAGTGTCACCACGTCGGATTTTGCCAGCAGGGTGTCCAGATCCACATACTGGGCAATCTCCCGTCCGCTGTCACTGGGGAACACATCATAGGCCAGCACCTTCATGCCCATGGCCTTGGCAATGCGTCCTTCCGCCTGCCCGATGCGGCCAAAGCCGATGATGCCGATGGTCTTGCCCTCCAGTTCAATGAGGGGGTAGTCCCAGTAGCACCAGTCCTTGTGGGTGGCCCAGCGGCCCTCGTGGACCGTCTGACTGTGGTGGCCGATGTGGTGGCAGACCTCCAGCAGCAGCGCAATGGAGAACTGGCTCACCGAGGCAGTGCCGTAGGTGGGCACGTTGACCACGGGGATGCCCTTGGACGCGGCGCAGACGTAGTCCACCACGTTGTAGCCTGTGGCCAGCATGGCAATCAGTTTCACGTTGGGGCAGGCATCCAGTGTGGCCTTGGAGACAGGGGTCTTATTGGTGACGACAATCTCCGCGTCACCGATCCGCTGGGCGATGATCGGGTCCTCGGCGTAGGCGGTGCGCTCATACACGGTAAGCTCCCCCAGTGCCTCCAATCCCGCCCAGCTTAAATCACCGGGGTTCTCGGTATAGCCGTCCAGTACCACAATTTTCATTCCTTCCACTCCTTTCCGTTATCTGTTTTGCTCCCTGTATTTACAGAAGCGCCCAAGCGCGCTTGAGTACACGTTTCGTATTGGCTAAGATGATGTCGGCGTCCTCTCCGCCAAAGGGGGTGACCTCCATGGACAGCACATAGGGCTCCTCGGCGCAGAAGAATCCCTCCTGCCGGAGCACGCGCAGGAACTCCACCAGCTCCGCCGTGTCGTTGGCGCTGTTGGGGAAGCCCAAGCGGGGGTGTTTGTCCCCGTAGGCGGGACAGCCAGGCTGAACCACCGCGTTGCCGAAGTGGAGATGGGTAATGTAGGGACGCAAAGTCCGCACCACCTGACGGCTGGTCTCATAGGTGGTGGGGAAGTGGCTCAGATCCACCAGCAGGCCGAAGTTGGGGCAGCAGGAGCGCACATCGGCGGCAAACCGCGCTGCATAGGGGGCCGGGCCGATCAGAGAGGCCTTGTCCATGTCGTAGTCAAAGACCTCCAGCTCCACAAACATGCCCTTTGTCCCGGCGTAGGTACAGACGGCGCAGGTGGTTTTGAGTAGCTGGCTGTAGGATTGCTCTTGGGTCTCCGGCTGCCAGCGGCCGGCGAGGAAGGCGATTCCCCCCGCGCCTAAATATTCCGCCTCGTCCACGGCCTCTATCAGGGTTCGCTCCGCCTGTTCCCGCTCCGCCTCATCTAAGGAGTTTGGGTTCAGCTTCGGGCCCAGCAGACGGGGCTGTGCGCCGTAGCACACCCGCAAATGGGACTGGCTGAGGATCTCGCGGCACGCCTGACGGGAGGCGTCGTCGGGACACTGGCAGACCTCCACGGCGCCGAAGAAGTCATCGGCCGCGATCTTGCGGAGGGCCTCTGCTTGAGCCATCCCCGGGAAGGACATCCAAGAGATGGTTCCCACTTGGAAGTACCGTTCAATTGGTTCTCTCATACACACTCATCCTTTCTGCCACACGAAGGGGTCCGTGTGAACTTTCCATGTTCTTCACGCCTATACCAGCATCCGCTTGCCGCCATTTGGCGCAACGATCTGTCCTGTTATGTAGTCCGAGGCCGCCGAGACAAGGAATAGTGCCGTATCAGCGATATCCTTAGGCAGGGCGAGACGGCCCAGCGGTGTCTCGCGCACCTCCTGTTCGATCATCTCCGGCGTGTCGGTGGTACGCATCGCCGGTGTATCGGTAGTTGGAACCGGTATCACGTTCACGTTGATGCCGTAGGGTGCCGCCTCTCTGGCCACAGAGGTGGTAAAACCGATCAGCCCCGCTTTAGCCGCGGCGTAGTGTGCGCAGAAATCCCCGCCGCCGATGGCATATCCTGAGCTGATGTTGACAATCCGCCCAAACCGCTGGGCCTTCATGTGGGGAAAAACCTCCCTTGTCATATAGAACGCGCCGTACAGGTTGAACCGCATAAAGTGATCCCACCGCTGATCGCTGATCTCCTCAAAGGGGACCGGCGGTTCCCCGCCGCCCACGTTGTTGACAAGGATATCCACCCCGCCGAAGGTTTGGACAGTCTCCTCCACCGCGCGGCGGATGTCTGCCGTGCTGAAAATGTCCATCCGACAGAACTCCGCCGTGCCGCCCTCTTTGCGAATGGCGGCAAGCCCCTCTCTGGCGCTCTCCTCGTCAATATCACAGAGCATCACCTTAATGCCATAGGCGGCAAACTCCTGTGCCATCCCAAAGCCGATTCCCTTTGCCGCTCCGGTGATAATGGCCCGCCTGCCGTCTACGTGCAGATAGTCCCGCATGTACACCCCTCCTGTTATCAACATATACGTATAAGTTATATGATATCATTACATGTTTTTCTACATTATAGACACAGTTGTTCCGGTTGTCAATCTGTTTTTTATACAAAATCGGCGGTCTCTTCTTGACAAAACAGATAATCTATCGTAGAATCGCATTGTCATGTAATACAAGTTGAGGATACAGGTAAGGATGGATTATGGAGACTGCAAAGTATGAGTACATTGCCAATCAGTTAAAACACAGCATTATTTCGGGGACGCTGCACCCCGGGGACAAGCTCCCCTCCGAGGCGGAGATTTGCCACCTCTACGGGGTGAGCCGCTCCTCCGCCAGAGGAGCGATCAGCGCGCTGGCCGCGCAGGGACTTATAGAGACAAAAAAGGGAAAGGGTTCCTTTGTGTGTACACAACAAGAGCCCTCTCCCATGATCTGTCTACAGGAAATCAGCCGTATTGATTTATTTGAGTTCCGCCGCATTCTGGAGACCGAAAGTGCCAGCTTGGCCGCCCAGCGGGCGGACGAAGCGGCAATCACCCAGATGCGGGAGCTGGCCGTCAAAATGCAGGAGTCCACTGATATGGCGGATATCGCCCTGTATGACGCCAAGTTTCATCTATCGCTGGCGCGGGCCTCCCGGAACAGCGCCATCCTGCAGGTTTTCAAGCTCCTACAGGATTCGTTCTCCAAGATGTTCTATCAGAACGTCTGTATTCAGGGTTCCGAGGGGTACATCTATCACCTGAAGATCGTCTCCGCTATTGAGGTCCGCAACTCCGACCTCGCCCGGGAGTACATGCGGGAACATTTGGACAACACCATCGAAAAGACCACCATGATCAACTACAAGCTGCTGTAGACGCCTCCCTCACGCGCTCATCTCTTCCAGCCAGCGGCGCAGCAGGACCAGCGCAGCGGCACCCTCGCCGCCGATGCTGCCGCGGGAGGCCTCCACGGACATGCTCTCTACCCGGCCGGCACAGAGGCGCAGCATGGGCTTCATCAGTTCCGCGTCCGCCTCTGTAACATGGCCTCTCCCGCTCAGGGAGCTGGCGATATGGATGTGCTCCACATAGGGCAGCATCCGGGCCAGCACCTTGACGTCCTCGCCCTTGCAGGCCATGTGGTAGAGGTCGGCAATCATCCCGAAGTTGGAGAGCCCCTCCCCCAGCAGCTTCTCCACATGTGCCAGTGACTCCAAACTGTCCACGCCGAAGTTTGTCTCGCTGGGATTCACCGGCTCCCACAGGACCCGGATGCCGCAGGGCAGCGCCGCGGCGCAGAAAATCCGCAGAAACTGCTCCGTCTGACGCCATGCTGTTTCGACGGAGAACCCCTGCGGCAGGGTACGGGAGTTGGGGGAGCCGATGCCGATGTTCAAAGCGCCGAGGCGTGCAGCCCGGGTACAGAGTCGGCGGGCATATTGTTCTGCTGCGTCCTCCGAGAACCCGGGGCCGCAGATTCTCACCGCGGGGGGGATGGAGGCGTTGAGTCCCCGGCAGGGGATGGAGCCGTTCCCCACAGTCCGCTCCCACTGCCCGAGCTCCTCATCGGAAATTTCCGACAGCACACTGCCCGGCAGCTCAATATACGAAAAACCGGCATCAACCGCCTGTCCGTACTGCTCTATAGGGGCGCAGCAGCCAATTTTCATAGCCCTCTTTTCTGTCATGGTGGTTTCTCCTTTCTTCTCCGGGTCTGTGCCAGTCAGCACAGTACCATCTCTCTGGTGCTACTTCTGCATCTGGCGGGCGAATTCCCTGATCCGCGCCGCGCAGTAGGGCAGTCCTGTGTAGACGGGCAGGCCGGTAATCTGTTCCACCGGCTCACACATATGCGCGCCGGAGGCCTGCGCCAATATGACGTTGTCACAGCCGTGAATCTGCTCCGCCAGTGCGCGGATGCGCTGGTCATGCTGGGCTTTATCCCCCGCCTTCAGTGCCGCAATAGCTTGGTCGTCGCAGAGGACGTGGAGCGTGACCACTTTCCCCTGCCGAGCTGCCTCTCTGTGGATGGTCTCGGAGATCGGCGCCACGGTTCCCGCCGCGGAGGAGATCAGCGCGATTTGCGTCCCCTGCTGTACAGCCGCTTGGATCATAGGCCCGTCGATGGTCAGGACCGGCGTCCCGATGAAGGGGGCCATGTCCGCCGCCGTTGTGGAGAGCTGGGAGCAGGTGGTCAGAATCAGATCCGCCCCGGTCAGCGCTGCCGCCTGCAGCTGGTGGAGGAGGCGCTGCTTGTTGGCCAAGGTGAAGCACCCGCTCTCCGAGGGGGCGGCGTCCGTGGCCAGAAATTCGTCGAGCACATGGAATACTTTCATCGGTACCTCGGGCAGCTCCGTGCGCAGCTGCTGTTCAAAGTGCAGATACACGCTCTGCACGGTGTGGAGCATGGAGATTCGTATCATCGTTTTCCTCCGTTTCTATCCGTATAGAGTGGCATTTTCCCCAGTCAGGCCGCTCCGAAAACAGGTGGGGGTTCCCCGACGAAAGGGCCCGACGATTTAGTAGACTGTAAACCCTTCCCCAAGGAATGTCAACAAAAACTTTCAAAAAGGAGGGCTGCGTCCCAAAAGCGCGGCGAAAACTTAACATGAAACTTTGCTATCAGGTGGCTACGCCGGATGTGGCCGTAGATGAGAGTGTTACCGCCTATCAGGGCAGCATTGAGGAGACCTTCGGCGCCGTGTCCCGGAACGGCTACGACGGTGTGGAGCTGATGACCCTCTCTCCCTCTGCGCTGGACTGGGCCGCCATCGGACAGACCGCGCAGGCGCTGGGCCTCTGCGTGGATCTCGTCTGCACCGGCGAGATTTTCGGCCAGCTGGGACTCAGCTTCACCGATCCCGATGCGGGGGTCCGTGCGGAGGCCATTCGCCGGGTGGAGGAGATTATTGACTTTGCCGCATTCTTTAGCGCAAAGATTAACATCGGCCGTGTCCGTGGACAGTACCGGCGGGGCGTTCCCCGGCAGCAGACGGAGGAGTGGGCGGTAGACGCCTTTCGCCAGATTAGCGACTACGCCGCACCCCGCAGTGTGCCCATCGCTTTAGAGAGCGTTACCATCATGCAGACCAACTTTATCAACACCCTTGCCGAGGCGCTGGATATGGTCCGCCGTGTGGACCGCCCCAACTTCCGGCTGATGATGGATACCTTCCATCTGAACATCGAAGAGCCGGATCTTTTTGAGGCCATCAAAGCATACAGCCCATATAACATCCACGTCCACCTGTCTGACAACAACCGCCGCCATCCTGGAAATTGTGGTATGGATTTTGTGCGGGTCATCCGCACCTTCCGGGACTGCGGCTATAATGGTTCCTTCTGTACGGAGATCTACCAGACACCGGATATGGAGACTGCCGCCAAGCGGTCCATCACCTATCTTGGCCCCATTTTTGAAGATGTCTATGGGCGCACCCCGCCAAAACGTCCATAGAGCGTCTCTCCCAAAAAGAAATGTTTCCTTGCTTTTTCTCCGCAAAATCACCAGAGCAGATGAGTTTCGGGGCTTTTTGCTTTTCAGTTGCATCTTGTCTGCAAAATCTGCTATAATAGACCAGACCGCGCCTCAATAACCTGCGGCGTGCAAAGAGAACCTGTGGAGATTTTTCGGCCTTCGGGCCATACTATACCGAGGTCCGGACCGGTGCCGATTCCACTGGGACAGCCGGCCTGTCAGTGCCTGCCCAAAAAGGAGGGGATGCCGTGTCCCGGCGCAGCAATGGAAAATACATGACCGCCACCATGCTCAAACAGCGGGGGTGGTCCAGTGAGCTGCTCAAGGAGCTGCTCCCCAAGCCCCGCATCTTCCACGCCGGGGCGCACCCGGTCCGGGCTTGGGACCGGGAGGATGTCCAGAGGGCGGAGCAGGACCCCCGCTTTCGGGAGGGCCAGCTGAAGGGCGGCCGCGCCAAGACCGCCTCCCCCCAGAGCAAGCGGGCCTGCGCCGCCTTGGATCGGTCCTTTCAGTCGGCGGAGCGGGACGACACCGCCCCTTGGCTCTTGGCTGGGTACTACCACCAGGCGATCCTGACCCGGATTCCCACCATCCCCCGCAGCCAAGAGCTGCGCCCCGGCGGTGCCATGGGGCAGATGAAGGAGTTTCTGGCGCTGGAACAGGGGACCGGCGGCGCCCATCTGGCGGCGGTTCTGCGGAATTTCCTCCGCTCCGCTGGCTGGCTCACCTCCGGCGCCTCCCACCCCCTGTCCCAGGAGGTGCTGGCCCGCTACCCCTATGTCCTCCGCGCCGCGGCCAGGCAGGTCCTCTCGGAGTTCACCGCCGCCCAGCCGGAGGCGGACGTGGAGGCTATGCTCCGGATGGAGCACTTTCCCGCCGCCCAGCTCTTTGCCGAGGGGCTGCCTGCCGTCTGGTCGGTGTGGTATGTGCCCCGGGCCATCCGCACCAACCTGTCCCTCCTCATCGCCCTGAACCCCAAGGACGAGTACCCGGAGGCCCGCGCCATGCACCGCCGCTTTATCCTCCACCTGGGGGGCACCAACACCGGCAAGACCTACGCCGGCTTCCAGCGGCTCATGCGCGCCCCCTCGGGGGTCTATCTGGCCCCCCTGCGCCTTCTGGCCCTGGAGGCCCAGGAGACTCTCCTGAAGGCCGGCGTGGCCTGCAGCCTCACCACCGGAGAGGAGGAGGATCTGCGGGAGGAGGACACCCACGTGGCCGCCACCGCGGAGAAGCTGGACCTCCGGGCGCACTACGACGTGGCGGTGATCG
>JAAWSV010000008.1 GCA_022801715.1 Oscillospiraceae bacterium
CGGCCCAGCGCAGGCGCAGGGCGTGGGTCCCCGGGGCGGCGCCGGTGTTCATCCGCTCCTCCGTCCAGACAGAGACGCCTGTGGCGTGGAGGGAGACGCCCTCCCCGGCGGCGGTCTCCAAGTCCGAGTCCTCCTCAAAGTCGGCGATGGGGCGGAAGGAGGAGCGCTCATAGCACTGGACATACACGGTCTCGGGGAGCTCCCCGGCCCGGCTGTCCCAGTCGGTGAGAAGGGCCTCGCCGCTGGGGTCGCCTCGAAGGGTCAGATCCAAGAAGGCCTTGATGAGCTTGGCGGCGATGGCCTGCTGCTCCTCCGCCGGAAGAAGGCCTTCCACGTTCAGAAGGCTGGAGAAGGGGGCGGGCTGGTCGTAGGCCCCCCAGAGGGTGTTGAACTGGCCGTGGTTGGCACCGGCGATGTAGAGCGCGGATTTTAGGTAGTCCCCCTCGCCGGTAAAGGAGATGTTCTCGTACTGCTTCATGCCCTGTACGCTGGTCACGTCCCGGTCGCAGGCCCCGTGGAGGAGGAGGTAGTTTATATCCGTCAGCTCCACGCTGTGGTCGGCGGGCCGGTACTGGTCCACTGTGGGGGCGATGGCGATGAGGGCTTTGATGGGGTAGTGGTAGTCAAAGCGGATGGTGCCGTTTTCCGGGTAGCGGTCATAGTCGTTGAAGAGGTAGGCGGCGGCGATCATCTCCCCGCCTCGGGAGTGGCCGGCGATGGCGATATTCTCCCTGTCCAGCAGGCCGTAGAGGGGATGGTCCCTCTGGTCAGAGCGGTCCAGCAGCCAGCCGATGTGCTCCAAAAGCAGTACCGCCCGGCCGGCGTTCTCCCCGGTGAGCATGTTGCAGGCGTTCTGGTCCACCGAGACCACCGCGTAGCCGCAGGAGGCCAAGTATTCCCCCAAGTAGTCGTAGCCTAAGTAGGAGTCCACGGCAATCTCGTGGTTGCCATGGGCAATCATCAGAAGCGGGCAGTTTTTTTGTCCCGCGGGCAGGTAGATCCGACCAGTCAGGGGGACGGCGGTGAGGTCATAGTCCAAGTAGAGGTCGGCGTAGGCGCCGTTTACCTTGTCGCTGTCCCGGCTGACGAAGGGGGAGAGGTCCACGGTCTCGGAGGGGAGGCCCTCCTCGGTGCCGTAGTCCATGGTGTCTACCGAATAGGGGCCAGGGGTGAGGGCGATATCGGCGGCCTCCCGCTGGGGACCTAAGGTCAGGTAGTGCTGAATATAGTGGTCGTCGAAGCCGTCGGTGAAGAGGAACAGGGCGAAGAGCAGCACCGCGCCGGCGGAGAGCAGGGCGGTGATAAACAGCGTGGGCGTCCGGCGGCGCAGGCGGAGCAGGGCATAGGCCGCCCCGGTGAAGAGCCACAGGGACAGGGCCATCAGGGCGGAGAACAGCACCACGCGGATGGTAATCCCCTCCCCGGCGCCCCGCCAGATCATCAGAAGGAGGGCGCTGTAGAGCAAAGCGGCGGAGAGGAGACAGCGGAGAGAGCGGCCCAAGAGTGCCCGCAGGAGCTTCCCCGACAGGAACAGTCCCAAGAGGATCAGACCCAGCACCGCCGCGGAGCATAGGGTGTACCCCAGAGGGGCGGGCCAGTAGAGGTCGGCGGCGTGGGCCCCCAGAATCACCGCCGAGAGCAGGGCCGCAAGGCCGCTGAGGGCCGGTGTGGTGCCGCTGAAGCTGTTGTGAAACCAAGTAAGGCAAAGAGTGAGGCAATGGGAAACAGACTTCTGTTCCCGCACCATAGCAATCATCCTCCGTTATTGTTTCGTGATCTCTAAACCCACCAAGACCATGTCCGTGTCGAAGCAAACGCGAAAGAGCACGTTGTCCTCCTTGTATGCGCAGAGGATCACGGCCTCGCCGTACTCCGCGCCGTCTATAGTGCGGCCGGTGGCCATGGAGTCCTGCCGGCCTTGGTAGAAGCCCAGGTCATCGGTGACATCCTCAGTCAGGCTCTGAAGGGCGTCGGCGGAGACTTCGATGTCCTCCCGGAAGAGGGCAGCGGTCTCCTCGTATCTGCCGGATACCAGCAGCTCCACGATCTGGTGTCCGGCGTCTAAAACGGCGTCCTCCTCCATGCCCTCGGGCAGGGCCTTGGGGGCGCAGGCGGTGAGCAGCAGGGATAGGAGCAGACAGCATAGCAGGGGCAAGGTGTGTTTCATCAGAGTGTCTCCTTTGCAGGGGTGGAAAAAAGAAAAAACCCCCGCCACCGTATAGGGGCGAAAGGTTTCGCGGTACCACCCTAATTGCCCCCGAGGGGGCATCTCAGAGGCCCGATAGGGGGGGCTGGCCCTCCGGCTCGTCGCCGGACGCTCGGAAGTGGCCTCGCAGGGGGGAGAGGGCCGCGGGGCTTCCACTGTCCCCCGCTCGCTCAGGCCACCCGCCTGCGTTCGTTTCCTCATGGCGCTGTCATGATTCGTTGGTATTATACCATGAAAGCGAAGCTGAAATGGTATAATGGGCCAATTTTTCGATTGCCCCGCAAGGGGCGGGAAAAAGGCTCAAATCAAAGTATAATAGCTGCTTGGCAGCTATTATACCATGTTCGGCGGGTTTGTCAAGAGCGGGTGGGGGCAGTTTTCAGGAAAATGTTGACAGAATATGTTGAAATGTGTAGAATGGAGGTACCCCGCAAGGGGGCAGAAGGGCGCTGTGAAGAAACGGGGCGGGTTCAGCCACATCCTCCGAGAGGAGGTGAGGCCAGTGCGTATTACGCTGCATATCGGGCCGTATACGGTGACGATATTGGTGAAACGCAGAAACCGCCACCCTGGCCGGTGACGGTTTCTATTATGAAACTTAAGCATCTGTAAAGGGTTGAACCGCTTCGGCAGTGCCCTTCTGCTGTTATTATAGCATTTTTGGCCTGTTTGTCAAGTGCAGAGGGCTTTTTCATTTTTTGGAATCTGCGGAAGTCGGGGTTGTCAAACAGGAGAAAAGCAGATAAAATAGAAGAATCAACAAATAAAGGAGAAAAACCTTTTGGATCAGAAATTGGCGCGCATCCTGCCTAAGGTGCAAAAGCCCGCCCGGTATGTGGGCGGGGAGTACAACGCCGTGATCAAGGACAAGGCCGCGGTGGACCTCCGGGTGGCCTTCTGCTTTCCCGATACCTATGAGATCGGCATGTCCAACTTGGGGATGCGCATTCTCTACGGTGTGATGAACAACATGGAGGGCGTCTGGTGCGAGCGGGTCTTCGCCCCTTGGGGGGACATGGAGGCGGCTCTGCGGGAGGAGTGTATCCCCCTCTACGCTTTGGAGAGCGGCGACAGGGTGCGGGACTTTGACATTGTGGCCTTCTCTGTGGGCTATGAGATGGCCTATCCCGCTATCCTGAATATGCTGGATCTCTCCGGTATCCCCCTCCGCAGTGCCGACCGGGGCGGGCTGGCCCCTCTGGTGATCGCCGGGGGCACCGCTATGTACAATGCCGAGCCCTTGGCCGATTTTATTGACCTTGCCTGTATCGGCGAGGGGGAGGAGGAGCTGGTGGAGCTGCTGACCCTCTGCCGGAGGGCCAAGGCGGAGGGCTGGGACAAGGGGCGGTTCCTCCGGGAGGCCTGCCATATAGAGGGGATCTATGTGCCCTCCCTCTACGAGGTGCGCTATCACGAGGATGGGACAGTGGCCGCTATCACGCCCAGGGATGGGGCGCCGGAGAGGGTGCGCAAGCGCATTGTCCGGGATATGGACAGCGCCCATTTCCCGGTGAAGTCCATTGTGCCCTCCACGGAGATTGTCCACGACCGGGTGACCTTGGAGTTGTTCCGGGGGTGTATCCGGGGGTGCCGGTTCTGTCAGGCGGGGTATGTCTACCGGCCGGTGCGCTGCCGCAGCAAGGAGAAGCTGGCGGAGTACGGGGCGGCGGCCTGCGCCGACTCCGGGTACCAAGAGATGACGCTCTCCAGCTTGTCCACCAGTGACTATCCCGATTTGGTGGAGCTGTGCGACGCGCTGGAGGACTACTGTGGGCCCCACCATGTGACGCTGAGCCTGCCCAGTCTCCGGGCGGACAACTTCTCCATGGCCCTCACCGAGCGGATGGCCAAGGGGCGGAAAGCGGGGCTCACCTTCGCCCCGGAGGCGGGGACCCAGCGGCTCCGGGATGCCATCAACAAGAATCTCACCGAGAAGGATCTGATGGAGAGCCTTACACGGGCTTTCTCCAATGGGTGGAGCGCGGTGAAGCTCTACTATATGCTGGGCCTCCCCACGGAGACCGACGAGGACATTATCGGCATCGCCGAGATGGCGGACCACGTGGTCCACTGCTGGCGGGAGCACGCCAGCAGCAAGGCCCGGGGGGTACGGATCACCGTGTCCACCAGCTGGTTTGTGCCCAAGCCCTTCACCGCCTTCCAGTGGGAGCCGCAGATCAGCCGAGAGGAGTATGAGCGCCGGGTGAAGCTCCTGCGGGAGCACATGACCGCCCGGGCGGTGACCTACAACTGGCACGACGGGGATACCAGCTTCTTGGAGGCCGTTCTGGCCCGGGGGGACCGTCGGCTGGGCCGGGTGCTGGAGCGGGCCTTTGAGAAGGGGGCCCACTTGGACGCCTGGCAGGACTACTTCGACTTGGGTCGCTGGCTGGAGGCCTTTGACGAGTGCGGGCTGGACCCGGCTTTCTATGCCAACCGGGAGCGGAGTCGGGAGGAGATCTTCCCTTGGTCCGTGATCTCCTGCGGCGTGGGGGACGAGTACCTCTGGCGGGAGCGGGAGCGGTGCTACGCCTCCCAGACCACCCCGGACTGCCGCACGAGGTGCAGCGGCTGCGGGGCCAACAAGATGGTGGGAGGGGCGTGTGATGTCTAAGGTTCGGCTGTGCTTTGCCAAGGAGGGTGTGGCCTCCTACATCTCCCATTTGGACCTGCTCAGGACCTTCCAGCGGGTGTTTATCCGGGCAGGGATGGTGATCCGCCACTCGGCGGGGTTCCATCCCCACCCCATGATGTCCTTCGTTTTGCCCCTGTCTGTGGGGCAGACCAGCGTCTGTGAGCTGCTGGACTTTGAGACGGAGGAAGAGATTGACTGCGCGGCCCTGCCGGCGCGTCTGGCCCCCTGTCTGCCCTTGGGCGTCCGGGTGCTGGAGTGCCATGTGCCGGAGCGGCCTGTGCGGGAGCTCCAGTATTTGCAGGCGCTGGTGTCCATGGAGTACGACGGCGGCGTGCCGTCGGGGATGGCGGAGGCGGTCCGCGGCCTGCTTTTAGGGGAGCAGGTGGTGGTGGAGAAGCGAAACAAGAGGAAGCAGATGGCGGATGTGGACATCCGCCCCATGATCCACACCGTGGAGATGGAGGAGCGGGATCGGCTCCTGCTGCTCCGCACGGTGGTCCAGGCCCAGAATCCGGGGGTGAACCCGGCACTGCTGGCCGCCGCGGTGTCCCGGCACCTGCCGGAGCGGGCGCCGGATTTTGTCCGGGTCCACCGGGAGCAGCTGCTGGATGGGGACGGGGCGGCATTTCGCTGAGGAGGAGGACAGGCGGACCCGCGGTGTGCCGCTGTGCAGGCGCGCCGCGGGGATGGGAGGATTTGCTATGATGACCTATCTGTGGGCGGTTCTGGCGGGCTATCTGGCGGGCAGCTGCAATTTGGCCTACTTCGTGGCTCGGGCCAAGGGCTTTGATATCCGCAGCTGTGGAGTCAATAACGCCGGGGCCAGCAATGCCGCCATCACCATGGGACGGCGGTTTGGCGTACTGGTGGCGGTCCATGACATCGGCAAGGCCTTTTTGGCGGCGTTTTTAGCGGCTTATCTCTGTCCGGACGCGCCTTTGATCGGTTTAGCAGCCGGGGCGGCGGCGGTATTGGGGCATATCTTTCCGTTCTATTTACAGTTTCGGGGCGGCAAGGGCTTTGCCTCCTTTTTGGGGCTGATTTTGGCGGTGGACTGGCGGTTCTTTTTGACGATGGTGGTGGTGATTCTGCTGATCGTGATAGTCACGGACTACATCGTTGTGGGGACCCTTACGGCGGTCACCGCCTTTCCCCTCTACATAGGCTGGCAGACACGCAGCCTCCTGATGGCATCCATTGTGGGCGGGGTATCGGCGGTGATCTGGGTGAAGCACGCGGTGAATGTGCGGCGGATTTGCAGCGGGCAGGAGGTGGGTGTCCGGGAGACCATGCTCCGCAGAGGGAAACGGTGAGAGCCTCATAGGTACATAACAAACGGCCTTCTGTTACAGCGCAAGTTTGTAACAGAAGGCCGTTTTTCGCTATTGCTCCGCCGGCGGCTCCTCGTCCTCCACGTACTCCAAAATGTCGCCGGGCTGGCACTGGAGGACCCGGCAGATAGCCTCCAGCGTGGTGAAGCGGATGGCCTTCACCTTTCCGGTTTTCAGGTAGGAGAGGTTCACGTTGGAGATGCCCACTCGGGCCGCCAAGTCGTTGAGGCGCATCTTCCGGTCCGCCAGAACCCTGTCCAGTCGAATGACAATCATAGCGTGTGGTCCACCTCGTCCTGTAAATGGATGCCGTGGTGGATGATGTAGGCGGCCACGAGGAAGGCGATGCTGGGAACCGCGGTGTTGAACATGTTCTGGCCCGTTGACATGATGATTTGGCTGCGGGAGACCAAATTTGTCAGATGGCAGATCAAAAGCTTGAGAAAGGGGACGCAAATCGCTGTAAAAAATTGGAGGAGGCCATAGTAGAGCAGATATTTGGCATTTTGCTCGGTGAAGATTCGGCCTTTGTACACGTTGGTGAACACACAGCTCAGAAACCAAGTGGCAAAAATCATGGGGACGATATGGGCGGCGAACATGAGGGATAGGCCGATATGGGTGGTAAAGTCGATCTCGTTGTCGATATTGGACTGTACGCGGATATAGTCGCCCATCGAGACGGTAAGGCCGCGGGAGTGGGGTCCATGATTCTCTTCCGCGTAAATGGCGTGCTCATAGGTTTCTCCCCTTGTGCGGAGGGTAAAGGTTTGCCGCCCCATAAAGCTCAGGACTAAACACACCAAGGAGAAAACTATGACAAGATAGCAGACAAACCGCATAAACAGCGAGGCGGCCTTTGCCGTTTGCTCGTTGACAAATTTTTGAATCAGCTTCATCCTCATCACCTCGCTGCTATCATACCACGGCGATTCTCTGGTGTCAATAATAATTTAATGATTATCATTAAATTATTATTGATATCATTTGTATTCGCTTTCTACAGAGCAGGGGAGAGTCCAGCAAAAAATCCGGGGTGGAACAACACGTTCCACCCCGGATTCCCTATGTTCTTCACTCCTCGCCGCCGAAGAAGCGGTCGTGGACGGCCTTGACGGCCCGGTTGGCGTCCTCCTGGTCGATGAGTACGCTGACGCGGATCTCGCTGGTGTTGATCATCTGAATGTTGATGTTGGCGTCGTAGAGGGCCTCGAACATCTTGGCGGCTACGCCGGGGGTGGTCATGATGCCCGCGCCCACGATGGAGACCTTGGCAATCTTGTCGTCCACGGTGATGTGGTCAAAGCGCAGGCTCTCCCGGTTCTCCTCCAAGACCTTTACCGCCTCGCTGACGCTGGTCTCGGAGAGGGTGAAGCTGATGTCCTTCTGCTCCTCACGGCCGATGGACTGGATGATGGTGTCCACATTGATCCGGGCCTGACCCAAGAGGGAGAAGACCTTGAAGGCCACGCCGGGGCTGTGCTCCAAGCCCACCAAGGCAATCCGGGCAATGCTGGTATCCTTCGCCACACCGGCGATATTGTTCTTTTCCATTTTACAAACCTCCTTGACTTTTGTGCCGGGCTTCCTCTCCAAGCTGGACACAACTTCCATATTGACGCCGTACTTCTTCGCCAGCTCCACGCTGCGGTTGTGGAGCACCTGGGCCCCCTGGGAGGCCAGCTCCAGCATCTCGTCATAGGTAATTTCGTTGAGCTTGAGGGCGCCTTGGACAATGCGGGGATCGGTGGTGTAGACCCCGTCCACGTCGGTGTAGATCTGGCACAGGTCCGCGTTGAAGGCGGCGGCCAAGGCCACGGCGCTGGTGTCGGACCCGCCCCGGCCCAAGGTGGTCACGTCGCCGTAGCGGTTGACGCCTTGGAAGCCGGCCACCAGGACCACCTTCTTCCGGTCCAGCTCGGACTGGATGCGCTCCCGGTCGATCTTCTTGATGCGGGCGTTGGAGTAGGTGCGGTTGGTCTGGATACCCACCTGCCAAGCGGCCAGGGACACCGCCGGGATGCCCATCTTCTCCAAGGCCATGGCGCACAGGGCGATGGAGATCTGCTCGCCGGTGGAGAGGAGCATATCCATCTCCCGCTTGGAGGGATTTTCGCTGATCTCCTTGGCCTTGGCGATCAGATCGTCGGTGGTGTCGCCTTGGGCGGAGAGGACCACGATGACGTTGCTGCCGGCCCTATAGGTATCGGCGATGATCCCGGCCACGTTTTGAATGCGCTGGGCGTCCCGGACGGAGCTTCCGCCGAATTTCTGTACGATCAGTTTCACGCTTTATTACCTTCTTTCCTTGGTCTCAATACAGGAAAACCTGCTATTACAGTATAATACAAAATGCGGTGCGCGTTACAGGACGCGGAGCATGGCGGCGGCGCCTAATTTCTCCGCGGCGTCCTTGACCTGGGCCTCGGTGAGAGCACCGGTGATCACAGCACCGCTGGAGAGGACCTCCACCTCGCCGCAGAGGGTCTTGGCGTCCTCGCTGGAGAAGCTGCCCCGGAGGTACCACTTCATGGGGATCTCCCCGGCGGGGGTGACCTCCGCGCTCTCGTTCCAGCCGATGTCCCGGCGGTTCTGCCGGTGGGCGGCGGCGTCCAGGACGTCACTCATGACGGCGGAGGCGGTGGGCAGGTCTCCGGCGCCCCGGCCGTAGAACATCACGTCGCCCACGGCGTTGCCCCGGATCATGATGCCGTTGAACACGTCGTCCACCACAGCGATGGGGCAGCTCTCCGGCACCAAGTGGGGGGCCACATAGGCGGTCTGCCGCCCGTCGGGGAGGCGCAGGGCCCGGCCCAAGAGCTTGATGCGGTAGCCAGCCTTGGCGGCGATGTCCACGTCCTGGAGGTGGATGGCGCTGATGCCCTCCATGCTGATGCTCTGGGGCAGGACCTCCTTCCCCCAGGCCAAGTCGGAGAGGATGCAGATCTTGCGTCCTGCGTCAATGCCTTCCACGTCGGCGGTGGGGTCGGCCTCGGCGTAGCCCTTGGACTGGGCCTCCTTCAGTGCATCGGCAAAGGACACGCCGCCCTTCACCATCCGGGTGAGGATATAGTTGGTGGTACCGTTCAGAATGCCCACGATCTCCTCGATCTGGTTGGCGGACAGGTCCTCAAACAGAGGGCGCAGCACGGGGATGCCGCCGCCTACGCTGGCCTCAAAGAGGTAGTTGACGCCGCGGGCCTTGGCGATGGAGAGCAGCTCCTTGCCGTGGGTGGCCACCAGCTCCTTGTTGGAGGTGACCACATGCTTTCCCGCTTGGAGGGCCCTGCGGGTAAACTCCAAGGCCACCTTGGCGCCGCCGATGGACTCCACCACCACCTCCACCTCGGGATCACTCTCCAAAATGGCGAAGTCCTTAATCATCTTATCAGCATAGGGGCTGTCGGGGAAGTCCCGCACGTCGAGGATGTATTTGACATTGACCTCCTCACCGGTCTTTTCGGCGATGGAGGCGGCGTTCATCCGCACTACCTCCGCCACCCCGGCGCCTACCGTACCAAAGCCCATAATCGCGATGTGTAACATAGTATCTTCTCCTTCCAATCTCTCCCGGTAAAATCCGGCCATAATTTTTAGGCGATGTGTGTAATAGAATAGTAAGCAGCCTTTGAAATCCGCAGATTTCAAAGGAGAAATGTTAGCCAGCTAAAATTTCAAACTTTACAACCCCGCCGGCCGCCGCGGCCCGGGCCATCAGATCGTCCAAGGAGCTCTCCATCTCCGAGGTCTCCGCCGAGATGGTCACCGCCGCGCAGCCGTTGGTGGGAATGCTCTGGTTGATGGTCAGAATATTCGCGCCGGATGCGGCAAAGATAGATAAAATGCTGCTGAGAACTCCGGGATTGTCCTTGAGCATGGCATAGAAGGTGATGATGTGCCCGGACTGCATGTTGTTGAAGGGCTGCACCGCGTCCTTGTACTTGTAGAACGCGCTGCGGCTGATGCCCACGCTTTTGGTGGCGCCGCCCACCGTGGCAGCTTCGCCGGTCTGGAGCATCCGCTTGGCCTCCGCCACCTTGATAAAGACCTCCGGCAGCGCCTCTGCGGCCACGATGTAAAATCTGGTTGTTCCGCCCATTTGCTGTGCACCTCCTGTGGGCAAATGTTTTCGATGTCTACCAGTGTAGCACAAGTGTCTCCCACTTACAACAGGCAAAAAGCCACAGTTTTTGACGGATTTGGAGAGGAGGATTGCCTATATTGCACAACAGATGGCTGTCCGCTGCCCTTGTGACGGGGGTGGCTGTCCTTGTGGGGCGGTTTCTTCTGCTGCCGCTGCTGCCCTTCCTGCTGGCGCTGACCTTCGCGGTGCTGCTGGAGCCGGGGGTGCTCTGGTGTCAAAGACACCTGCGCTTTCGCCGCACCTTCGCCGCCGCGGCGCTGACCACTCTGTTCCTTGTGACCTTGGGCGTGGGGCTGGGGGCGGCGGCGGTGCGCCTGACGGAGGAGGGGCTGTCCCTGCTCCAGCGCCTGCCGGAGATGCTGCGGGGCCTTCCGGCGCTGCTGGATGAGGTGGAGCGGCGCTACGAGGGGTTCTGCCGCGCCTGTCCGGAGGAGCTGCAGCAATATTTGGACCGGCTTCTCCGGCAGCTTTCGGAGGAGGGGACGGCGCTGGCCGGGGAGCTGTCCATGGCGGCGCTGGGGTGGCTCTCCGGGCTGATGAAGCGTTTGCCCCAGATCGTGCTGTTCCTTTTTACCACGGTGATGGCGGTGTTTTTTACTACCGTGTCCTATCCGGAGATTTTGACCTTCATTCGCCGCCAGATCACGCCCAGGGCCAGACAGCGGTTTCAGGGGGTGGCCGGGTGTCTGCGCACCACCTTCTGGCGGTGGCTGAAGGCGGAAAGTATCCTGTGTCTGGTGACCTTTGTCATGCTGCTGCTGGGGTTTTGGTATCTGGGGGTGGACTATGCCCTTTTGACGGCGGTGCTGGTGGCCATTGTGGATGCCCTGCCGGTGCTGGGGACGGGGACGGTGCTGGTGCCTTGGAGCGTCTATCAGCTGCTGCTGGGCAGCGTGCCCAGGGGGGTGGCGCTGCTGGCGCTGTATGCGGTGATCCTGCTGGTCAGGAACCTGCTGGAGCCCAAGCTGGTGGCGGCGCAGGCGGGGCTGCCGCCGTTGGCGGCGCTGATGGCCATGTATTTAGGGTTTCGGCTGTTCGGAGTGGGCGGGATGCTGCTGGCGCCGGTGGTGATGATGTTTGTTAAGCAATTGCAGGATTTTGGGGCGGTGCGGATTTGGAAGTGAGAGAGGAGAGTGAAAACGCCCTTACCTGGGGAATAGAAGGCCGGGTAAGGGCGTTTTGGGGCGGGGGAATTTGTTTACATAGGGCCGCCTGCCGGATATCAATTAAAATGCAAATCGTTGCTGCCAAAGGGACCACTCATTTTCCTTTAAGAACATCGGCTTCGCAGTTGGTACTATGATAGGATGCAGTGCTTGGTACAGCCTTGAAAGCCTGTCAAGCAGCTCTTCCTTTCCCGGTTCAAGCAGTTTGCCATCCTTATGATCCAATATGTCCAGCATTACACCGGTGTTTAATGGTGTACAGGTGAAACCACACTGGTGAACTGTTTGTTCCACGGGCTCCCATAAATTGTCAGATAGAAATTGAACCACATTGGGGCCGTATATGGCTTTGTTCACAACATAGCAAAGATAGAACCATTCCGTCCATTTGCTGTTTGCATATTTGATAGTTTGCAGGAACTTCAAGCCGTATGCTGCGCTGCGTGGATACCAAAAATCGTTGTTGACAACATCATACCCAGCACTGACATATTGCAAGTGAAGAATACCGCTTACCGCTTGGATAAAGGCGATGATTGCCTCCCAGCTGATGTCTGTCATACAGTTTACCAGTATACAGCTGGCAGACCGGCATGGGTTCCAAAGGTTCATATATATTTGCGTTGTTTGCAAAGCGTCCTTTGTTCCATCGGTGAGCATCAATACATTTGAACTCTCAAAGGTGGAATGCCTAAATGTGGCATCAAAGACCCGTTCCCATCCTCCACGCACCAGCCGGATTTTCGGCTCGCCTTGGGCCTGTTTGCCCGTAAAGGTTACGCTGGTCAGATCTACCAGCATACATATAATTTCTTTGATGTGTTCTTTCTCTATTACATCGTTAAAATAAAATGCAATCCCTTTTCTTATTCCAAATAGTATAGTGTTGTCTGGTTGCCTCATATGTTATGCCTCTCCTTAGATGTTGCCTCTACAAAATGTTTTATCTGCCGATACCAATAATAGCAGATGTTTGTATTGGCTTCAATGACCTTTCACATAGGGGAGAGACAATCGGGGTATGTCGATTTGAGAAAATTTTCCTGTGACAAATTTCAGCGCCGGAGCAAATGCTCCGGCGCTGGTTCGCGCTCAGTCCAGCATCCCCCTGAGATACGCCGCCACCTCGTCCAAGGTCTGGGCGTCTTGGATGTCCTCGTAGACGTTCCGTTCAAACCGGAGGCCGTCCTCGGTCTGGAGGAAGATAAACCGGATGCCCTCGCTGAAGTAGGCGTCGGCTACGTCGGCGTAGCAGAAGCTACGGTCTGCCTCGCTGACCACTGTCTCCGGGGTGGCGGGGCGGGGCATGAAGATGGCCTCGCTGCCCACCTCGATGTCCTCCAAGGCTCCGGCGATGGAGGTGGAGAAGCAGCCCCGCACCACCGGCAGCAGCACTTGGCAGGTGTCGCCGACGGTCAGGTCGCCCTGGAGGACTTCTGAGATCCGGACTTCTGCCACGGTGAACCAGCCCCCTAAGGAGCCGATCTCATCCACTGTGTAGTACGTCATGGACTCTACCGTGCCCCGGAAGATATAGGTGTCCCGGGCCAGCAGCTCCTCCGGTGTGAGCCAGGCCAAGTCCATGGAAGCGGAGGATGCCACATCCTCTGCCGTGCCCTTCTGGGTGCTGTCGCTTCGCGCGGTCTCCGGGTCAAAGGGGGCGATGGTCACGCCGCGGGAGTAGAGGGGCTTGCTGTCCTCTTGGGCGGCGGTGTCGGGAGCGGTGTTGCTCTGGTTTTCGCCGCTGGGAGGGAGCGGGGGCTGTACGGCCGGACGCAGGCGGGGCCAAGCTGCCGCCGCACCGATGAGCAGGAGCAGGCAGGCGGCCAGCGGGGCGAGGCGGGGGAGGCGGCGGCGGTGCTTTGCCGGCGGCTGGTTTGCCTCCAGCACTTGGGCGTCGTCCACCTCTCCGATGGCGCGGAAAAAATCTTCTTTTTTCATAGGGAATATCCCTCCTTAATCAGATACTCTTTCAGTCCCCGGCGGGTGCGGTGGAGCATGGATTTTACCTTGGAGACGGTGAAGCCGTACCGCGCTGCAATCTCCTCCAAGCTGTCGCAGTACCAGTACCGCCGCAGAAATACCTGCCGCTGCACCGGGGGCAGATGGGATAGGCAGCGGCCGATGGTCTCCCCCAGAAGGATGCAGTCCACCGCCGACTGGGTGGCGTCGCCGCCTGTGCAGTCGTTCAGCTCATCCAAAACCGTCTCAAAGGCGGCACTGCGCTTTTTGGCCCGGCTGTAGTCGTACCGGTCCAGAGCCGCGTTCCGGGCGATCCGTCCCAAAAGGGGCGGCAGTACCGTTGGCCGCTGGGGCGGCATGGTGTTCCATGCGCCCAAGTAGGTGTCGTTTAAGCACTCCTCTGCGTCCTCCGGGGAAGGGAGGATGCGGCCGATGATGGTACGGCAGTAGTTTTCGTACTTTTTTGCGGTCTGAGTGATGGCCTCCTCGGCTCGGGTCCAGAAGAGGGCGATGATGTCTTTGTCGTCCATGGAGGAGCTCCTTAGTTGAAAGCTTTCACTATTATAGACGGGGAAAGGGGAAATTGGTTGCAGGGGGATGGGGGTTTTATGCTGCGGTGCGGTTTCGCGGCCGCGGGGTAGTGGGGTACGCGGTTCCTCAGAAAAAAACCACCCCTTCTTCTATTCTTCGACAAAAATCCCCCATCGGACAAGCTATACTTCACTATAAGGAGAGGCGCTGACCTCGAAAGAAAGGTCGTGACTGGATGGATATCAAAACAACAGCGGCTGACCGCACATTGACGGTCTCCCTTGGCGGGGAGCTGGATCACCATGGCGCCCGGGGGCTTATGGAGCAGGTGGATCGCCTGATGGAACAGGAGCTGCCCCGGAAGACAGTGATAGATCTCAAGGATCTGACCTTTATGGACAGCTCCGGCATCGCCGTGATTTTGCGGGCCAAGCGGCGGATGGAGGCGCTGGGGGGCAATTTAGTTGTGGTGAATATCCCCAAGCAGGCGGCCAAGGTGCTGGAGACAGCCGGCTTGGGGCGCTATGTCAAGCTGATTTAGGAGGGAGCACATGAGAGCAGAGAACTACATAACCGTGGAATTTCCAAGCCGCAGTGTCAACGAGGGCTTCGCCCGGATGGCTGTGGCCTCCTTCGCCGCCCAGCTGGACCCCACGCTGGAGGAGCTGGGCGACATCAAGACCGCCGTCAGTGAGGCGGTGACCAACGCCATCGTCCACGCCTACCCGGACACCTTGGGCCGGATCGTGGTGAAGGCCCGGCTGCTGGAGGGCGGCGGGCTGGAGGTCACTGTCCGGGATTGGGGCCGGGGAATTCCCGATGTGGACAAGGCCCGGGAACCCCTCTATACCACCGGCGGCGAGGAGCGTAGCGGGATGGGCTTTACCATTATGGAGAGCTTTATGGATACCTTGCGGGTGACATCCAAGGAGGGGCAGGGGACCAAGGTGGTCATGCGCCGCCGCATTGTTCAGCGCCTGAGCGGAAGATGAATATAGAACTTATCGCCGCTGCCCAGCAGGGGGATCAGGACGCCTGTGACCGGCTGGTCCGGGAGAATGCGGGGCTGATCTGGAGCATCGTCCGCCGCTACTATGGCCGGGGGGCGGAGCCGGAGGACCTGTACCAGCTGGGCTGCATGGGCTTTTTGAAGGCGATACGGGGGTTCGATCTCAGCTACGGTACCCAGTTCTCCACCTACGCCGTACCCAAGATTGCCGGGGAGATCCGCCGCTACCTCCGGGACGACGGGGCGGTGAAGGTGGGCCGCGGGCTGCGGGAGCAGGCGCTCAATATTTTTGCCGCCCGGGAGCGGCTGAGCCATCAGCTGGGCCGGGAGCCGGCGATATCGGAGCTGTCAGCGGAGACCGGGCTTACCGCCGAGGAGATCGCCGCCGCCGAGCTGGCCGCCGCCCCGCCGGAGAGCTTGCAGCAGGAGCTGAGTGACGGGCTGACACTGGAGTCCACCCTCCGCAGCAGCGAAGGGGAGGAGGCCATGATGGAGAAGATCGCCCTGCGCAGCGCCATCGACACCCTGCCTGAGAGTGAGAAAAAGACGATTCTCCTCAGATTTTTCAAGGGGCTGACACAGGCCCAGACTGCCCGGATTTTGGCTGTGTCCCAGGTGCAGGTGTCCCGTCTGGAGCGCCGGGCCTTGGAGCGGCTGCGCAAGGATTTTGCCTTGCAGGACTGAGACCCTTGGGGGACCTTCCCTGAAATCTGCGGATTGACATATTCTAAGAGAGGAATTTTCCGAAAATGCGGTTTCCGGCGGCAGACGCGAGGGATTCTTGAATAAGCAGCAGAGCCCCGACGGCCTTAAAAGGCTGTCGGGGCTCTGTTTTGGCGGCTTGCGGAAATGGGGAAATGGGGCTATAATGGGAAAAAAGATGGTGGAGTGTGCGGAGGAGGCAGGAGATGTCGGGGTATACCTTTGAGGAGATCAAAGGGTTGCTGCTGCAATGTATAGAGCAGTTTCAATGTGAGGCGGAGCTGAGGCTGAAATTTGCGGGCAGGCCCTATGAATATATGATCATCATTTATGATGACCATTGCTCTTTCCTGAGATGCGGAACCGGTGAGCAGGGGGGAGTGCGGTGCTTTGCGTCGATAGATGCGCTGTACCGGGCGGAGCAGATAGACGGCATTGTGTTGGAGAGAGATTGGGGCGATATCTGCGGCTTTGACTGTATGGATTTCGAGATATTGGGAATTTGGTGAATTTTGGAGGGGGTGTTTTTTTGTACGAGGATTGGATCAGAGCACAGTTGCCGGAGGGGATACCGGAGGACATCATTGCCAGCGCTGTACCACATCGGGGCGGATATCTTTCGGGGTTGCAGTTCTGGGCCTACGGTGAGCGGGGGCCGGACAGGCTGGAGTATGAGGGGGCGGATGAGGAGGACCTTCGACTGTGGCTCTTTGGACAGGCGGCGCGGGAGATCGCACAGGCGATGGAGCTGCGCGGCCGGAGCGAGGAGGAGAAGCGATGGCGGTTTGTTCGGGATCATGTTGAGCAGGGGGCTTGGATTTATCGGGAGAATGGGCAGTACCAATATGATGCCATTTGTGATACCAGAAAGTATTGGATGGAGTATGAGCTGCGCCTGCTGTATTCTGTGTTTCCTGAGGAGCGGTGGAGGCAGAGGATTGCGTACTATGAGGCGTGTATGAACCGCTGTTTTTTGGCGGAGCACTGGAGGTACGATGTGGCGGCGCTGTGTTTTGCGGAGGTCAGCGGTTCCAAAGAGGTGGATTGGAACGGCGTGGAGCAGCCGGCGGAGGGCACTGTGATGGAGACAGGGGACTGTCCGGCGGAGAGAGGTATAGAGGGAGGTTGAAGTGATGCCGCTGCACATTCCGGCGAGGCCGCGGATTGATTTTTTCCTGCGGACAACAAGGTCGTTTCACCGCTCGGAGGCGGCTGTGGATTTTCTCCGACCGACGCTGCGGGAGCGTGTGGTGGACTATTTTAAAGTGAGCGTGGACCCGGCAATTCGCAGGGAGATGGGGAGAGGATTTGCGAGGTGATCTGAGGTGATGGGTATGGGAGACAGACAGGATGTACAGCGGGAGCTGCTGGAGCGGGTTTTGGAGGTCTCCGGCATCCTGCGGGAGCGGCGGCCGGATCTGTTGGGTTCGATTATCCGAAATCTGGATGAGGTGGCGGCGCGGCTGCGGCAGGGGGAACTGTCGGAGGAGGATGTGGATTGGATTGACAGGATGGTGATTCAATATCTCTGTCACTTCAAATGCCTGTACGACTTCTGTCCCTTGGAGCGTCTGGCGGGGGAGACAGAACAGGCGCAGTGGCAGCGGTGGGGGGTGATCTTGGACCGGATGCGGGAGCAGGCGATGCGGCTCTGCCGGCCAAGACGCGGGAGAAGACGGAGAGGAAGTGATAGGATTTGAGAGAGATAGATACATTTTCGCCCCATGATGGGCATATTGAGAGTGTGGTCATCGGCGTCGGGCAGGCGAAGGTGTCCTTTCAGACTTGGGACTGCCGGGAGTTGGTGCTGGTGTTTGACGAGGCGGCGGAGGTCTGGAGCCGTGCTGTATTGACGGATATCTCCAACTTCACTGTGGCGGAGACAGAGCATGGGGGGCTCTCCTACACCTTTTTGGACGCATGGGACGAGGTCCCCGTTCTGTGTATTGCGGCGAAGTCCCTGAAGATCTATGAGACAGGCCAAGCGCAGAGGGAGGATACCGCCCTTTTCAACGTGGGGACAGATTATTTGGGTGGTCAAAGTGCAAAAACATAGGGAAGTACCCGCTTTTGGCGGCACTTCCCTATGTTTTTTATGCCCGGTGAGTGTTCTCTTTGGGTCCTTTTTTGCTTTAAGCCCGCCGACCCTCCTCCAGCGCGGCGGGGGTGGGGGGAGGTTCCACTGCTGCGGGGGCAGCCTCGAAGTAGCTTTCGTCCTGAAACTCCGTCATGGTGTCCCAGTAGCGCATGGGCATCTGGGTGCGGCGGCACTTGGGATTGTATCGTTCGGCGATGGCCACCGTGTCGTAGAACCGCTTCCACAGCCGGCGGAACTGAGCTTCCCGCTCACTGGGGCGGGCCATCTCGAAGTGCTCTAAGGGCGCGATGCACCACTTGCCGTCCCGGTAGAACAGGGCCTCTTGATGGGTGCGGTCGTAGAGGATGAGGCGCTCGTTGTAGAACCGGCTGCAGAAGTGGGGGCGAAGCAGGGGGAGGACCCGGTTTTTGGGGGCGATCTCCCCCACCAGTGCACCGCCCAAGTCCGAGAAGCGGGTGAAGCCCCGGAGCAGGTGGACCTCCCCGTCCAAGTGGCGCACGGCCTTCACCAAGGGGTATACCGCTTCGTCGCTGAGGCGGTGCACCAAGTCCGGGCCGAAGTCATAGAGGGCGCGGATGAAGCAGTAGAGCATCATCTCCCGCTCCTCGGCGCAGGTGAGAAAGCCCTTCTCCACCAGCTCCAAGGCGTAGGCGGAGCGCCGGTTGATGCTGCGGAGAATCCGCTGGGCGTGGGCCTCGTCGCTCTCCACCCACTGGATGGGGAACAGGGTGGGGTTTAAATCCTCCGCGGTCTGAAAGGCGGCGGGGGGCTCCTTGTTCACATAGCTCTCAAACACGCAGCAGAGGAAGCCCTCAAAGCTGCCGTCGTAACGGTAGACAGTATCCATGGCACTCCTTTCTGCTAATCAGGAATTAGGAATTTTTCCGTCAGATAGAATTGACTATATTGTACAAACAATTCCTAATTCAGAAAATCGTCAGCCCCCAGAGGACTGCTAAATGAAGAGGGTAGGCCCAGTAGAACAGGCGGTGGTCGTCGAGACCCCGACGGCCGTTGTAGAGGATGACGGCCAAGGCGGCCAGCATGGCGAAGGCGAATTCCTCCATGCTGTACCAAGGAGGGTAGAAGATGAGGACGATGGCCAGCATAGCTGCGGCGCGGCTCCGCCGGCCACGGCAGGGCCAGAGCAGGGCGATAAAAAGCAGGGCCCAGAAGGAGTAGTCGAACTCTAAACCAATGTGGAAGAGGCGCTCGCTCCAGTTGTGCAGCAGCTGGTAGAGGGCGATGGCGGCGGCGGTTTTCAGTGCCCAGTCCGCCGCCGCCCCGGCGTCGAAGGGGAGGCGGTCCTGGAGGAACAGGGTGAGGGCGGCAATGGCCAAGAGGCCGGTGATGATATAGCTCAGCTCCCACAGGCCGAACTGGGCGAGGGCGGCCGGGATCAGCGCCAAGGGCAGCAGTCCCCACACGGGACGCCGCTGGGAGAGCGGCAGGCGGTTCGATTGCAGAAACATCATCAGCAGGACGCCGCAGCCCAAGGTGAAGAAGATATTCAGGTGGGTGAAACGCTCCAACAGGCTTTGGAATCCAGCGTTCAGTGTGACGGCGTAGGGGATCTGAGCCAGCGCACCCATGAGAAACAGCCGGCGGGCGTACCGGGGCGCGGACCGGGTGTGGCGGAAGCCCTCGGTGAGCAGGAAGGCGTAGATGAGAAACGCCATCCGTCCGAAGCAGCGCAGGTGGATGTAGGTCGGACCTAAGGGCAGAAGCAGTGCCGCCGTGTGATCGGCCACCATAGATACTAAGGCAATGAGCTTGAGAACGAATGCGGACATGGAATACTCCTCCAATCATATGAGATGGAGGGGAGTATAGCAGGGGAATCTTACAAAAAGAGAACGTAGAAGTTTAAGGTTTTCTTACACTTTCCAATCGTACACACCGTGAAGGCGAAGAACGCAGCGTAACCCTCTCAACTGAAAGAGCTTGCCTTTTCAGTCGAATAGTGTTAGCTGTTCCATTTCCGGTATCGGCAGCTTTTCCGCAGCGAGGAGGCCCCGGAGGACGGTGTCCTGCGAGAAGCGGAGGCCGTCAATGACTTTCCCTTTACACACCAGAAAATACTGGGCCCGCTTCATCACCACGCCTAACTTTTTCAGGTCCTCGTGGTACAGCGTGCCGCCTCGGCGGGCGTATAGTATCCGTCGGGCGCTGATGGTGCCCACGCCCGGCACCCGAAGCAGGTCCTCGTAGGCGGCGGTGTTCACCTCCACTGGGAAAAACTCCGGGTGGCGCAGGGCCCAGTTGCATTTGGGGTCGATGAGGGGGTTGAAGTTGGGGTCCTGATCAGTGAGCAGCTCCTCGGCCCGGAAGCCGTAGAACCGGAGGAGCCAGTCCGCCTGATAGAGCCGGTGCTCCCGCAGCAGGGGCGGCTTGGTATCCGGGGTGGGGAGGAGGCTGTTTTCCACCACCGGCACGTAGGCGGAGAAGAACACACGCTTGAGGCGGTAGGTGTCGTAGAGCCCCTGGGTGAGGCGGAGGATGTGCCGGTCGCTGTCCGGTGTGGCGCCGATGATCATCTGGGTGCTCTGTCCGGCGGGGGCGAACTTGGGGGCGTGGCGGTATTTCACCAGCTCCTGTTTGTTCTCTGTCAAAGTGTTTCGGATCTGCTTCATGGGCTGGAGAATGGCGGACTTGGTCTTGTTGGGGGCCAAGGCCTTCAGCCCCGCCTCCGAGGGCAGCTCAATGTTGACGCTGAGCCGGTCCGCCAGCATTCCCAGCCGCTCCACCAGCTCCGGCGACGCCCCGGGGATGGTCTTGGCGTGGATATAGCCGTTGAAGCGGTGGGTATTGCGCAGCAGGTGGAGCACTTGGATCATCCGCTCCATGGTGTAGTCTGGGTCCCGGAGGACACCGGAGGAGAGGAACAGGCCCTCGATATAGTTGCGTCGGTAGAACTCAATGGTGAGCTCCGACAGTTCCTCCGGCGTGAACACCGCCCGCCGGGTGTCGTTGGAGCAGCGATTGACGCAGTACTTGCAGTCGTAGATGCAGCAGTTGGTCATCAGCACCTTCAAGAGCGTAACACAGCGCCCGTCGGCGGAGAAGGTGTGGCAGCAGCCGGCCACGGAGCTGGAGGTGTTGCCGATATACCCCTTTTTGCTGCCCCGTCTGGCTCCGCTGGAGGTGCAGGCGGCGTCGTACTTGGCCGCGTCGGTGAGGATGGTGAGCTTGTCCATCACAGTCATAAACGGCGCCTCCCGTCTGAGATGGAATTATAGAATAAATGTTCTATTACAATATACTACAGGCGGAGCGGGAAGTCAAGGGGAATTTGGGCGGAAAAACCCCTTGTCAGGGGAGCGGAATTGTGGTATACTTCCAGCGGAAAAAGGGGGGAAGGCGATGTTGCTGGCGATTGTGGTGGGAAACTCCAACATCACCTTGGGCGTCTTTGACGGCGACAGGCTCCGCATGCGGGCCAAGGTCTCCGCGGAGGCGGAGCGCAGCGCCGACGAGTATCTGGTACTGCTCTATGACCTTCTTCGGGTCAACGGTGTGGACCGGGAGCGGCTCACCGGGTGCATCATGGCCTCTGTGGTGCCCTCCCTCACAGGCCTTGTGGAGGAGGCGGTGACTCGGCTGACGGCTCTGCGGGTGATACAGGTGGGGCCGGGGACCAAGACAGGCTTTCGCATCCGTATTGACGATCCCACGGAGCTGGGGGCGGACTTGGCGGCGGATACTGCCGGTGCGATAGCGATCTATGGCGCGCCGCTGCTGATCATCGACGCGGGCACCGTCACCACCATTGCCGCGGTGGATGAGAGCCGGACCTATCTGGGCGGGTGCATCCTGCCGGGGCTCTACGCCAGCGCAGCCCTGCTTAAAAGCTCCACGGCCCTGCTGCCCGCCATCGCCCTGCGGCCGCCGGGGGAGAATGTTTTGGGCAAAAACTCCGCCGACGCCATGCGCTATGGCCTCCTCTGCGGCAGTGCCATGATGGTGGACGGCTTTTTAGAGCGATATCGGGCCCTGCCGGGGATGGCGGGAGCCGCGGCCATCGCCACCGGCGGCTCTGCCGCCCTCCTTACCGCCTCCTGCCGCAGTGAGATTACAGTGGATCCGGAGCTGACGCTGCGGGGACTGAGGCGGCTCTATCAACTGAATACGGCCAAAAAGCTGTGAAGGTAATAGCGGGGGAGACCCTGTTGTTATAAGATTTTGTGCGCCGTACTCCCGCGGGGGAGACGGCAGCACGAGGTGAGATACCCTCAAAGGAGATACCGTAATGAATCACAGCACAAGTAAGGTCCATAAGATCACACTGACGGCGATACTTATGGCAATCGTCATCCTCATGGCCTACACGCCCTTGGGCTACCTAAAGGCCGGACCGGTGGAGATCACCTTCATCACCATCCCGGTGGTAATCGGCGCTATCGTTCTGGGGCCGGTGTCCGGCGCCTTTTTGGGCGCGGTGTTTGGGCTTACCAGCTTTGCCCAGTGCTTCTCCACCAGCCTCTTCGGCGCGGCGCTGCTGGCCATCAATCCCATTGCCACCTTCCTCTGCTGCATGGTGCCCCGGGTGCTGATCGGCATTGCGGCGGGGCTTATCTTCCCGGCCCTGCGCAGGGTGGACCGTGTGGGAGCGGTGAGCTTCATCGTTACCTCCGTGGTTGGGGCGCTGACCAACACCGTGTTCTTTGTGGGCATGGTGGTGGGGATTTTCCAGAATTCCTACTTTGGCGGTACCGGATTTTTTGCCATTTTCCTCAGCTTCTTTACGCTGAATGTGGCCTTAGAGGTGGTAGTTTGCGCCTTGGTGGCCGCGGCCCTCAGCAAGGCCATGCTCCACTTCCTCCCTCAGAGCGCGGTACAGAAGGCCGCGCAGTGAGATAAGCGAATGAAAAGGCCCGGACTGCTGTGCAGTCCGGGCCTTAAAGCACCCCGCAGGGATTTCGTATCCGAGGCGCAGAGCGCAGCAAGATCCCCTTCGCGTACAATCCGCAGATTTCGCGTGAGCGTGAAGCGGTTTTTACGCGAGAGGAAGCGTAAGCTCCGCCTTGAAGAGATCGCCGTCCACGGCAATGCCGAAGGTGCCGCCCATCAGCTCCATCAGGCTCTTGGCGATGTTCAGCCCCAGCCCGCTGCCCTCGGCGTGGCGGGAGGAGTCCCCACGGACAAACCGCTCCATCAGCTCGTCGGCGCTGACGTTCAGCGCGTCCCGGGAGATGTTCTTCATGCTCAGGGCCACGCGGCTGCCTTGGGTGGTGAGGTCGATATACAGCCGGCTCCCCGGCATGGCGTACTTGCAGACGTTGCTCAGAAGATTGTCCAGCACCCGCCAAAGGAGGCGGCCGTCGGCCATGGCGGAGAGACTGCCCTCGAAGGTGTTGATGATCACCTCGATCTTCCCGGCGGTGAGGCGCTGGTCGTAGTCCCCCACCGCTTGGTGGATGATCTCGTTGACCACAATGGGCTGCAGCGCTACGGGGATGTTGCCGGTGGATGCCTTGCTGGCCTCCACCAAGTCCTCCGTCAGCTTCTTCAAGCGGCCCGACTGCCGGTCCAGTACGGTGACGTACTCCGCCGCCTGCTCCGGCAGGTCCTCCTTCTTGAGCAGATCCACATAGTTGACGATGGAGGTGAGCGGGGTCTTGATATCGTGGGATACGTTGGTGATGAGCTCGGTTTTCAGGCGCTCGGACTTCATCCGCTGCTCCACCGCCCGGTTCATCCCCAGACCGATGGCGTTCAGGTTCTCGGCGTGGGTCTTGATGTCATAGAACATGCGGGAGGTATCCAGCTTGGCCTCCAGATCTCCGTCGGCCAGCCGCTGGCCCATGGCCTTGAGCTTTTGCAGCTGCCAGCTCAGCAATGCCGCGGCTACGACGATGGCGAAGTCCAACACGATCAGCATCAGCAGGGGGAACCCGTCCCACACCCCCCAAGAGTTGAGGAAGATCTGTGTGCCCAGCACGGCGATGGTGAACAGCACCGTCCGCCAAGTGAAGGGCAGAATGCGGACCATGGTTTTCACTCCTCTCCAGAAGGCCCGGCAGCAGCGGATGAACCACCGCCACAGGCGGCAGGTCAGTGTATTCTCCCAGATGCGCCCCAGCTTCAGCCGGGTGGCCAAGGAGAGCAGTACCGCCAGCGCCCCTACTGTAATGACAATAATGATCACCGCCATGGCAAGGACCGTCAGCCAGAGGTTGCTGGGAAGGCCGTCCACGGTGGAGATGACGATGGCGAAGTAGAGGACCGCCCCGAAAAGATATACATCCAGGGGGATTCGGTCCTGCCAGTTGGGGACAATCCCCTCATGACCCTTTCGGTGTCCGGCGGCGCAGAGGAGAAAGACCAAGTCTGCGAAAAACAGCAGCACCGAGAGGATAGCGATATAGGGCAGCAGGTTGGTGAGCGGGTGGACTAAGCGGTAGAAGCGGTAGTAGTCGCTGAAATTGTTGACGGCTACGTCGTTGTAGTCGGTAATGTGCAGCTCCACCGCCAGCTGGAAGGGGCGGGTGGGGTCCGGCTCCGCCTCGGGACCTAAAAGGCTGTCCACCTGAAAGAGGTAGGTGCCCACATAGGCGTAGGTGTCACAGGCGGGATCGAGATCGTTGAAATACACCGTGCCGCCGCTGCGGATCACCACATCGAGGCCCCGGTTGGAGTAGCTCTGGTAGGGGTCTCCAAAGCGGGCGTAGCGATAGGCGATGTTGTAGGCCACATTTTGGGCCATGCCTTGGAACATGGCGGTCCCCTCAAAGGTATCGTCCTCGTCCCAAGCGTAGTAGCCCACCGCTATGGCGGCGATGGACCCCGCCGCGGTCAGTACCAGAAGTACCGCCATAAACAGGGCTGTTACCTTGACGGGCAGGTTCTCTCTTAAATCACGCATCAAAATTCATCCCGCTTTCCCGTCAGATAGAGCAGTCCGGCCACGACGAGGGCCAAGGGGATCAGAATACGAAGCAGTTTTTTCATTGGGAATTCCCTCCATTTGATAATAGGGGTATCGCAGGGGTGTCAAAAGGATTCTCCTCACTTGAAATCCTCAGATTTCAGGCGGGCGCGCGGCAAAATCAGCTCTGGGGCTCAATTTTATAGCCCAAGCCCCAGACGACCTTTAAGTATCTGGGCTCCGAGGGGGTAATCTCAATCTTCTCTCTGAGGTGGCGGATGTGGACGGCTACGGCGCTCTCAGAGCCCATGGCGCTCTCGTTCCATACCTGCTCGTAGATCTGGGCGGAGGAGTACACACGGCCCGGGTGCTGCATGAGCAGGGCCAGAATGTTATACTCCATAGGCGTCAGACTTACACTGTCGCCGTCCACGGTGACGGTCTTGGCCTCGTCGTCCAAGACGATGCCGCCGATAACCACCCGGCTGGGCTTCTGGGCGATGCCTCCCAAGCTGGTGTACCGGCGGAGCTGGCTGCGGACACGGGCCAGCACCTCCACAGGGTTGAAGGGCTTGGTGATGTAGTCGTCCGCTCCCACGTTGAGCCCCAACACCTTGTCGGTGTCCTCACTCTTGGCGGTGAGGAGGATAATGGGCACGTTGCACTCCTCCCGGAGCTTGGCGGTGGCGGAGATGCCGTCCAGCTCGGGCATCATGATGTCCATCAATATGAGATGGATCTCGTTTTTCCGCACAATGTCGATGGCCTCCCGGCCGGTATAGGCCTCGAAGAGGTTGTACCCCTCGGAGGAGAGGTAGATTTTCAGAGCGGACACAATGTCCCGCTCGTCGTCGCAGATCAGTACGTTGGTCATAGGGCTTCTCCCACCTTTCTTGGGTATTGTAACACAGAACGTTTTAAGATAAAAGAGGCGGGAAGTTTAAGAAAGTTTTAAGGCGGCAAAACGCTGGGTCTGTCCTGGCGGACAGACCCAGCGTGGAGAAGCCCTCTATTTGGCTGCTTAGTCGATGACGACCATGGTTTGGATATTATTGGTTCCTCTGCCGCTGCTGAGGAGATATACCGTATAGATACGGCCGCGGTGAACATTGAGGTACAGCGACGCCACCATATTAGGGACTGGATATTCACCTAAAAACGCGCTGTCCAGCGTTTCAATGTCAAAGTTGATGGGCATGGGCGCCTGATTGGTCTCGGCAAAGAGGAATTCGTACTGGCCGGGGCGGATGCGCTTGAAGACGGTGGTCTCCTTGTAGCGCACGTCGGCATAGACCACACGGCCGTCGGCCAGAAGTACGTCCATGGGGCGGCTGTTATAGGCCAAGTTGCTGACGCGGAAGCTGCCGTAGCCGCCGCTGGGGCGGTAGTTCGCGTCAGGGATCTGGAGCAGGTCCAGACCGCCGGCGGTATTGATGATGGCTACCGTGGAGCGGACACCTGCCTCGAAGGGGAGAGTCTTTTGGATGTACACATAGCCGTCGGTGCTGGTGATGGTGACGGTCTGGTAGCCGCTGGGCACCCGGCCGTAGGCGGAGACGGCGGCAAAGCTCAGATAGCCCACTACCCGTGTGCGGTTAATCCGGATACGGAAGGGACCGTAGCCGTAGGCGGCGTTCAGGAAGCGGACCGCGGCGTAGTGCACCGGCGCGGTAAAGCCGGGATCGTAGACAGGCCCGCCCTCGCCAGGATTGGGAAGTGGGATCACCGCGTCCTGACTGGGGTCGTAGACAGGGCCGCCCTCGCCGGGGTTGGGGAGGGGGATCACCGCGTCTTGGCTGGGGTCATAGACGGGTCCTCCCTCACCGGGGTTAGGGAGGGGGATTACTGCGTCCCGGCCGGAGTCGTAGACAGGCTCGCCTTCCCCTGCGTTGGGGAGGGAAATCATGGGTTCATTGGAATCAGATCTTGCCATATGGTCAATCGGGGAAGAGAGCTCCCCGATCATCCTCCTTTCTTAGGATGAGGTCCCGGTGTCCAAGGCGGGGGACCTTTACACTATTCTATTCCTGAGGAGAAAAGAGGTGTCTGACAGGCCCGCGAGCAGGCGGCGGCAATCTTAAGAGAATCTTAAACAACTCGCATCTTGGAACTTAAGAAATCTCTGCTATGCTGTGTCCATACCACCTTTCTCCACCTTTACGCCAGATAGAAACACCCCTCAAGGAGGTATACGGGTATGGAAACCTTTGTTGTGGCCCTGACATTATTTTTGAAGCTCTTCACTGTCTATTTTGCCTGTGTGGCGATTTTCAACCTGAAAAAGCGGAGGGCCTATCCGATTGCCCCGCCCCAGACCCGCTTTGCGGTGATTGTAGCCGCCCGGAATGAGGAGGCGGTGATTGGAAACTTAGTCGCCAGCATCCTCAGTCAAAACTACCCGGCGGCGCTGCGGGATGTCTTTGTGGCCCCCAACAACTGTACGGACAACACCGAGGCCGCCGCGGCAGCCGCCGGTGCGGAGATCATCCACTGCCTTGCCGGCGTCCGGAGCAAGGGCGCCGCCCTCCACCAAGCTATCGCCCAGCTGCGCCGCCGGGGGTACGACGCCTACGTGGTCTTTGACGCGGACAATGTGGCCGATCCGGACTTTCTGTCCCGGATGAATGATGCCTTCGTGGCCGGGGCCCAAGTGTGCAAGTCCCGGATGATGACTGCCAACGCCCGGGAGAGCGGCGTGGCCGGGTGCTATGGGCTCTACTTTACCTCCTTCGACTGGATCTTTAACCGTCCCCGTTCGGCCTGCGGTCTCTCCGCCAAGCTGGTGGGTACAGGTTTCGCCGTTCACCAAGAGGTAATCGAGGCCATGGGCGGCTGGAACACCAGCACCATTGCCGAGGACGCGGAGTTCTCCGCCCAGTGCGCCCGCTTGGGTTATCGGGTCCACTGGGTCAGCGGGGCGCTGACTTACGACGAGGCCCCCAACAGCTTTCTGCTGTCCCTCCGCCAGCGCAAACGCTGGTGCAGCGGTGTGATGCAGGTAGCGCGGCAGGAACTGGGCAGCCTGTGGGGGGCTCGCAGTCCCCGCCCCATGCTCCGCTGGGATATGACCATGTTCCTGATGATGCCCTTTGCCCAAGCGGTGAGTGGGATTCTCCTGTTCTTAAACTTGGCCCTGCTTGGGGAGGAGTACGCGGTGCCGCTCCTCTGTCTGCTGCCGGTGTCTTATTTGGGGACGGTACTGCTGGGGACGGTACTGTGCCTGCTGGGCGGCTACGGTCTGCGGGGAATGCTGCCGGCGGTGCTGGTCTTTCCTGTATTTATGGCGTCGTGGCTGCCGCTGCAAGTGGTATCGCTGTTTAAGGATACCAAGAAGTGGCACGCTGTGGCTCACACAGGGCGGCAGACGGCGGCGCTGCATATGTGATCTAAAAAAACTATGCGTACCTTGTTGTGCGCATAGTTTTTGACAAATTATGGAAGAGGCCGTGGGAGAGGACAGCGGAGAGAAAACGCCCATTGACATTTCCCCAGTATTTGCTATACTATAAACAAAAACAAAATTTTCTGACAAAAGGATGATCTGCCATGATTGGTGCCATCTCATTCTCCGCTCAGACATATAAAAATCCCTATGCCCTGCGCACCTACGCCGCCCCTACCGGGAAGGCCAACCTCCCTGTGGAGCCGGTACAGCCGGCTAAGGCTGTTCAGGCGCCCGCTGCTGGTGCCAGAAGCCCTTGGTCCACCGCCGCGGTCTATCCCGGCGAGCAAGCCGCTCCGTCTGCGCAGTCCTCTCTGACACTGCCCGCCCTCCGGGAGGGGGCCGATCCGGCGGAGATGGCCATCCGGGGCCGCATCCGTACGCTCACCGGTGAGGAGTTCCGGGAGCTGGTGAACATTGGCCGGGACAGCCGTCAGGCGATGGCCGGTAAGCGGATGGAGGAGGGGGAGAGGAAGACGTTCCCCTTCTCTGAGGAGGCGCAAAATGCGCTCCAGACCGAGGAGGAGGCCAAGTCCGCCCAAGAGGTGATGGAGGAGGCCGAGTGCCAGACCTGCAAGAACCGGAAGTACCAAGACGGGTCTGATGACCCCGGCGTTTCCTTCAAGAATCCCACCAACATTGCCCCGGAGCAGGCGGCCTCCGCTGTCCGTGGCCACGAGATGGAGCATGTGGTCCGGGAACAGGCCAAGGCCCAGCGGGAGGACCGCAGAGTGGTGCAGCAGTCTGTGACGCTGCACACGGATATCTGTCCCGAGTGCGGCGATGTGTTTATCTCCGGCGGCACCACCCGCACCACGACCAAGGCCAATCCTCAACAGGAGCAGGAGCAGGAGCAGGTGGAGATGAATCTTCAGAAGTTCTGCACTCCGTTTGAGCGTTTTGTCTAAAATAACAGCGGTATTTTAGGCGAGGGGACATGTCGGCTCTGTGCACCTGCTGACGCGTGTGTATGTACTCTGCAATAGGTTTAACAGCATCGGGGATTTTCTCCGGTGCTGTTTTTTTGTCCGTTCTGGTTGTATTTCCCATGGAAGGATGATATACTATACTCTAATTGATTATGTTTGCGGGGCCTCTCCCCGTGCAGGAAGGGGTGCTCTATGAAAATTGTCGTGCTGTGCGGTGGGCTCTCTCCGGAGCGGAATGTCTCCTTGGCCTCCGGACGGGAGATCTGCCGGGCGCTGCGCCGGCGGGGCCACCGGGCTGTGCTGGTGGATATGTTTTTAGGGGTGGAGGAGCGAGAGGGGGAGCTCTCCGCTCTCTTCGATGCCCCCGACGGCCTGATCCAGGAGGGGAGCTTGGGGGAACAGGAACCGGATTTGGCGGCAGTCCGTGCCCAGCGGCGGGGGGGAGGCGCCAGCCTCTTCGGCCGGGATGTGCTGGAGATATGCACCTTGGCGGACATCGTGTTTCTGGCCCTCCACGGCGCCTGCGGTGAGGACGGCAGGGTGCAGGCCACCTTTGACCTCTTGGGCATCCCCTACACCGGGGCGGGGTATCTCAGCTCCGCTATGGCTATGGATAAAGCCCAGACCAAGCATGTGATGGAGCGCCTGCGTATCCCCACCCCCTCTTGGCGGGAGATTACATACACCGAAGCGGAGATTCCCGCCTTGACGGCGGAGATTCCCCTGCCCTGCGCGGTGAAATGTATCAATGGTGGCTCATCCCTTGGTATGGCTCTGCCGGAGACCGCCGGGGAGCTGGAGGCGGCTCTCTTTGCGCTGCTGCGCTACGGCGGTCACATCGTGGCGGAGGAGAAGATCCGGGGCCGGGACATTACGGTGGGTGTTTTAGGGGACCGGTACCTGCCAGCGGTGGAGATGATTCCCAAGTCCGGCGCCTACTTTGACTATGTGTCCAAGTATCAGGTCGGTGGGGCCTCGGAGCTGTGCCCCGCGCCTATCACCGATGAGCAATGGCGGATGATGGGGGAGCAGGCCTTGGTGCTCCACCAGACGTTGGGGCTTACGGTGTATTCCCGGACGGATTTTATTTTGGATGGGGCGGGGAACCCTTGGTGTCTGGAGATCAACACCCTGCCGGGGATGACAGCCGCCAGCCTTCTGCCCAAGGAGGCCGCCGCCGCAGGAATGTGTTATGAGGACCTTTGTGAAGAAATCGTTCATCTGTCGATTGAGGCAAGAAAGGGAAGTATATGATACCCATGACCGCACAGGAGATCGCCGCCGCCGCAGGCGGGACGCTCTATGGAAAGGGGATGGCCTCCGCCGTCTCCACTGACAGCCGCAGTATCCAGCCGGGGTGCCTGTTTGTTCCCCTGATCGGGGAGAGGTTTGACGGCCACAGCTACATCGACGTCTCTCTGTCTGCCGGGGCGGCGGGGTGTCTCTGCGCCCGTCTGCCGGAGACGCGGCGGGAGGACCGGTTCTATATCTTGGTGCCGGATACCCTCTTGGCGCTGAAAAATCTGGCCTCGGCCTACCGGAGCCGGTTCCGCCTGCCGGTGGTGCAGATCACCGGCAGTGTGGGAAAGACCACCACCAAGGAGATGGCGGCGGCGGTGCTCTGCCGGCACGGAGAGACCCTATTCACCGAGGGGAACCTCAACAACGCCATCGGTGTGCCTCTGACGCTGCTGCGGCTGAGTACAGAGCACTGGGCGGCAGTGGTGGAGAGCGGTATGGACCGGTTTGGGGAGATTCGCTACGCTGGGGAGATGATCCGGCCCGACATCGCTGTGATCACCAACATCGGGGATGTCCATGTGGAGCTGCTGGGCAGCCGGGAGGGGATTCTCAGGGCCAAGTCGGAGATTTTTGAGAACCTGAAGGCCGATGGGACGGTGATTCTCAACGGGGATGATCCCCTGCTGAACACGCTGGACCTGCCCTTTGCCACACTGCGCTGCGGCTATGGGGAGAACTGTCAGGTGCGTGTCAGTGAGGTGGAGGACCGGGGGTTTGGCGGGGTGCGCTGCACAGTGACCACCGCCAAGGCAGTGTACCACTTGGAGATTCCCGCCTTCGGCACCCATATGGTCTATGCCGCCGCTATGGCCGCGGCCATCGGGGAGCTGCTGGGCCTCACGGAGGAGGAGATCATCGCCGGTGTGGCGGACTATCAGCCCACCGGGTCCAGACTGCGTCTGATTCATCTGAGCGACGACCGGGTGATCTTGGACGACTGCTACAACGCCAATCCCCACGCCATGACCGCTATGCTGAAGGTGCTCTCCAAGGGGGAGCGGACAGTGGCCATCATGGGGGATATGGGGGAGCTGGGGGAGCAGGCGGCGCAGATCCACCGTGAGATGGGGGCTTTGGCCCGGGACTTGGGCATCGGCTTTGTCATCGCCGTGGGGAAGAATGCCAAGTATATGGCTGAGGGGGCCAGTCCCCTGCCGGCCAAGTGGTACCCCACAGTGGATGACTTCCTATCGGACCTGCCGGAGGAGGCCTTTCAGCCCGGTACGGTAACGGGTGTAAAGGCCAGTCACTTTATGCACTTCGAGCGCATTGTGGAGGCGCTTCAGAACCGATAACGCGCTCCGTGCCCCTCTGGGACGGGGCGGAAATGAGATAAAAGGAAATACCATGGTAGATATTGCAGTCAGCAATGTTGTCAAATCCTTTGAGATTGGCAGCAACATATTGGATGGCCTGACCTTTCAGATTCAGGCCGGAGAGCGGGTGGGGCTTCTGGGCCGCAACGGCGCGGGAAAGACCACGCTCTTCAAGATTCTCACCGGGGAGCTCCGCTGTGACAGCGGGGAGGTGGTCATCGGCCGGAACCGGCGGGTGGGGCTGATCTCCCAGATCCCCGTCTACCCGGCGGGGTACACCGTGGAGGATGTGCTGAACACCGCCTTCTCCCGCCACCAGACCCTCCTGCAGGAGATGGAGCGGCTTACCGCCGCCATGGCCGATGGGGACAGCAGCGCGGAGACCCTTCGGCGCTATGGGGAGCTCTCCGCCAAGTTTGAGGGGATCGGCGGCTACGACACGGACACCGCGGTGAACAAGGTGGCAAATGGCCTCTCCATCCCCCTGGAGATGCGCTCACAGCCCTTTGACAGTCTCTCCGGCGGGGAGAAGACCCGGGTGAACTTGGGACGGCTTATCTTGGAGGATACGGATATTCTCCTTTTGGATGAGCCCACCAACCACTTGGATCTCCATGCCACCGAGTGGCTGGAGGGGTATGTGAGCCGGTTTAAGGGAACCGTGGTGGCCATCAGCCATGACCGGTATTTTTTAGACCGGACGGTGGCACGGGTCATTGAGATTTTAGACGGCAAGGCAGAGTTTTACGCCGGGAACTACAGCTTTTACGCCATTGAGAAGGAGCGCCGCTATCTGGAGCGGATGCGCCAGTATGAGAAGGCGGAGGCCCAGATTGCCCACTTGGAGAAGTCGGCGGAGCAGCTCAGGCTGTGGGCCTTTCAGGGGATGGACAAGACCTACCGCCGGGCGGTGTCCATGGAGCGGCGGATCGAGCGGATCCGCCAGTCCCAAGTGGGCCGGCCCACCAAGGCCCGTGCCCTCACCGCCCGGTTCGGGGAGGCGGAGTTTTTTGGCGATGAAGTCCTCCACCTTCGGGAGATAGGCAAGTCCTTTGACGGCAGGACGCTCTTTGAAGAGGTGTCGCTGCTGGTGGAGGGGGGCGAGCGGATCGCCCTCTTGGGGGACAACGGCACGGGGAAGTCCACGCTCTTGAAGATTCTTATGGATGAGGAGAGCCCCGATACCGGGCGGGTGAAGTACGGACCCTCGGTGCGCACCGCCTACCTGCCCCAGATTATCCGTTTTGACGATCCCTCCCGCAGTCTGGTGGATACCATGCTCTACGCCAAGCGGGGGCTCTCCACCCAAGGGGCCCGGGACCGTCTGGCCTCCTTTCAGTTTCGGGGGGAGGATGTGTTTAAGCCGGTGTCGGTGCTCTCCGGCGGGGAGCAGAGCCGGCTGAGGCTCTGTATGCTGATGGATGAGGAGATCAATTTCCTCATCCTGGACGAGCCCACCAACCACTTGGATATCGCCAGCCGGGAGTGGATTGAGGAGGCGGTGGAGGCCTATGAGGGCACCCTGCTCTTTGTCAGCCACGACCGGTACTTCATCAACCGCTTCGCCACCCGGGTCTGGGAGCTTGCCAACGGGAGGATCACCGACTATCCGGTGCCCTTTGCCCGGTACCGGGAGATCAAGGAGCGGGAGCGGAGTCAGCAAAAGCCTGCCGCCAAGCCGGTGCCGGACAAGCCCAAGGCCGCTGCCAAGGGGAACAAGGCCCAGCAGGCCGCCCGGAAGCAGATGACCATTTGCCAGCGGGAGATTGAGAAGCTGGAGGAGGCTATCCGGGAGAAGGAGGCGGAGCTGGAGGCCAATGCCTGTGATTATGAGAAGTACAGCGCCCTCTACAGTGAGAAAGAGGCCATGGATGAGGCGCTTCTGTCGCTGATGGAGCGGTGGGAACAGCTCAGTGAGGAGGCGGGGGAGTGAGGCGGTGCTGGCTGGCTCTGGCGGCACTGCTGACCCTTGCAGGGCTTTTGATGCGGCGGGTGTTTACGGCGGTGCGCTTTTGCGGCTTTCTCTGCCTCTGTGCCGTGCCGGTGTGCCTGTTGTGGGGGTTCCTCTCTGCCAGAAGGGGGCGGCGGTGGGCCGACATCGCCCGCCGGGTCCTTGCTGTTTGCATAGGGGCGGGGTTTGCCCTCTTTGCCGTGATAGAGATTCAGGTGATTGCTGCCGGCCATACCGATGGGGAGACCTCTGTGGGGGCGGTAGTGATTCTGGGGGCCGGGGTCAATGGGACCCAGCCCTCCCTGAGTTTGCAGGTGCGGCTGGAGGCGGCCTTGGCCTATCTCTCGGACAAGCCCGAGATCCCCATTGTGGTCTCTGGGGCCCAAGGGGGCGGGGAGGCCGTCTCCGAGGCTCGTTGTATGGCGGACTGGCTTGCTGGGCACGGAGTGGACCCCGGAAGGATTTACTTGGAGGAGCAGGCCCGGAGTACAGCGGAGAATGTCCGGTATGCCAAGGAGGTGCTTGGGGGGCTGGGCATTGGTCCCGCCGCGCCGGTAGCGGTGGTTACGGCTGACTACCATCTGTACCGGGCGTCGCTGTACTGGGACGATCCGGGGTTTGTGCCGGTGGCGGCCCATATGCCGGCGAAGTATCTGCCGCTGACCATCAACTACTACATCCGGGAGGTATTCGGTGTCGTGTACCTCTCCGTATTGGGATAAAGGAGGGCTTTTATGCTTAGGATTCTTTGTGTATACTACTCCCGAACAGGCAAGACCAGACGCACCATGGAAAAGGTGGCGCAGGCTTTGAATGCGGAGCTTATTGAGATCACTGACGGGGTGAATCGAAGGGGTGCCGTGGGGTGTCTCCGGTCCTGCTTGGACGCGGTGCGCAAGTCTACCCGATTTTTGGAGGCGTTTCAGCCCAGCCAGCCGGTGCGGAAATATGACGCGGTGATTGTAGGCACGCCCATCTGGGCGGGGCGGTGCAGCAGCATTGTCCGGGAGTTTTTGAAGAAGTACGGCCGGGACTGCCGGCAGATCGCCTACGTGGTCACACGGGGCATGGAGGAGAACCGTCAGGAGGCGGTGTTCCAGCAGATGGATCTGTACACCGCCCGTCCCCATCTGTGCGCGGTGTCGCTGAAGGCGGACTGCGCCGGGGAGGACTTCTGGCGGGAGGAATTTTTGCGGGAGTTTGAGATGAAACTCGCCGAGCAAGGAGCAAAACATGCTGACGAAGCTGAAGGGAATTGAACAGCGATTGGACGCGGTGGAGACGCAGCTCTCCGACCCGTCGGTATATGGCGATCCGGCCCTTTTGAAGAAGCTGCGTCTGGAGCAGAAGGATCTGACCCCTGTGGTGGAGGCCTACCGCGCCTACTGCCGGGCGGAGCGGGCCATGATGGAGGCGGAGGAGCTGCAGAGCGACCTGGAGCTCCGGGAGATAGCCGCCGAGGAGTACGCCTCCGCCAAGGCCGACCGGGAGCGTCTGGAGGAGGAGCTGCGGATTCTCCTCCTGCCCAAGGACCCCAACGACAGCAAGAACGTGATCATGGAGATCCGGGGCGGCGTGGGGGGCGAGGAGGCCATGCTCTTCGCCGCAGACCTTCTGCGGATGTACACCATGTACGCCGAGCGCCGGGGCTGGAAGATTGAGATCGTCAGCGCCAACGAGACGGAGCTGGGGGGGATCAAGGAGACCAGCTTCGTTGTGGAGGGGGAGGGGGCTTGGTCCCGGCTGAAGTTTGAGAGCGGGGCCCACCGGGTCCAGCGTGTGCCGGTGACGGAGTCCTCCGGCCGCATCCAGACCAGCGCCGCCACGGTGGCGGTGCTCCCGGAGGCGGAGGAGGTGGAGTTTACCATTGATCCCAAGGACTTGCAGATCGATACTTTCCGCTCCTCCGGCGCCGGGGGCCAGCACGTGAACAAGACCGAGAGCGCCATCCGCATCACCCACCTGCCCACCGGGGTGGTGGTGGAGTGTCAGGATGAGCGGAGCCAGTACAAGAACAAGGACCGTGCTATGAAGATCCTCCGGTCCAAGCTCTATGAGGCCGAGCAGGCCAAACAGGACGCGGCGATCGCCGCCCAGCGCCGCAGTCAGGTGGGCAGCGGCGACCGCAGTGAGCGTATCCGCACCTACAACTTCCCCCAGAACCGGGTCACAGACCACCGGCTCACCGGGGAGGTGAAGAACTTCAACATCGACCAGATCATCAACGGCGATTTGGACCCCCTGATTGACGCCTTGGTCACAGCCGACCAGGCGGAGAAGCTCCTCAGAGAGAGGAGTGAGGGGTGAGGCGGGGCCTGCGGGTCCTCCTCTGTATTGCCGCTTGGGCGCTGCTGATTGTCAGCGGGCTGTTTCTGTGGGCGGCGGTGGATTACTGCTTGGGTGTCCCGGAGCTGTATGGCTTCTTTGGGGCGGAGGCGCTGGAGGAGCAGACCGCCAAGGCCTATGTCTGGGTGGCGGTTCAGGGACTGGGCTTCCTGATCGCCGCCGGGGTCTGTTTTGCGGTTATGAGAGTGGTCTGGAAAAAGGGAATAAATACAAGAGAAAAGCGAAAAAGCCATGAAAACACAGCTTTTGACACAGAGAGATATTGACGCCGCAGCCGCCATCCTCCGGGAGGGCGGTTTGGTGGCAATTCCCACGGAGACCGTCTACGGCTTAGGGGCTGACGCACTGAATCCGGCGGCGGTGGCCCGTATTTTTGAGGCCAAGGGCCGTCCGCAGGACAACCCGCTGATCCTCCACATCCCGGAGGTCTCTTGGCTGGAGCGGTACTGCCGGAACATTCCGCCTGCGGCCTACGCGCTGGCGGAGCGGTTCTGGCCGGGCCCCCTTACCATGGTTTTGCCCCGGCGGTCCAATGTTCCCAATGTGGTGACCTGCGGTCTGGACACCGTAGGTATCCGGTGCCCCAACCATCCGGCCTTTTTGGCGGTGCTTCGGGCCTTGGACCGGCCGGTGGCCGCCCCCAGCGGGAATTTGTCCGGCCGGCCCAGCCCCACCTGCGCGGCCCATATGGTGGAGGATATGGACGGGCGGATTGAGGCCATCATGGACGGCGGACCCTGCGGTGTGGGGGTGGAGTCCACCATCGTGGATCTGACCACACCCATTCCCCGGCTCCTGCGCCCCGGCGGTCTGCCGCTGGAGGCGCTGCGGGAGGTGCTGGGGGAGGTGGCGGTGGACAGGGCGGTGAACGCGCCCCTTGCGGCGGGGGAGAAGCCCCGTGCCCCGGGGATGAAGTACCGCCACTATGCCCCCAAGGCTCCCGTCACCGTGGTGGCCGGGGACAGCCGGCGCACTGCCCGGTACATCCTCCGGCGTATAGGAGAGCGGACCGGGGTGATCTGCTTTGATGAGTACGTCTCCGACTTTCAAGGATGTACAGTGGAGGCCATCGGTTCCGCCAAGGATGTGGGGGAGCAGGCCCGGCGGCTCTTTGATGCCCTCCGAGCCTTCGACGCCACGGAGGTGGACGTTATCTTTGCTCAGTGCCCCGGCGATGCAGGACTGGGGCTGGCGGTGGCCAACCGTCTGAAAAAGGCGGCGGGCTTTCAGATCGTGGATTTGGGAGAGGGGGAGCGGACATGACGGTGATCGGACTTACCGGGCCCACCGGCGCGGGGAAGACCACGGCGCTGACGGTGCTGGGGGAGATGGGGTGCGAGATCGTGGACTGCGACGCCCTCTACTACCGTCTGCTCCAGACAGACGGGGCCTTTCGAGGCCGTCTGAAGGATACATTTGGAAATATATTTGACAGCGATGGGCAGTTAAACCGCGCGGTGCTGGGCAAACTGGTCTTTGAGAACCCGAAGGAGCTGTCAAGGCTCAACGCCATCATCTACCCCGCGGTAAGGGCGGTGGTGGAGGCGCGGATTGAAGCCTGCACGGCCCATAGCATCGTCATCGACGCCATCAATTTGATGGAGAGCGGTATAGGGGAGCTGTGTGACTTTACGGTGGCCCTCACCGCCCCGCCGGAGGTCCGGCTCCGCCGGATCATGGCCCGGGACGGTATTACCGAGGACTACGCCAGAAGCCGTATGGCCGCTCAGAAGAGCGATGGCTACTATAAAAAGCACTGTACCTTCCTCTTGGAGAACCGGGCTGGAAGCAGGGGGGAGTTCTGCCGCTTGATTCGGGATTTTTTTCAGGATTTTATTTTACAGGAGGAGATATAACCTATGGAAATCAAGGAGTGGAAAGAGAAAGTCCTTTACACCGCAAAGAACGGCTTTGACCGCCTGAGCGACGCTGACCGGGCCGCTATGGAGGGCTACTGTGCCGACTATCGGGCCTATTTGGACGCGAGCAAGACTGAGCGGGAGTGCGCGGCGGAGACCATCCGTCTGGTGGAGGAGGCGGGGTTTCGCCCCTACCAGCGGGGCATGGCTCTTGCCGCTGGGGACAAGGTCTATGTGAGCAACCGAGGCAAGATGGTGCTCTTGGCGGTCATGGGGGAGAGGAGTCTTAGCGAGGGTGTTCAAATTGCCGCCGCCCATATCGACAGCCCCCGGCTGGATCTGAAGCCCTCGCCTCTCTACGAGGAGGGGGAGATGGCCTATCTCAAGACCCACTACTATGGCGGCATCCGCAAGTACCAGTGGGTGACAGTGCCTCTGGCTCTCCACGGTGTGGTGGCGCTGACCGACGGCCGGGTGATCCCTGTGACTATCGGCGAGGACAAGGGACCTCGGCTGGTGATCAATGACCTCCTGCCCCACTTGGGACAGGAGCAGAACAAGAAGACCTTGGCAGAGGGCATTGCCGGCGAGCAGTTGAACCTGCTGGTGGGCAGCGAGCCTCTGGCGGGAGAGGAGAAGGATCGGGTGAAGACGGCGGTGATGAAGCTCCTCTACGAGGAGTATGGCTTCACCGAGGCGGACTTCATCTCCGCGGAGCTGGAGGCGGTGCCCGCTTGGAACTCCACGGAGATCGGCCTTGACCGGAGCATGTTGGGTGCCTATGGCCATGATGACCGAGTTTGTGCCTACGCGGCCCTGCGGGCGCTGATGGATATCGGCACCCCGACGCACACGGCGGTGTGCGTTCTGGCGGACAAGGAGGAGGTGGGCTCCATGGGCGTCACCGGTATGCAGACGGCGGCTTTCGACACCTTTATGGAGGACCTGTGCGAGAGCCAAGGCGTGCCGGTTCGTGCCTGCTTTGAGAAGTCCTTCTGCCTCTCCGCTGACGTGACAGCGGCCTTCGATCCCAACTTTGCCGATGTGTTTGAGAAGCGCAATGCCGCCCGGATCAATTACGGCGTGGGGCTTTGCAAGTACACCGGCAGCCGGGGAAAGGGCGGGGCCTCCGACGCCTCGGCGGAGGTAGTGGCCCGTGTCCGCCGGGCGCTGGAGGAGGCCGGTGTGGTCTACCAGATGGCGGAGCTGGGGAAGGTGGACGCCGGCGGCGGTGGCACCGTGGCCCTCCATATGGCCAACCGGAACATCGACACCATCGACGCCGGGGTGCCCGTGCTGAGTATGCATGCTCCCTTCGAGACGGTGGCCAAGCTGGATTGCTATATGACTTATAAAGCCATCAAGGCTTTGTTCGCTTGAAATCTGCGGATTTCAAACGAGGATTTTGATTGATTTCGCCGCCGAGAGCTTTTACCCGTCTGCGGCGAGTAGATGTCGTATGACCTCTATCCTGTTAACCCAAAGTGCCGCCGGTTTTACCGGCGGTACTTTTGCGTCAGGCTGTCAAATTTTCACCAAAATTTGCGGCCTCAGCCGCAAAGAGTCCTCGGGGAGGGGTTGCGGCGTGCACGCCGCACATGAACTGAAATTATTTTTCCGGAAGCCGCGTTTTCGGAAAAATACTTCTCAGCCGCCTATAGCATTCATGTTCCGGGCGGACTCGGACCGGCTGTCGAAGCGCAGGAGGCCGTGCTGCTCCGGCTTGTGGCGGATGGCGGTGAGCAGCTGCTCCCGCAGAGCCTCCCCGTGGAGTCCCCGGAGAGGAATCTCCTCCTTGGAGTGGAGGCAGGGCTTGAGACAGCCGTCAGCTGTGAGGCGCAGCCGGTTACACCGGGCGCAGAAGCAGTTGCTGAGGGGGCGGATCAGCCCTAAGGTTCCTATAGCCCCCGGCAGGCGGTACCGCTCCGCCACGCCGCCGTTATCCCCTGCAGGAACCAGCTGGGGCAGACGCTGAAGTACCGCCTCACAGGGGAGATAGGCCGTCTCCCCAAAGGGGGTGGTGTGCCCAATGGGCATCAGCTCGATGAAGCGTACTTCTATGTCCGCCTGTTCCGTCAGGGCGGCGAAAGCGGGAATCTCGTCGTCGTTGAAGCCGCCGATGAGCACACAGTTGAGCTTTAAGGGCCGCAGACCCGCTGTCCAAGCGGCCTCGATGCCCCGGAGGGCATCGTCCAAGGAACCGATTCGTGTAATGCTATTATACTTTACAGGGTTCAGCGTGTCTATGCTGATGTTCACCCGGTCCACGCCAGCCTCCTTCAGCTCCGAGGCCATCTGGGGAAGCAGTAGGCCGTTGGTGGTCACCGCCAGCTCCTCCAGCTCCGGTATGGCCCGCAGGCGGCGGCACAGGGAGACCATCCCCCGGCGCACCAAGGGCTCTCCGCCGGTGAGGCGGACCTTCCGCACCCCAAGGGCCACCGCCTCTTGGACGATCTCCTCGGTCTCTTCCAGAGACAAAATATCCCGGTGGGTCTGCTTCGATACCCCCTCCGGGGGCATGCAGTATACGCACCGGAGGTTGCACAGATCCGTCAGTGAGACCCGCAGGTAGCGGATCTCCCGCCCTAATGTATCCTTCACAGTTCCATCCTCCCAAACTCGCCGCCGAGGCGCTTCGCCTCAGCAGTGACGCGCTCTACCATGTCGTGGACATAGTCGCAGTTGCCGCAGAGTCCCAGCCAGCCGGGCAGAGCGCTGTTTTCCATCACCGCTTGGCACAGCGTCCGGTCGGGGATCAATCCCACCGCCGTCACCAGCGTGTCACAGGCGATCACCTGCCTCGCGCCGGTGTCTAAGTGCCGTACCGTTACCCCCTCCAGCCGGCCTTGGCCGTGGAGAACCTCCGCCGTAGTCCGAAGCAGTACGGGGATGTGGTACGCCTCGATACAGTCCCGGCGGTTTCTGGCCAGCCCGCCTAAGCGGTTCCGCTGCTCCACCACCGCCAAGACCTGCCGTCCCGACTGTACCAGATGTCGGGCCACAATCTGTCCCACATCCCCACTGCCCAGCACCAGAATCCGATTGCCCACAGGATATCCGTCGCAGAGGAGGCGCTGGACTGTCCCGGCGGTGAACACTCCGGCGGGCCGGGTTCCCGAGACCGGCAGGGCGCCGATGGTCCGCTCGTAGCAGCCGGCAGCGATGAGGCACCGGCGAAAGCCTACCCGGAATACCCCTGACCGTCTGGAGAGCAGCGCCGTCCGGTTGGGAAATAGCTGTAAAGCGAAAGTACTTGTCTGCACGGATACACCGGAGGCTTCCACCTGCTGTATCAGCGCCGCCGCATACTCCGGGCCGGTGCATCCGTCGCCGAAGCCTTGGTGGACGCACTGGTTCAAAATACCCCCTAAGCGGGGCTCGCTGTCCACCAGCAGCACAGAGCAGCGGGGCGCGGCCGCTGCGGTGGCGGCCATCCCGGCGGCCCCGCCGCCGATGATCAGCAGATCAAAGTTTTCCATCGTCACCTGTCAGCACAGCGGAGCCGGGAGCGTCTTTGCACACCAAGGCAGGGGGCACACCCTGCTCCGCCGCGATTGTCTCGATTACTCTCTGTATACATCGTCCGCCTTGACATCGCCCCATGCCCGCACCGGTGCGGCGCTTCACACCGTCCACCGTGGAGGCACCTTGGCGGAGGGCCTCCTTGATCTCTCCCAAGCTCACGTCCCGGCAGCGGCAGACGATCTCCCCGTAGTCCGGATTTCGCTGGACCAATAAAGCCCGCTCCGTTTCCGGCATCCCGTGGAGGCGTGGAGGCGGGGACCGCCGGGGATCGAACCCTGCATTTTTCCCCGGATTGCCCAAGAAATGGGCCGCCGCCTCCGCTGCCAGCTCTCCCAGCCGGTGGGCACAGGTGAGCCCCGGTGTCTTGATGCCGAGGAGGCTGATGAACCCGTCCTCCTCCAATAGGGTGAAGTCGTGGATTGCCCGGGGGTCCACCGTCCACACCCTATTCTCCCGCCGGACGTGCCGGGGGCTGGGGCGCAGGGCGGCGAAGCTGCGGATGACCCGCTCCAGAGGCAGATCTGGGACCACTTGGGCGCACAGCGCGGTGAGCGCCTCCAAGCCCTCCGGCGACACCGCCCAGTCCTCTCCGGGCTCCCGGTCCGTGGGGCCGGCCAAGATTGCGCCGTCCACCGTGGGCACCAAGGTCAGGCCCTTGCCCGCCTCGCCCTCGTGGAAGATCACGTGGCGGAGCAGGTCGGATAGGTCGTGGTCCAGCACTAAATAGTCCCCGGCGGCAGGGAAGATGCGAATGGTAGGGACCTTGACCAGCTCCCGCACCGCGTCGGCGCGGAGGCCGGCGCAGTTTACCACCGCCCTGACCGCACAGGTCCGACGGGATGTCTCCAGCCGGTAGCCGCCGGTGGTACGCTCTATGTGCTGTATTTCCTCGGAAAAATGGAACGCCGCACCGTTGGCTCTGGCGTTCTCAAAGGCGGCGATCCCCAGCTCCCAAGGGTCCACGGTGCCGGTGCCGGGGGCGTAGAGGGCCGCCGTCGCGCCCCTTGCCAGCAGGGGCTCCCGCTGGTACACCTCCGCCGGTGTCAGCAGGCGGAGGCCTGGCACACCGTTGGCGCGTCCTTGGGAGAGTTTTTTCTCCAGCCGCACCACCCCCCGAGGACCGAAGGCCGTCATCAGGGACCCGCACCGGGAGAAGCGTACTCCCAGCGTCTCACACAGCGCCCCAAAGTCCCGGTTGGCCTCCGCGCAGAGCTGGGCCTTCCGGGTCCCCGGCTTGGTGTCACAGCCGGTGTAGACGATGCCGGTGTTGGCCCGGGAGATGCCGGTACACACGTCCTCCCGGGACTCGAACACGGCGATGCGCAGGTCGTAGGCAGTCAGCGCCCGGGCGGCAAAGCACCCCAGCACCCCTGCGCCCACCACGGCCACATCCGCGTAGTCCATGGCCCCTCAGAACCGCTGCCGCACCCGGCCCGGCTGCTCCACCTGATAGCCGCCCAAGGTCTCCAGCCGGCGGCGGAAGTCCGCGCCGCCCAGCACCGCCAGCAGCTTCTGTACAGGCGGCGTGTCAAAGGCACTGTCGGGAATCAGAAGGTCGTACTGCTCCATGCAGATGGGCAGGAAGTCCAAGCCGTACAGCTTCGCCGCCGAGTAGATGCCCATGCCGGCGTCGGCGGTACCGGAGGCAATTTGAGCGGCTACAGAGGTGTGGGTGAACTCCTCCCGGTCGTAGCCATAGATGCCCCTCAGGTCGATGCCCTGTTTTTTTAAGAGGTAGTCGATTAGAATCCGTGTGCCGGAGCCCTTTTGGCGGTTCACATATCGCAGACCCTCCCGGCACAGGTCCTCAATGCCGTTAAGCCCCAAGGGGTTACCCTTGGCCACCATCAGTCCCTGCGTCCGGCCCACGCACTCCACCAGACGGACGCCGCCGGCGGGGAAGTATTTTTGGATAAAGGCCGTGTTGTAGCTGCCGTCCTCCTCGCTGAGGAGGTGGATGCCGGCGATGTGTGTCTCCCCCCGGCGGACGGCCATGATGCCGCCCATGGACCCCGCATGGGTGGAGCTCATGTAGAAGGAGGGGTCTGCCAGATGCAGCAGATCCGCCGCCTCGTCCAAGAGGGGATCGTGGCTGCCGATAGCCACCAGCGTGTTTTGCAGCGCCTCCGCCGGGCGGAGCAGCCGCACCTCCACGGTGCTGCCCACCTCATAGCCCTCCACCCCTTGGGGGATCTCTAAGATTCCGTCGGCCTTCATGAAGGAGGACACCACGCCGCTGCCCCGGCCCAAGGGGGAGGCCATCAGCCTGCCGTTTACCGCGCCTAAGCGTACCCGGACGAACTCCTGATACTTGAGTCCGGATACCACCGACCGGGATAGGGTGGCCTGCCGGATTGTCTCCGTCTGGGGCACGGTGTGAAACCAGCTGTCCAACAGGGGCTTCAGCAGCTCCGTCAGCACGAAGATGCCGGATACCGGATAGCCGGGCACTCCGAGGATGGGCTTGTTTTCTCTTGCCCCCAGGATGGCGGGCTTGCCGGGCTTGATGGCGATGCCGTGGCACAGCACCTCCCCCGTCTCCCGGATCACCTCGGCGGAGTAGTCCTCCCGTCCGGCAGAGGACCCGGCGTTCAACAGCACGATGTCACACACCGCCAGCGCCTCCGCCAGCGCCGCCCGGAGGGCCTCCTTTTTGTCCGGCACGATGGGGAAGGTCTTAGGCTCCGCCCCCCACTGCCGCAGCATGGCGGAGAAGATGGAGGAGTTGAACTCCACAATGTCCCCCGGCTTGGGGTTTGCCGTGGGTGGGACGATTTCGTCCCCGGTAGGGATGATCCCCACCACGGGGCGGCGGAGCACCGGCACTTCCAGTACCCCGGCGGCCAGCATGGCCCCGACAGCGGCGGGGGAGACTTCCGTGTGGGAGGGCAGGATCATCTCCCCGGCGCAGATGTCCTCCCCGATCTGCCGGATGTGCTGCCAAGGGGCGGCGGCGTCATAGAGGCGGGCGCTCCCGTCCTCCTGCCACATCACGTCCTCCACCATCACCACCGCGTCGCAGTCCTCGGGAACCGGGTCCCCGGTGTCCACCACGGTGAACTGGCCGGGGGAAAGCGTCACCGGCGTGGTCTCGCTGGCCCCAAAGGTCTGCTCTGCGGACAGCGCGATGCCGTCCATGGCGCTGGCAGGGTAGTGGGGGGCGCAAATGGCGGCATACACCGCTTGGGCGGTGATTCGCCCACAGGCATCGGACACAGGGACGGTCACCGCCGGGGCGGTGAAGCCCTGGGAGAGCAGATGGGCGAGGTAGGTCTCCCGGGCCTCCTCTAAAGGGATGTTGGTCAGATACTGAAACGGCATAGCAAGCACCTCTTTATACGATCAAATATGGATAATAATCTATTTATTTACAGCCTTTCATTTCCTGTTGGGGTGACGCCTCCGAAAGCTCTTTTCATGGCTGCACGGGAGGCACTCAAACAACCAGTATTCCATTGTTTCCACAATCTCCCGTGTACTCCGGGAGGTGCACTCCAAAATGGGATTCTCCCAGTTGTCGTCCAGAATTGCCTCCAGTCTGTAGGCCCCGGCAGGGTCTCCATCGGGATACCACCCCAAGTCAATGGCAACGGTCTGCCCGCCGGACTGCTTCCGCATATAGAGAATGTCCTGCACCAGCGTAAACTGCCACGCGGGGTCATCTTCCGTCAAATCATCCGGCTCCAGAGATTCCAGCTTATTCCAAACTATACTCCAGCAGGGCCGGAGGCGCAGGGGCTGCAAATTCTTCCACCAAGGCTTTTGATCCATCCCAAAAGCATCTCCTTACAACACGATGAAATTACTGAAATTACAATGAAGTTCTCCTCCAAAGCCCGTAGCATGAACTCTCACTCCACCCCATAGGGCCACACCTGCACCGTAGTCCCGGCGGGGAGCCCCTCGCAGTCCCGATGGATGCAGAAGCACCCGTCAGACCCGGCCAAGGCGGTGATGAGCCCGGACTTTCCCCGGATGGGTTTTGCGTACCGGACACCGTCCTCCTCAAAGAGGAACACCCCCATGTACTGGGCCCGCCCGTGGTTGGCACTGACGGCCTCGGTGAGCACCGCGGGCACTGTATATCCCCGGAGACTCTGCCCCGTCAGCCGCAGCAGCAGGGGGCGCACCAGAAGCCGGGCCACAAAGAAGGCCGCCGCCGGGTGCCCCGGCAGTCCAAAAACCGGCCTGCCCTCCACATCGCCTAAGATCGTGGGTTTGCCGGGCTTCATGGCCAACCCGTGAAGCAGCACCGTCCCACGGCTCTCGATCACGCGGCAGGTGGCGTCTTTCATCCCCACGGAGCTGCCGCCGGAGATCAGGATCACGTCACAGCGGGTCAGCGCCTCATCCAGCGTCCGGCCCAGCAGGTCCTCGTCGTCCTTCAGGATCCCCAAGGACACCGCCTCCGTTCCGGCTTCCTCCACCAGCGCGGAGAGCATGGCGGAGTTCACATCCCGCACCTGCCCCGGCCCGGGGATAGTATCCACCGGTACAAGCTCGTCCCCGGTGGAGAGGATGCCTACCACCGGCCGCCGGCACACGCTTACTGTGCCCACGCCCATAGCGGCTAAGGCTCCAATGTCCTGTGCTCCCAGCCGCCGTCCGGCCTCCAGCACCACCTGTCCGGGTTTTACGTCGTCTCCCTTGAAGATGAGATTGCTCCCCGGTGCGGCGCTCTTGCAGATGCCCACGGTGCCGTCGCCGTAGTCCTCGGTGTACTCCACCATCACCGCCGCGTCGGCTCCCTCCGGGATGGCGCCGCCGGTGGGCACCGCAGCGCAGCAGCCGGGACCAAGCGCCCCACCGGCTCCCTCACCCATGGCGATCTCCCCTTGGACGGTGAGGATGGCGGGGATGGCCTCAGAGCAGCCGAAGGTGTCCGCAGAGCGGACAGCGTAGCCGTCCACGGTGGAACGATCAAAGCCGGGGACGAACTCCGACGCCATGACGGCCTCGCAGAGTACCCGGCCCCGGGCGGCGGAAAGAGGGACTGCCTCCCCCTCCGGGCGGGGCGGGAAGGAGGACTCCAGCAGCGTCAGGGCCTCTTCCGGTGTTTTCACAGTGAGCATGGCGGTATCTCCTTGTTGTAGGCATTTTATAGTATTTCAAACCGGGGTGGGTATAGATGGGAGTAGACAAAACCTTGTAATGTGTAATGTATGTATCACCGCCGCGGCTCTGTCGCCCCACAAATACAGCCTTGCGGGGATTGTGCGTCTGCTCTATCGACACCCGCCGATTTGGGGGAGGACAGGCGCACAATGTGCGCCCCTACAGGGTACAGTGGTTTCACCGAAGGTACATTAGAGATCAAAGGGACGGCGCGCCGAGGTCGTCGCGCCCTACATAAAAACAACCGGCCTTGCAAACGGATCGAAGCCGGGGTATACTGAGCAAAAAGGGAGGGAGACGTGACCTATGGAGGAACGCTACATACGCAACATCCCCGCCGTCTCGCCGGCGGAGCAGGAGGCCCTGAGCGCCGCCAAGGTGGTGGTAGTGGGCTGCGGAGGCTTGGGCGGCTATTTGATCGAGTATTTGGGCCGTATGGGTGTGGGAACGATCACCGCAGTGGACGGGGACGTGTTTGAGCCGTCCAACTTAAACCGTCAGATCCTCTCTGAGCCGGCTCTCCTCGGCAGGAGCAAGGCCGCCGCCGCCAAGGAGCGGCTGGCGCGTATCAATCCCTTTGTCACCGTCCATGAGGTGGAGGCGTTTTTAGATGGCGACAACGCCGCCGGTCTGGTGGCGGAGCAGGACTTGGCGCTGGACGCCTTGGACAGCGTCCCCGCCCGTCTGCTCCTTGCTGACGCCTGCGCGGAGGCCGGTGTTCCCTTGGTCCACGGGGCCATCCGGGGCTGGTGGGTCCAAGCGGCGGTGGTGCCGCCGGGCAGCGGCCTGCTCCATCGGCTCTACGCCTCCAAGGACGCCGCCGGCACAGTGGAGGATGCCCCGGAGGACAAGGCCAGCCTGCCCTTCACCCCGGCCTTCTGCGCGGCCATACAGGCGGCGGAGGCGGTAAAGCTCCTCACCGGACAGCCCTCTTCTTTGGAGGGCAGGCTCCTCCTCTCAGACCTGCGCCGGATGGACTGGGATGTTCTGCCGCTGTAGCTGGAGGTGGTCTATGGCGAAATCCCGGAAGTCCTTCGCCAGAGCGGAGAGGTGCTTCTCCCGCCGGAAGCAGACCATCAGCAGCCGCTGAAAGCGCTTGTCCCGGATGGGCAGCAGCCGCACCTCCCGGTTTCCTTGGTAGAAGGCCGCGGCGCTGTCGCTGACGAAGCCGATGCACACGCCGGAGGCGATGAGCTGCCGGTGGAGCTCCCTTGTGTCCACATAGCACTGGGAGCCAAAGCGCACGGTCAGAGCACTGCACACCCGGAAGGGGTACTCCACATAGGACCGCCCCGCCCGGAGGAATACCACGCTCTGTCCCTCCAGCGCCTTGGGGCGGACGGCCGGGCTCTCCGCCAAGGGGTGGCGGGGGGAGAGGGCCAGAAGGTATTGTTCCTCACACAGCGGGAAGCCGGTGAACCGCTCGTACCGCCCGCCGGCGGGGTAGATCAGCATATCATAGTCGTTGATGTCGATGTGCTCCAGACTCTCGATGTCGCTCATGAGGTCGAACTCCGCCTCTGGGTGAACCTCACGGAAGGCGGCGAGGCATCCGGTGAGCCGGTCCACGCCCCCCGCCGCGCCGATCTTGATCCGGCAGTCCGCCCCGGTGGAGAGGAGGCGGATGTCGTCCAAGGCGTACTCCAGCTCCTGCAGGGTCAGGGTGCTGTACTCCAAGAGCCGCCGGCCGGCGGCGTTGAGAGTCAGCCGCCGGCCGCTGCGGTCAAAGAGGGGGGCCCCCACCTCCGCCTCCAGCCGGGCCAGATTCTTGGACAGGGAGGACTGGGACAGGTGGAGCAGCTCCGCCGCTTGGGACACATTCTCCAACTGGGCGATGGTGGTGAAGTAGCGAAGCTGCGCGATCTGCAAAGGAAGCCCCTCCCCTCGGTTGTTTATTCCTGAGAATCCTAAGCCACATTGGGCGTTCCAACGAGAAAGGCAGTCTGTAATTGTGCTGATTCGACAAAAAAAGCCGGAAATCAGCTAAATTTCTCCCGTTGTCTGCCACCAGTATAGCCCCTATCATTCCAAAAAGCAATAAGTAATTTCCCTGCTTAGCTTTACAGGACAGGCGGGGGAATTTTATAATATTCTCATAAATCTAATCAAAGGAGGTGGCGCTTGGGTCCTTTGACCCGAGAAATCTTATGAAACAACTCTTGATCAAACCTGAGAAATGTATCGGCTGCCGCACCTGTGAGCTGGTCTGCTCCTTCGGACACTACGGCCAGTTCAATCCGAAGCTGGCTAATGTAAAGGTGTTTGAGTATGAGCAGGCGGCGGTGGCCATCCCCCTGATGTGCTTACAGTGTGAGGATCCCTCCTGCATGAAGGTCTGCCCTGTGCACGCCATCAGCCGGGACGAAAACGGCGCGATGGTCATGAATTATGACAAGTGCATCGGCTGCAAGATGTGCCTGAACGCCTGCCCCTTGGGCAACATCTCCTACCACCCGGCGGTGAAGAGGGTGTTCAAGTGCGACCTCTGCGGCGGTGAGCCCAAGTGCGCCCGGTACTGCCCCGGTGGTGCCATCGAGTTTGTGGAGACCGACACCGTGGACCAGCGGCGCAAAGCCGTCAGCGACCGGTATAAGGACCTGATCGGAGAGGGGGCGGCAGAATGAATAACGGATACATTGGCACCATTTTGCGTGTGAACTTAAAGACCGGTTCCATCCGCACCGAGCCGCTGAACGCCAAGAACGCCGACGAGTATGTGGGCGCCAGAGGACTTGGCACCAAGTACTACTGCGACGAGTGTGACCCCAAGTGTGACGCCTTAGGGCCGGACAACAAGCTGATCTTCATGACCGGCCCTCTCACCGGCACCATGGCCACCTCCTCCGGCCGCTACAACGCCGTGGCCAAGTCCCCCCTCACCGGCACCATTGGCGCGGCCAACTCCGGCGGCCACTTCGGCCCGGAGCTGAAGTACGCCGGGTATGACGGCATCATCTTCGAGGATATCTCCGATAAGCCGGTGTACCTGTACATCAATGACGGCACTGTGGAGCTGCGGGACGCCTCCCACCTGTGGGGCAAGGATGTGTTTGAGACCACCGAGGCCCTGTACGAGGAGTGCGGCGACAACTTCCGTGTGGCCTGCATCTCCGCCGCCGGAGAGACCGGGTGTCTCTTCGCCGGCATCATGAACGACAAGCACCGGGCTGCTGGTCGCGGCGGTATGGGTGCGGTGATGGGCAGCAAGAAGCTGAAGGCTGTGGCAGTAAAGGGTACGGGCAGCGTCCTTGTGGCCCGGCCAGAGAAGTTCTTTGAGGAGTGCACCAAGGCCCGCGATACCCTGAAGGCCCATCCGGTCACCGGGGCCGGCCTCTCCGCCTTCGGCACTATGATTCTGGTGAACATCGTCAATGGTGTGGGCGGCCTGCCGGTAAACAACGGCCGGGACGGCTCCCTCTTCCCCCAGGCCGACGATATCTCCGGCGAGAGCCTGACGGCCAGGCATCTGATCCGCAACAAGGGGTGCTTCGGCTGTTCCATCGGCTGTGGCCGCCTTACCGAGATCAAGTCCGGGGCCTTCAAGTCCAAGGGCGAGGGTCCGGAGTACGAGGCCGGCTGGTCCTTCGGCGCTGACTGCGGCGTCAGCGACTTGGGCGCCGTCTGCAACGCCAACTTCCTCTGCAACCAGTACGGCATCGACCCCATCACCATGGGCGCCACGGTGGCCTGTGCCATGGAGCTCTTTGAGATGGGCGCCATCACCGAGGCCGAGGTGGGTTTCCCCCTGCGCTTCGGTGACGCCGCGGCCATGGTCAAGGCCACCGAGATTACCTGCAAGGGTGAGGGCTTCGGCAGGATCATGGGCCTTGGGTCCTACCGTATGGCGGAGAAGTACGGCCACCCCGAGCTCTCCATGAGCGTCAAGAAGCAGGAGATGCCCGCCTACGATGGCCGCGCCATTCAGGGCATCGGTCTGGAGTATGCCACCTCCAACCGGGGTGGCTGCCACGTCCGCGGTTATATGATCTCCCCGGAGGTCTTGGGCATCCCCATGGCCATGGACCCCTTGGTGACCAAGGATAAGCCCGCCACGCTGAAGCTGTTCCAGGATCTCACCGCCCTGTGTGATGCCACGGGTATCTGCCTCTTTACCACCTTCGGCATCGGACTGCCCGAGATCGCCGGCATGTACCGGGAGGCTGTGGGCAGCGACGAGAGCGACGCGGAGATCCTGCTCAAGGGTGAGCGGATCTGGAATCTGGAGAAGCAGTTCAACATCGCCGCCGGCGTGGAGAAGGACACCCTGCCGCCGCGGCTCCTGCGGGAGAAGCTTCCCGAGGGTCCCGCTCAGGGCAAGGTCAACGAGCTCCATGAGATGCTCAAGGAGTACTATGCCGCCCGCGGCTGGACCGAGGAGGGCGTTCCCACCGAGGAGAAGCTGAAGGAGCTTAGCCTCACCTGAGTATTGGAAATACCAGACCGGAAGCGGTGAAAAACCGCTTCCGGTTTTGGTGCGTTGTATAGGAGGTACCATGACTGTCCAATTCTTTGCCTATCTCCGGGATGCGGAATACGCCGGCTGCAAGAGTACCCCATGGCCCTGCACGCCTACCCTCCGCTGCTTGGGGGAGGCGCTGTGCGAGGCCTACGGCCCCAAGTTCCGGGGCGAGTTTTTCTCCCCCGATGGCGCGGACTTGGGGGAGCGGGTGATCGTCATGGTCAATGGCCGGCGGGTGGAGTTTTTGGACGGGTTGGACACGCCGCTGAAGGACAGCGACACCGTGCTGATCTTCCCGGTGGTGGCCGGTGGTTAGAGGCCGTCTGGCTCGCTTTATCGGGATTTCGGAACTATTCAACTTCAATATGTGTCGAAATTGATGAATATGTGTTAGAAAGTGATACAATTTTTGAAAAAATGAAAAAACCGCAAAAAACGCGTAAAAAACGGCAAAAACCCCGCTGTTTTTGAGAAAAAAGGCGGGGGTGTTGCACGCGCGGACAGCGCGGCTAAAACGGAAAAGGCGGTGATGCGTATGCAGATATCCCACGAGGAGATTCAAGTGCTCCTGCGGCAGTACCCCCAGGAGCAGCGGTACTGTTTAGCCATCATGCAGGACATGCAGCGTCAGTACAACTATATCCCGCGGGAGGGGATGGAGGCGCTGTCTGAGTACCTCAGTTGTCCCCTATCCTCCCTCTACTCCATGGCGACCTTCTACAAGGCGCTGAGCCTCAAGCCCAAGGGCAAGCATATTATCAAGCTCTGCGACGGCACGGCCTGCCACATCCGGGGGGCCAATACCCTCTGTGACGCGGTCCGCCGGCTGTTGGGCATCGAGGCGGAGGAGACCACGGAGGACGGGCTGTTCTCCCTGGAGCTGGTGAACTGCTTGGGTTCCTGTGCTCTGGCGCCGGTGATGGTGGTGGACGACACCTACTACGGCAAGATGACCATGGAGAAGCTTCCTGGCATCCTGGAGAAGTATCGGGAGGAGGCGACGGCAAAGTGAGGACCATTCGTGTCTGCTGCGGCACCGGGTGCCTGGCCAACGGCAGTGCCAAGGTGGCGGCGGAGTTTGAGCGGCTTACCGCCGGCTCCGAGGTGCAGGTGGAGTGCCATGTGAAGCGTACCGGCTGCAACGGTTTCTGTGAGAACGGACCGCTGGTGACCATCTTTCCCGATGATATCTCCTACTACCGGGTGAAGGTGGAGGATGTGCCGGAGATCCTGGAGAGAACCATCGGAAAAGGGGAGCTGGTGGAGCGGCTTCTCTACAGGAATGACAGGGGGGAGCGGGTCCGCAGTCAAAGCGACAACCCCTTTTACGCCCCCCAGAAGAAGATCGCCCTCCGGAACATCGGCAGGATTGAGCCGGCCAATGTGGACGACTATCTGGCCTCCGGCGGGTATGAGGCGCTGAAGAAGGCCCTCACCATGACGCCGGAGGAAATTCTGGATGAGATGGACGCCTCCGGCCTCCGGGGCCGGGGGGGCGCGGGCTTTCCCACCGGGCAGAAGTGGCGCACAGCGGCGGGCTACGACGTGTCCCCCAAGTACGTGGCCTGCAACGGCGACGAGGGGGACCCGGGGGCCTTTATGGACCGCTCCATTTTGGAGGGCGACCCCCACAGTGTGCTGGAGGGCATGGCCATCTGTGCCTTGGCCATCGGCGCGGAGGAGGGGTTCCTCTACATCCGGGACGAGTACGCCCTGGCGGTGCAGAACGTAAGGGCCGCCATTGCCGCCGCTGAGGAGCGGGGCATCTTGGGCGACAGCATGATGGGCAGCGGCAGGAAGCTCCACCTCTCGGTGGTCCGGGGGGGCGGCGCCTTTGTCTGCGGCGAGTCCACCGCCCTGATGGCCTCCATCGAGGGACGGGTGGGGGAGCCGAGGGCCAAGTACATCCGGTCGGTGCAGCGGGGCCTGTGGAACCACCCCACGGTGCTCAACAACGTGGAGACACTGGCCAACGTCCCCTACATCATTGCCCACGGCGGCGCCCACTACGCCAGCGTGGGCACCGAGGGCAGCAAGGGTACCAAGGTCTTTGCCCTGGTGGGCAAGGTGAAGCGCACGGGGCTGGTGGAGGTGCCCATGGGGGCCACCCTGCACCACCTCATTTACGACATCGGCGGCGGCGTTCAGAATGACCGGCCCTTCAAGGCCGTCCAGACCGGCGGACCTTCCGGCGGGTGCATCCCGGAGAGTATGCTGGACCTGCCGGTGGACTTCGATACCCTGAAGCAGTACGGGGCCATGATGGGTTCCGGCGGCATGATCGTCATGGATGACCGCAGTTGTATGGTGGAGGTGGCGCGGTACTACGTCAGCTTCCTCTGCGGCGAGAGCTGCGGCAAGTGTACCCCCTGCCGGGAGGGGCTGAAGCAGATGCTGGCCATCCTTACGGACATCTGTGAGGGCCGGGGAACCATGGAGGATCTGGACCTTCTGGAGCAGCTGGGGGAGACCATGCAGGACAGCTCCCTCTGCGCCCTGGGCAAGTCCGCCCCCAATCCGGTGCTCACCACGCTGAAATACTTCCGGGAGGAGTATGAGGCCCATATCAGGGAGCACCGGTGCGGCGCCGGGGTGTGCAAGGCCCTGACGAGCTTCTCCATCGACCCCGCCGCCTGCAAGGGCTGCGGCGCCTGTAAGCGGGCCTGCCCCGCCGGGGCGGTGTCCGGGGACGTGAAGCAGCCCCATGTCATCGACCAGACCAAGTGCATCCGCTGCGGCAGCTGCCGGGAGGCCTGCCGGTTCGGCGCGGTGCTGACCAAGGGGAGGGATGAACAATGACGATCACCATTAATGGGACTCCCTGCCAGTGTGAAAAAGGGGAGCTTCTGCTCCAGGTGGCCCGGCGGAACGGTTTTGAGATCCCCACCCTCTGCCACCATGACGCCATCGCCGGACAGGGCTGCTGCCGGCTCTGCATCGTGGAGGTGGTGGAGCGGGGGAGAGGCCGCATTGTGGTTTCCTGCCTGTTCCCGGTGGAGCACGGGTGTGAGGTCTATACCGACAGTGACAAGGTCCGGCGGCAGCGGGGGATGATCCTCCGCCTGCTGGAGAAGCGGGCCCCGGAGAGCCCGGAGATCCGTGCCCTCTGTGAGAAGTACGGCGCGCCGGAGATTGACCGGTTTGTGAAGGTGGACGGCAGTAAGTGCGTCCTCTGCGGGCTCTGCGTGAAGGCCTGCGGTGAGCTCAGCGTGGGGGCTATCTCCACGGTGAACCGGGGCGTGACCAAGGAGATTGCCACCCCCTACCACGAGCCAAGCAGCGTGTGCATCGGCTGCGGCAGCTGCGCCAGTGTCTGCCCCACCGGGGCCATCGAGGTCATCGAGACCGCGGATACCCGGACCATTTGGGGAAAGATTTTTAAGCTGGTCCGCTGCAAGCACTGCGGCGCGGTGATTGGTACCGCTGAGGAGCTGGCCTACGCGGCGAAGCGGTCCGGGCAGGAGCGTGACAACCTCTGCCGGACCTGCCGGCAGGCCCGGATGGCCGACACATTGGCCCATACCTTCGGGGAGTAAGATTCGCCGTACCCCCTGTAGGGGCGCACAGTGTGCGCCCGTTCTTCCCCCGTGCGGCGGGGTGTCGATAGAACGGGCGCGCATTGCGCGCCCCTGCGGGGTGCGGCAGTTTTCCGGGGTGCATGGGGGCGTTTTCGTGCGCTCTTGGCACTTTTGATGGGAAAGAAGCGGGAGATTTGTCAGGTTGGGCAATAGAAAAGGCTGGTCAATCGTGGTAGAATAGGGCAATGCCCCATGCAGAACATATTGGTTTTGAAAAGCGGTGGACGAGCCTCTTTCCAAACGCGGACGGCCGGGAGGAATCCTCACGGTCTGTTTTGTGTTGGATGGGGCTTGTTAGTTTTTTGAAAGAAGGAACGAAACGATGAAAAAGTCACTTGCATGGGTCCTTGCGCTGGTGATGCTCCTGAGCCTCCTCACTGGCTGCGCCAAGAACGACGGCGGGAATACCTCCGACAACCAGATACCCACCAATCAGACTGAACAGAACAATCCCCCTGTTGAGCCCGTTCCCGAGACGCCCACTGTGGACACCATGATCCTCAAAGAGGCGGACGACAAGATGATCAACACCTACACCCTCTTGGCGGTAAACCCTGACGCGCCCTTCACCGATGCCGACGGCAACGCGGTCAGCGGCGTGGCCATCAATACCGCCGGGGCTGAGGCCCTGATCCAGTGGCTGCTGTCCGACGAGGGGACGCAGATGGCCGCGGACTACGGTCAGGCGGACTTCGGCGACAGCCTGTTCTACCTGCTGGACGGCGCGCCCAAGTACGAGGGGGAGATCGCCAAGGCCACCGAGGAGACCAAGACCATCCGTCTGTCCACTACCACGTCGGTGAACGACTCTGGTCTTTTGGGGAACCTGCTGCCGGTGTTTGAGAGTGAGTACGGCTACACTGTGGAGATCCAGTCCGCCGGTACCGGCAAGGCCATCGCCGCCGCCAAGTACGGCAACGCCGACCTGATTCTGGTCCACGCCAAGAGCCAGGAGGAGACCTTCGTCGCCGACGGCTTCTCCTATGTGCTGCCCGGCTTCGAGAGTGAGCGGCTCAGCTTCCTCTACAACTACTTCGTCCTCTGCGGGCCCTCCGATGACCCCGCCGGGGTGAAGGAGATGGGGAGCGTGCTGGACGCCTTCGCCGCCATCGCCGGGGGGAAGTATGCCTTCATCTCCCGGGGCGACGGCTCCGGCACCCACACCAAGGAGCTGTCCCTGTGGCCGGAGAGCCTAAATATCACCGCCGAGGCGGAGAGCTTTAAGGACTACACCGACTGGTACACCTCCGCCAACGCCGGCATGGGCGCCTGCCTTGTGATGGCTGAGGAGATGCACGGCTATATCCTCACAGATAAGGCCACCTTCTTGACCTTCCAGGCCAACGGTGGTATTATGAACTAAAGCGGAACAGGACCGGGGCGGAGCACTCGCTTCGCCCCGGATTTTTATGGGAACCACTAAATCAGTGCTTCCCAGTGAGAGGAGGAACGCTCCATGCAGACGGCCCTGCAAAAGGCGCTGGCGCTGATCCTCAGCGGTGACCGGGAGCTGGGGAATATTTTGCTGGTGACGGCAAAGACCAGTCTCACCAGCTCCCTGATCGCCCTGCTGATCGGGGTGCCCCTGGGCATCTTTCTGGGGGCCAGCCGTTTCCGGGGGCGGCAGGTGCTGGTGATCCTCAACCGGACGCTGATGGGGATGCCGCCGGTGGTCTGCGGGCTGCTGCTGTACCTGCTGTTCTCCGGGGTGGGGCCCTTTGGAGGGTGGAAGCTGCTGTTCACAGTGCCCATCATGGTGCTGGCCCAGGTGCTGCTGATTACCCCTATTGTGGTGGGGAATTTGGAGACCTATGTCTCCGGTATCGCCCAGCCGGTGCGGGAGACCGCCAAGGGGCTGAATTTGGGGGCGGGGCGGACCTTTCTCCTGCTGGGGAATGAGTGCGTCTATCCCATCCTCTCCACCTACCTGCTGGCCTTCGCCCGGGCCATTGCCGAGGTGGGGGCGGTGTCCATGGTGGGTGGGGCCATCGCCTGGAAGACCAACGTGATGACCACCGCCATTATGCAGTACACCAACCGGGGGAACTTCTCCTTAGGGATTGCGCTGGGGATGATTCTGATGGTGCTGTCCTTGGTGGTCAACATTTTGGTGTCACTGCTGCAAAGGGGGTTGGGGCGGTGAGGCTGCGCGGGTGTACCAAGTCTTTTGAGGGCGGCACAGTGCTCCGGTTCCCGGAGCTGACGCTGGAGCCGGGACAGATCTACGCCGCCGTGGGGGCCAATGGCAGCGGGAAGTCCACCTTTGCCCGTTTGGCCGCCGGTGTGCTGCCGGCGGATCAGGGGGTGCGTGTGCTGGAGGGGGTGGACGTGGGGTATATGCCCCAGAAGAGCTACGCTTTCCGGATGAGCACCCGGGCCAATGTGCTGCTCAGCGGCGGTGACGCGGCTCGGGCGGAGGAGCTGATGAGAGCCTTGGGGCTGTCGGAGCTGTCGGGGAGACGGGCCAGCCGGCTCTCGGGAGGGGAGACCGCTAAGATGGCATTGGCGCGGGTACTGATGCGGTCCCACGACCTGCTGATTTTGGACGAGCCTACTGCCTCCATGGATATGGAGTCCGCCATGCTCACCGAGGAGCTGGTGGAGGCCTGCCGCCGGGAGACCGGGTGCGCGGTGCTGCTGATTACCCACGATCTCCAGCAGGCGCGGAGGATGGCGGATCGGGCGCTGTTCTTCTGCCGGGGGGAGCTGTGGGAGAGCGGCGAGGCGTCTAAGGTCCTCTATGAGCCGGAGCGGGCGGAGACTCGTCGGTTCTTGGACTTCTATGGGGGGAATGCGCTCGCGTGTTTCGACTGAAGACCGCTTCGCTGGGTCTTCAGTCGAGGGAGTTTCGCTGCGCTCTGCGTCTCGGACCTATACCTGACCGCTTGCGGTCGGGTATAGGTCCTGCGACGCTCGCTTCGCGCAGAGTATTTTTCCCGAAAACGCGGTTTCCGGGAAAAATGATTTCAATTTGTTTCGCCGCCTGTGGGCGGCGAAACTCCTGTGGAAGGCTTTTGTGATACAAAAAGAGGAGACAAGGGATTTTCCTTGTCTCCTCAAGCTGTCAAAAAAGCCAGCAAAGTTCGACGGCGGTAAGGAGGATAGTGTGAAAGGAACCCAAGAGGGGTTCCTTTCGCGTGCAATCAGCCCGCCGCAGCGACAGCTTTCGGCCCGTGGCCGAAAGCTGGTAGTCCCGGTAACATCGTTACCGGGACTACCCAAGAGGGGTTCCTTTCGCGTGCAATCAGCCCGCCGTAGCGACAAATTTCGGCCCCCGGCCGAAATTTGCCTCAGCTTGTCAAAAAACCGCAAGGTTTTTTGACAAGCTGAGACAAGGGGTTTTCCTTGTCTCCTCTTGCTATATGCGGGATTTAGAAGATCTCTGTTTCTGAAACGCACTGGGTTTTCAGCTTCCCCACCAGAAAGTCCAGCGCGTCCACCACGTGGGGGCGGATGTCGCCGCCGATAAGGACGTACATGATGTCCTCCCCCGGCAGGAGCTCACCCTCGTTCAGCCAGACCCGGACGTGGTAGATACCGGGGAGGCGGCGGGCCTCCTCGGCGGCGGTCTCCGCCTTTTCGCTGTCGAAGGAGAAGCGCATGGCCCGAACGGCCCTGCCGGTCTGCGCGCCCTCCCGGACCTCCGCACGGGGTGTGGTCCGGACCACGCCGTTGTGGGTCAGGTACATGCCGATCTTCTCCGCCTCCGGACCGGCCTTGGCCTCCCGGAGCCACTGGTCCATGGAGGGGGGCGCCTTTTTGTGGACGTGGCCGTGGGGGACGGCGCAGTCCGCCGAACCGGCGGAGAGGAGCATGTCGATGCCGTGGCGGATGGACCCCAGCACCGCCGACAGGTTCTCCCGGGCGGCCTTCTCACTGCCGGGGAGGTTCACGATCAGCGTCCGGCCCCGGATGCCCGCCGCGCTGCGGGAGAGGCAGCCCCGGGGGGTGATCTTCATGCTCTCCGCGCGCATGGCCTCCGGGATACCCCGGGTCTCCCGCTCCACCACCGCCAAGGTGGCCTCCGGCGTCACGTCCCGGGGGGAGAAGCCGGTACCGCCGGTGGTGAGGATCAGGTTCACCCGCTTCTCGTCCGCACAGCGGATCAGAGCCTCCTGAATCTGCTGCTGTTCGTCGGGGAGGATGGCGGTGTCCGTCACCTCCCAGCCGTCGTCTTGGAGCATCCGGACGAGGGCGGGGCCGCTGGTGTCGGTCCGCTCCCCTCGGGCCCCCTTGTCGCTGATGGTCAGTACCGCCGCTGTGTAGCTCATGGTTCGTCCTCCCTTTGAAAGTCCCCGTGGACCCCGCCTGTCTTTTCAAGCAGGCGCAGATCCGTAATCACCATGTCCCGCTGTACCGCCTTGCACATGTCGTACACCGTCAGCGCCGCGGTGGCTGCCGCCGTCAGCGCCTCCATCTCCACCCCGGTGCGGCCCTGACAGCGGACCTCCGAGCGGATATCCACACAGCAGCGCGCCTCATCCAGGGTCAGTGTCAGGTCGATGCCGTCCACCGCCACCGGGTGGCACATGGGGATCAGTTCGGCGGTGCGCTTGGCTCCCATGATGCCGGCGATCTGGGCGGTGGTGAGCACATCTCCCTTTTTCATCCCGCCGCTGCGGATCAGCTGGAAGGTGTCCCGGTTCAGGAGCACCCGGACCCCTGCGACGGCAGTGCGGCGGGTGGGAGCTTTTTCGCCCACGTCCACCATTCGCGCCCGGCCTTGGTCGTTGAAGTGTGTAAAGTCCGCCAAAAAGGTCCCTCCTCTGCCCGAAAATGGGGTAAAAACGCTTGAATCAAAGTATAATAGCTGCTTGGTAACTATTATACCATGGAAGCGAAGCTGAAATGGTATAATGAGCCATTTTTTCGATTGCCCCGCAAGGGGCGAGAAAAAGGCTCAAATCAAAGTATAATAGCTGCTTGGCAGCTATTATACCATAAAGGGACGGCAAGCGGAATAGGCTTTGGCAAAAAATCTGTCTGGGGAAAGGCACAAAGAGAGCACTGGCAGACATCGCGGCGTCTGTCAGTGCTCTCTTTGTTTAGATGCTTTGAGCGGCGGCTTTCTTCTCTGTCTTGGAGCGGCTGCTCTTCTTTTTCCGCCGGATGACCATTACCGCGGCGGCGATCAGGGCTATGGCGGCCAAGAGGGTCAGCAGGAGGGGCCAAGGAGCTGTGGGTTTAGGCTGAAGGCAGAAGGTGCCGGAGGTGCCCTCCATGGTAAGAAGGAGGTACCGCCCGTTCTCTTGGGCCTCCACCGCCTGCCAGGTCCCGTCTCGGTACTGCCAGAGAACGGCAGTTTTTCCGGTGGGATTCAGCAGGCGCAGGGGGACGGCGGCATTGGTGGGCAGGTCCGTGCCGGTGAGAGACACGTCCCAGACAAAGCAGCTTTCGCCGCCGTCAGGCGGGAGCTGGGCGCTTTCTGTAACGTGGAGGACAGCCTCCTCGGTAAACTGGCCCTCCGCCAAGGCCAGGGACAGCTTCCCGGAGCACTCCACGCTGGCGGTCACGGTGATCCAAGGGGTGTATATCGCCTCCACAGTGAGGTCGGAGCGGACATCGGAGACGTCAATCTCCGGCCATGCGCCATAGAAGCCGGGAACCTCCGGCACGGGGGGCAGGGGCGTTAGGGTGTTCTTTCCGTAGGAGAGGGGAACACAGAGCACGGTCTCCCCTTGGGCCAAGCATGTCAGAGAGAAGGAGAGAAGGCCCGAGGGGACCTCCGGCAGGGTTTTTAGTGTCTCAAAGGAGATGGGTTCCGCCCGTCCGGTGTAGCTGACACCATCTAAACCGGCTAACCCCGTGTCCACGAAGAAGTTGTCCCGGAGGACGCCGTCCTCCTCCACGCCGCCGGCAATGGCCCCTAAGCACTCGTCGCCTGAGCCAATGGTGACGATGGTGTAGCAGCTTTGCATCCGGGTGGCCCAGCCGGCGATGCCGCCGATGTAGTCCTTCCCGCTGAGGGTACACTTGGCATAACAGTTCCGTATGGAGGCCTCTGCGCAGCCGGTGATGCCGCCGGTGTAGTTCCCGCCGGTGCTCTCCACCGGACCGTAGCTCTGGCAGCCGATGGCGGTGCCCAAGTCCATCCGGCCGGCAATGCCGCCGGCGCAGTCCTTCTTGGCGGTGACGGCGGCATAGTTCAGGCAGTCTTGGAGCACAGCCTTGGTCTCGTAGGTGCTGCCGAAGGAGAAGCGGCTGGCGAGGTCGTCCTCCGGGTCCACCTCCAGTTCAATGGCCACAGCTCCCGCGATGCCGCCCACGTTTCTGTCGCCCTCCACACTGCCGCTGCTGCGGCAGCCGATGACCTTGCCCGCCCGGGTGGCGGCGATGTCCTCCTCGGAGGTGTCCTCGATTACCGCGTCTAAGCCCTGCTCCGCATCCTCCGCCAAATCGTCCATGGCGGTGAGAAGCACGTCAAAGACCACGTTGCACTGGCGGTTTACCGCCCGCAGGTCGGCAGTGAGGGTGTGGTTCCCATCTTGGATGACGCTGTTCAGGCCCTCCATCTCGTCAAAGAGGGCGCCCATGGCGGTGTAGAGGCTGTCGCTGGCGGCTCTAAAGTCCTCCCCCAAGGGGGTGAACTGCACCGGTCCGTCTCCAATGAGGCGGTCCACTGCGCCGCCGGCGGCGTCAAAGGCGCTGTGGATCAGCCGGCCTATGGCGGCGGAGGTGGAGGCGGCACTTTGCAGGCTCTCCAACGCGTCCTTCAGCTTGCCGGAGAAGCTGTCGGTGCGGCTCAGAGCCTTCTGGATGGCGGCGAGGGCGGTCTCCAAGCTCTCGCCCGCCTGTGTGAGCTTTTCAAGGAGCTCATCCAACTTGCCGTCCTGAATGTCCGGCAGGGTGATGTCCGGCGGGACGGGGATGTCCTCCACCGTGCCGGCAATGTCATCAAGAGCCTGTTCCACATCCCCCAGGGCGGGGAGAAGCTGGTCCTTCTGCGGAAGGTCCTCCGCCTGACGGAGGGCGTCCCGCATGTCCCCGGCAGCGTCGGCGGTGTCGGAGAAGGCGCCGCTCAGGTCCTCCAAGGCGCTCTCGATCTCTCCGGCGGCCTGCCCGGCGGCGCCGGTGTCGTAGGAGACGGTGCTCAAAACCAGCGCTTCTGCGGCGGTATTGAGGGCGTCGGCGGACCGGGTAAGGCGGTTCCCCGCCCGCTGGAGGCCGCCTAAAGCGTCCCTGAGCTCCCGAAGAATGTCCGCGCCGATGTCTGAGGCGTCCTCCAAATCGTCCATGGCGTCCCTGAGCTGATGGGAGAGGCGTTCCAGGCGGCGCCCCGCCTCTGAGAGATCGTCCAAGGCGGGGGAGAGGCGGTTCAGGGCGTCGGTGATGTCGGAGAGGAGGGTGTTGGCGAAGTCCACCGTGTTGTCGGTGAAGTCGGTGAGGTGGTTGAGCATGTCATTGCTGCTGTCCCTGGCGTCGCCGGCGTAGTCACCCATGAGGGAGAGACGGTCGGAGATATCGTCCCCGGTGCGGGCGGCGTTGTCCAAGGAGCGGTTAATAAGGCCCTCCAATGTGTTCAGCTCCCGGCGCAGGCTTTCGATGGTGTCCCGGCCCGGGTCGATAAGTACACATGGCTCCGCCTGCCCTGCAATGCCGCCCACGTCCTTGCGGCCCAAGACCGGACCAAGGTTGGTGCAGCTGGAGACATAGCCGCTGCTGCGGCCCACCACGCCGCCGGTGTTGTAGCCCACGTGGGGATACCCCACTGCGCCGTGGTTGGTGCTGTTGAAAATCTCGCCGCTGGAATACCCGGCGATGCCGCCGGTGTCGGAATAGCTGCTGAGAAGGTGGTAGGTTTCGTCGTCCGCGGCGGCCTGCTCCTCGATGATGGTACCGGCGTCGGCGGCGCGGAGGTCCACGGAGGTGCTGCCCTCGGTGAGGTTGACGCCGGCGTAGTTGGCGCAGAAGCAGATCAGACCTAAGTTGCGGCCCACAATGCCGCCGGTGGCGTTTTTGCCGCTGAGGCCGCCGGAGGTCATCTCGCAGCGGTAAATCTCCCCGCTCTCGCTGTTGCGGCCGGCGATGCCGCCCACGGCGTTCTCTCCCCGGACGGTTCCCCGGAAGGTGCAGTTCTCGATTCGTCCGGCATTGTCCCCCACGATGCCGCCCACCGTGGAGCGGGTGCCGGCGGGGGAGACGGTCCCCTCCACGTTCAGGTCAGAGATAACACCGGTGGGCTGGAGGTAGCGGAAAAGGCCCATGCTGGAGCCGGCGGCGGTGATACGCAGGCCGGAGATGGTGTGATTTCCGCCAAGGAAGAGGCCGCCGAAGGTGGGGATGGGGGTGAACTCGATGCCCTCCAGGTTGAGATCGCGCTCCAAAATCACGGTTTTGTCACAGGACCAGGTGTCTAAGGCGCAGCTTTTGGATAGGGTCCGCAGATCGTCAATGGAGCGGATGTAAATCGTCGTCTGTGCCTCCTCCGCGGCCATCGCTGCCGGTGTCAGAAGGGAGAGGAGCAGCGTCAGGGCAAGGAGGAGGGGGAGGGGACGGATGGGGCGCTGTTTACGCATGGCTCTGGGCCTCCTCTCTGGGGCTGTCGCCCTCGATCCGGGGCGGGGGATCGGCGCTTTGTTCCTTTTGGATGGCGCCGGCCGCCACCGCGGCGTTGATGGTGCCATGGAGTACGCCGGTGAAGTCGGCGTCCACCATGCCGGAGACATAACCCCGGATGTGGCCGTCCACAAACAGCTTGCCGGTCTGGCTCTGGAGGGGGAGGCAGGCCTTCAGGGTGAAGGAGGTCTTCTCAATGATGATATCCCCTAAGAGCAGGATCTGGGGCAGGATGCCCATGACTAAGAAGATGGAGATCAAAGTGCCCCGGCCCAAGCATACGCCGATGGAGGAGATGGCCGGGTTGGAGGAGAGAAAGCCGATCAGGATGCCGGCGGAGGCCAAGATGGTGCCGGAGGTGATGATGGTGGGGAAGGCCTCGTTGAGGGACTCGATCACCGCGTCCTTTAGGGGCATCTCCCGCTTGAGCTCCACATACCGGTTGGCGATGACAATGGCGTAGTCGATGTTGGCGCCCATCTGGATGGAGCTGACCACCAGGTAGCTGAGGAAAAAGAGGGGGCTGTGCTGTAAGGTGGGGAAGGAGAAGTTGATCCAGACGCTGCCTTGGATCACCAGGATCAGCAGCACGGGGAGGCCGGAGGATTTAAAGGTGAAGATCAGCACCAGAATGACGAACACGATGGTGAGGATACCGATCAGCAGGTTGTCGTTACCGAAGGAGGTGGAGAGGTCGAAGTTGCTGGTGGAGTTGCCCACTAAATAGGCGCCCTCCGGGTAGTATTTGCCCACGATGGAGTGGAGGGTGTCCAAGAAAGCGAAGGTCTCCTCGCTCTCCTCGGGGAGGTTCAGCTGGAGGACCAGGCGGCTGTAGTTTTCACCCTTTAATTGGAGTTGGGCGTCAGTGAGCTGGGTGTGCAGGTCCTCAATGGTCTCGGTCATATCGGCGTCCAAGGTGAGGTAGCCCTCCTGCATCTGGTCGTAGACGAAGAGGAACATGTCGATCAGGGGCACGCCGTAGTTCTCCACGCCGCTGACCAGCTGGCCATAGCTCTCATGGCTGACGGCATAGGCGGAGTAGAGCAGGCGGGCGGCCTCCACGTCCAGGTCGGTGAGCTCCGCGAACTGCCGGGGGGTGAGCCGGTCGGTGAGGACGTAGCCGTCCATGGCCTCCACGTTGGAAAGACCCAAAACGGTGTCCGTCTCGTCCAGACGCTCCAGCTCCCGGAGGAGACGGCCCTCGGTCTCATAGTCCCCTTGGGGCACCAGCACGGCCAAGGTGTTCACCTGTCCGAAGGTGCTGTTGACCTTCACTTGGGCGATCTGGGCGTCGTTCTGGCGGATGGTGGTGAGGTCGGTGGTGCCGTAGGCGTAGGGGCAGCGGTTGGAGAGGAGGAAGCCTAAGATGATCAGCACCACAAACACCGGGGGCATAATGAACCGGGTGCGAACGGCCAGTTTGCCCCAAGCGGTGATCTTGGGGACGAAGTTTTTGTGGTGGGTCCGGTCAATGAGGCCGCTGAAGCTCATAAGGAGCCCCGGCATCAGGGTGAACACGCTGAGAAGGCTCAACACGATGGCCTTCATCAAAATTACGCCCAAGTCCCGGCCGATGCCGAACTGCATGAAGCACATGGCTCCCAGACCGGAGATGGTGGTGAGAGAGCTGCCGGAGATCTCCGGGATGGCCTTGCTCAGGGCGGCCACCACGGCCTCCCGGGCCTCCAAGCGCTCCCGCTCCTCGGTGTAGCGGTGGCAGAGGATAATGGCATAGTCGATGGCCAGGGCCAGTTGGAGCACCACGGCCACGGAGTCGGAGATGAAGGAGATCTCCCCGAAGAGGAAGTTGGTCCCCTTGTTCATCAGCGCCGCCATGCCGAAGGTGAGAACCATCACCGGGATCTCCATATAGGTCTGGGAGGTGAAGAGCAGCACCAAGAGGATGATCACCACGGCGATGACCATGACCACCTGCATCTCGGCGGCCAAGCTGTCGGAGGCGGAGTCGCCGGTGTCACCGGTGACGTAGACATCGTAGCCCTCCAAGAGGGATTTGACCTCCTCCAAGGCCGTCAGGCTCACTGGGTCCTCGGCGGTGCCGTCGTAGGTGATGGAAAACAGGGCCGCGCCGTTTTGGTAGTGGTCCGGGCTGTCGTCGAAGGCCACGGACTTTACCCCTTCGATCTCCTCCACCTGCTCTGACAGGCGCAAGGCTTGGTCGCAGGAGATGTTGTCCACCATGATGCGGCTGGTGCCGAAGGTGACAAACTCGTCGTCCATAATGGTGAGTCCTTGGCGGGTCTCGGTGGTGTCAGGCAGGTAGCTGGTGAGATCGTCGTTCACCGACACCCAGCTCCCCGCAAACACACAGAAGATGGCAAAGCCGATGTAAATCAGGTAAAATGCCTTGCGCTTATCCACAATAAAAGCAGCGACCCGTTCTATGGGACTCTGCTTCTCGGCGGCTTGTGCTGGTTGGCCGTTCAAGCGGAACGCTCCTTTCAAATTTATACTCTCGAGTGGCGGTAGTGTATCATCTTACTACCGTACCGTACAAAAGACAATAGACAGTGATACCCCGTTTGTCTAAATTTACGGGGATTTTGGCATAAAAAACAGGGCGGCAGACACCTTATGTGTCTGCCGCCCCGGCGGAGTCTGTGATGATAATGGGATTAGGAGATGTGGAAACGGCTGATCAGTGTATTCAGCGTCCGCGCCTGCTTGGACAGCTCCTTGGAGACGGCGGCGCTGCGCTCTGCGGCGGCGGAGTTGGTCTGCACCACGGCGGAGATCTCCTTGATCCCGTTCTCCACCAGGACGATCATCTCCGACTGCTGGACACTGGCGGCGGCAATCTCGTCCATCAGGGTCTTGATGGACTGGATACAGTCGTCAATCAGCTCCATGGCGGAGACCGCTGAGTTGGTGGACTCGGTGCCGGACTTCACATCCTCGATGGAGCGGCTGATAAGGCCGCTGGTATTCTGGGCGGCCTCGGCGGACTTGGAGGCTAAGTTTCTGACCTCGTCCGCCACCACGGAGAAGCCCTTGCCCGAGGCCCCGGCACGGGCGGCCTCCACAGCGGCGTTTAGGGCCAGAATATTGGTCTGAAAAGCGATGTCCTCAATGGTTTTGACAATGGTGACAATCTGGGCAGAGGACTGGTCGATGCGATGGGTGGCCTCTGTGAGCTGATCCATCTTGGTGTCGGCCTCGGCGGCGTAGCCGGTGGCCTTGTCTACCAGTTCGCTGGCGTCGCCGCAGCGGACACTGCTGGTCTGGATCTGGGAGGCGATGGAGGTCACGTTGGAGACCAGACCGTCAATGGAGGCCGCCTGCTCCAAGGTGCCCTGCGACAGGGCCTGTGCGCCGGTGGAAACCCCGTCGGCGCTGGAGTCCACCTGCCGGGCCACCTGAGAGATGTCCCGGATGACGTTGGTCAGGTTGGCGTGGATGGACTTCAGACTCTCAGACAGGACACGGAAGTCGCCGATGTAGTAGGACGCGTTCCGCGTCACATCCACAGTGAGGTTGCCCTCCGCGATCTCGCCTAAGATGCGCCCCACGTCGTCAATGGTCTGCCGCAGACAGCCGCAGACCCGGTGGGTGGTCTGGGCAATCATGCCGATCTCATCCGAGCGGCCATAGAATGCCTCCAGCTCTTTGTCCTCAGAGAGATCCAAGTCCCCAAGGCGGCCTATAGCCCGCTCTACCACCATCAGCTCACGCCCCTCCCGACGGAGGATCATCAGTGTGACCAAAATGGTGACCACAGCCATCAGCGCACACAAAATACCCACGACGACACGCACCATGGTTACAGAGGCGTAGACCTCCGCGGCGTTGTCCCGGACCATAAAGACCCAGCCCCGGTCCTTCAGATACTTGTAGACCACCAGCTGACGCTGGCCATCCTCATCCCGGTAGGAGTAGGTTTCGGCTTGGGTACTGCCGTCGGCCTGGATACGCTGGATGATGTCCAAATAGCCCTCGTCGGTGGTTTCGGTGTTCAGAAGGGTATCGTCCTCGTGGTAGAGATATACACCAGTGTCCACATTCAAGAAGACATACTCACTGTCGGGCAGGCCCTTGATATCCAAGTTCAGCAGGGCGTCCATCAGGTGGCTGGCGTAGACGCCGGCGCCCACATAGCCGATGCATCGCTGACCCTGGAAGATGGGGTAGTACATGGAGAGGATCATACTGCCAGTACCGGGGGATTTCATGATACCCAAGTTGGTCAACTGCTTCTGGGACAGGATAGTATCTTGGAAGCTGCGCAGGGAGTCCCCGGTTCGGGTGGTCATACCGATGGCCCCTTGGGAGGTGTGGGTCAGTACGTGGGTGGCCGGTGTGGCGATATACAGGCCCTCAAAGACCCCCTTGACAGCGGCGAAGTCCTCCGTGTACTTCTGGGCCTTCTCCAACAGCTCCGGGTCGGTGGGGTCCATAAGAAGGTTGCGGACCTCGCTGCTCAGAGCAAAGGCGGTCATATACTCCTCCGCGGAGAGCACATACTCGTCGATGATCGCGGCTCTGGATTCCACCGCGTCGGTCATCTGGTTGGTGATATCATTTTTGACCATGGAGGCGGTGTTGGTGGATACGATGATCCAGAGCAGTAGCATCCCGATCAGGGTGATGGCGGTCATGATAATACCGATGCGCGCAGCAAGCTTTTTGTTTACAAGGAATTTCATAAAAGCTCCTCCGAAGAAAAAGGTTTTGGGCCTGCTTAACGCAGCCGCCTGCACCCCAAAGGGGTGAAGAGGCTGCGCTTGACAGCTGGAGATTCCCGTTCCCACAGGGACAGGGGGCCGAAACAGGTTTCTGAGAAGCGGCTGACCTTGTCCGCAGAACAAGCGGTGCGCCGGCGTGAAGGCCAGCCGGGATTTAGAGATATTACATTATAACATATTGCTTTGGCGCTGTCGAGGGATTATGACTGCTCTGAAATCCTTAACGGGCAAAATCCATGAGATGAACAATGAAATTCCTGCATCCAAAAAATTTCATTCTTTTTGAGACGGAAAAGCTTTTTATGCTGGAAGAAAATGGCGAAAAGTGGGAATTTTATGGTGACAAAAAAGCTGTGAAGCACCTTGCGGCGCTCCGCAGCTTTTTGTTAAGCGGTATAGATCTGTGGTCTGCGGCTGACGCGGGAGGGCCTTACACCTTGGAAAAGCTCTCGATAATCTCAACAATCTCCGCACCGATGCGCTTCTGGGCCTCTTTGGTAGCGGCGCCGATATGGGGGGTACAGGAGATGGCTGGATGGTCGAGGAGGGCTTTGTTCATGGGGGGCTCCTCCGCGTAGACATCTAAGCCTGCCGCGCGGAGCTTGCCGCTGTTCAGGGCGTTCAGCAGGGCGGCCTCATCCACGTTGTTGCCCCGGGAGGTGTTAATCAGCACCGCGCCGTCCTTCATCTTGGCGATGGTTTCGGCATTGATCAGGGGCTTGCCGTCGATGGCGGGGGTGTGCAGGGAGATAAAATCGGATACCGCCAGCAGTTCCTCCAGCTCCACGTAGCGCATCCCTAAGCGCGCCTCGATACCCTCCACATGGTAGACATCCTGTGCCACCACCTCCATGCCGATGGCCTTGGCCATAGCCCCAAGGGTCTGGCCGATCCGGCCAAAGCCGATGATGCCCAAGGTCTTGCCGCCCAGCTCAATGCCCTTGCCATAGGCCTTCTTCTCCCACTTGCCCTCCCGCATGGTGGCGCCGGCCACGGAGATGTACCGGGCACAGGAGAACATATGGCCCATTGCCAGCTCCGCCACGGAGCGGGAGGAGGCCTTGGGGGTATTCTTCACGGTGAAGCCGCAGCTCTCCGCGTGGGATACGTCGATGTTGTCCAGACCCACACCGCCCCGGAGGATCAGCTTCAGCCGGCTGCCCTCAGCGGCATCCAGCTGGGGGGCGCGGAGCTTGGTGGCGCTGCGGACCACCACCGCGTCAAAGTTCCGCAGTGCCTCGCCTAACACCTCGGGGGCGTAGAACTGCTCTACAATCTCGTGGCCCTTGGCACGCAGGGCCTCCATAGCGGCGGCGTCCATACCGTCGGTCACTAAAATGCGCATCGTTTTTCTCTCCTTACTGGCTGTAATAGCGGGGACGCTTCTGATTTCTATCTCACAGGGATTACCCTTGGGTGCGCTCGAACTCCTTGAGGCAGTCCACCAGAGCCTCCACGCCCTCCTTGGGCATGGCGTTGAAGATGCTGGCCCGCAGGCCGCCCACGCTCCGGTGGCCCTTCAGGTTCTCAAAGCCGGCGGCCTTGGTGTAGGCCACCACCTTGGCGTCCAAGTCCTTGTCGCCGGTGACAAAGGGGACGTTCATCATGGAGCGAAATTCCTTCTCCACGGTGCCCTTAAACAGCTTGGAGCTGTCTAAGAAGTCGTAGAGGACCTTTGCCTTCTCCTCGTTCCGGCGGCACATCTCCGTAAGGCCGCCGATGCGCTGGAGGTACTTGAACACCTTACCGCAGCAGTAGATGGACCAGCAGTTGGGGGTGTTGTACAGCGAGTCGCTGCCGGCGTGGGTGGCATAGCGCAGATAGGTGGGTACCTTCTCGTCCACATCCTCCCGGATCAGGTCCCCCCGAATGATGGCGATGACCATGCCGGCGGGGCCCACATTCTTCTGTACCCCGGCGTAGATCATGCCGAATTCGGAGACATGACAGGGCTGGGAGAGGAACATGGAGCTCTGATCGCTGACCAAGACCTTCCCCTTGGCGTTGGGCAGGGTGCGGTAGGTGGTGCCGTGGATGGTCTCGTTCTGACAGATGTAGATATAGTCCGCATCCTCCGCAATGGGGAGGTCGGAGCAGTCGGGGATATAGCTGTAGTTTCTGTCCTTGCTGGAGGCGGCGACATCCACCCGGCCGTACTTCCCGGCCTCCTGAAGGGCCTTCTTGGACCAAGCGCCGGTCTCAATATAGGCGGCGGCACCGTTTTTCATCAGGTTCATAGGTATCATGGCAAACTGAAGGGTGGCGCCGCCTTGGATGAACAGCACCTTGTAGTTTTCGGGAATTCCCATCAGCGCCCGGAGGTCGGCCTCCGCCTCCTTGATGATCTCCTCAAAGACCTTGGAGCGGTGGCTCATCTCCATCACAGACATACCGGAACCCCGGCAGTTCATCAGCTCGTCCCGGATCTCCTCCAGCACCGGCTCGGGCATGATGGCGGGACCGGCGGAAAAGTTATAAATGCGGTCATATTTCATCCATCGTTCCTCCTCTATAGAATGTTGTCGAATCTTTCACATAGTTCAGTATAGCACACTCGAACAAATAATCAACAGTAATTGCAGGATGAAATGTCAGTGTTTTGTCCAAATATTCCCCCATATGGGCAAATAAATTTGCATTTTTCGTCTGAGTGCGGTATACTGTTTTCCATAGGCTTACGATACAGCGAAAAGTGTGCGCCATATCTGGTGTATGTGTCAGTTTCTCAAAAAACGCATGAGGGAGAGCAGCAATGCGAGCAGATGGACGAAAAGTACGGGAGGGGCTCTCCGCCATTGAGCGGGCCATCCCCTATATCATGCCCAAACGGGTGGACGCACAGAACTATGTGACAGAGTATGTGGATGAGGAGGCGATCCGGGGCTACATCCGGGAGGTGCGCCGGGTGAAGGGGGTGCGATTGAGCCGCATGGCGGTGCTCATCGCCGCCTACTATCTGTCCGCCCGCCGTCACCCCTACATCAACCGCTTTGTGGTCAACAGCCGGATCTATCAGCGCAACCACTTCTGTGTCAGCTTTGTGATGCTGAAAAGCGACACAAACGGCAAGGGGATTCAAACGACTGTCAAGGTCTTTTTGGAGCCGGGGGACAACGTGTTCACCATCAACGAGAAGATCAGCGCCCTGATTGAGGAGAACAGCCGGCCGGTGAACCAAAACAACACGGACAAGTTCGCCGCTTTCATGTTCTCCATCCCCCTGCTGCCCAAGCTGGTGCTGGGACTGGCCCGGCTGCTGGACCACTTTGGCCTGCTGCCCCGGTTTGTCATCGACCTGAGCCCCTTCCACACCAGTATGTTTATCACCAATTTAGCCTCCATACAGACCAGCAGCATCTACCACCATATCTATGCTTGTGTTTTAATAGGAACACTGTAATATCAAGGCTTTTCGGAGCCAGCAACCACAAAAAAATATTATTTGAGCTATCACATTACGCAGAAAGCC